>CAXSHI010000202.1:0-8176 GCA_964236755.1 uncultured Acetobacteraceae bacterium
GGACGATGCGGCGCAGGTCGCGCGCCAGGTCGGCGTTGCTGTCCTCGATGCTCTCGTTCTGGCAGACGAGGCAGCGGAGCTGGCGGCCGACGGTTTCCGCCCGGGCTTCCTGCGCCGGGTCGGGCAGCATCTCGGCCGGGTCGCTGATGGCGTAGGCCGCGCCGCTCCACAGCAGCGCCAGAAAGACGAGCACCCTCATGCCATGGCCCGCAGCAGCGGCTGGAGCTGCTCCGACACGACGGCGGGGGTGAGCGGTCCCGCCATGCGCCAGCGCACGACGCCTTGGGGGTCGATCAGGTAGCTCTCAGGCACGCCATAGACGCCCCAGTCGATGGCGACACGACCCGGGGCGTCCCGCGCGATGCGGGCATAGGGGTTGCCGTGCCGGGCGACGAAGCCGGACGCCGCGGCGACGGTGTCCTTGTAGGCGATGCCCCAGATCGGCACGCCGGCACCGGAGAGCGCCATAAGCTCCGGATGCTCGACCACGCAGGGCACGCACCAGCTTGCGAAGAAGTTGACCAGCACCGGGCGGCGCAGCGCGGTGATGTCCATGCTGCTGAAACCCTGGCCCGGCTCCTGTCCCGGCAAGGCGAACTCCGGCATGGGGCGGCCGATGAGTTGGCTCGGCACGTCATGCGGGTCGAAGCGGCCGGCCTTCATGCGGCCCAGCACCGTCAGGAATCCGGCGCCGGCCAGCGCCGCGCCGCCGAACGGCGCCAGCAGCAAGACCCGGCGGCGGTTCACGCGACCGCAGACCCCGGCCGCACCGCCGCCCGGGCCGGCGCACCGACCCGCGTGCGGCGGTCCAGCAGCGACAGGCCGCCGCCCATCGCCATGATCAGCGCGCCGAACCAGATCCAGGGCGCCAACGGATTGTAGTTCAGCCGCATGATCGCGGCGTCATCACGCTCCTCGCCCAGCACGACGTAGAGGTCGGCCATGCCGTTGGTGTGGATCGCCGCTTCGGTCGTCGTCATGCGCTGCACGGGGAAGGTGCGGCGCGACGGCTGCATGACCGCGATCAGCCGCCCGTCGCGCTCCAGCCGCATCGTCGCGACCCGCTCGCCGTAGTTCGGCCCGGCCTGGTCGCGCAGCCCTTCAAGGGTCCAGCTGTAGCCCGCCGACTGCACGGTGTCCCCCGGATGCATCAGCACGACCTGCTGGGTCGCGAGCGACATGCCGGCGACGCCCGCGACCAGCACGCCCATGCCGGCATGGCCCAGGGCCGCACCGAACATCGACAGCCGCAGCCCGCGCAACCGGGCCACGCTGTCGCCAACGGGCACGCGGAACAGCCGGATGCGCTCGACCACCTCGGCGAACGACCCAAGGATCAGCCAGGCGGCGCCCCCGAACGCCGAAGCCGGCAGCCCGCGCGCCGGACCCAGCGAGGCGATGACCCCTACGGCCAACGCCGCAAGCGCCGCCCACCAAAGCCGCATCAGCGCCGGCGCCAGCTGCGCACGCTTCCACGCCATCGTCGGCGCCACGATCATCGCCGCGAACACCGGTACGCAGAGCGGCAGCACCGTCGCGTTGAAGAACGGCGCGCCCACGGAGATCTTCGAGCCGAGCACGAAGTCGGCGAACAGCGGATACATGGTCCCGGTGATCACCACCGCCGCCATGCTGCACAGCAGGACGTTGTTCAGAACCAAGGCACCTTCCCGACTCAACGGCGCGAACAACCCGCCTGGCGCCAGCGCCGGGGCGCGGAAGGCGAACAGCAACAGGGAGCCGCCGATCACGATGGCGAGCAGGCCCAGGATGAACACGCCGCGCGTCGGGTCGTTGGCGAAGGCGTGCACGGAGTTGAGGATGCCCGACCGCACCAGGAACGTGCCGGACAGGCTGAGCGAGAAGGTGCCGATGGCGAGCAGCACAGTCCAGACCTTGAGCGCCTCCCGCTTCTCCACCACGATGGCCGAGTGCAGCAGCGCCGTGCCGGTGAGCCATGGCAGCAGGGAGGCGTTCTCGACCGGGTCCCAGAACCAGAAGCCGCCCCAGCCCAGCACGTAGTAGGCCCACCAGGAGCCGAGCGCGATGCCCATGGTCAGCAGGCACCAGCTCGCCAGCGTCCAGGGCCGCACCCAGCGGCCCCAGGCGGCGTCGATCCGGCCCTCCAGCAACGCGGCCACGGCGAAGGCGAAGGGCACGGCAAAGCCGACGTAGCCGGAGTAAAGGATCGGTGGGTGGAAGGCGAGGCCGGGGTCCTGCAGCAGCGGGTTCATGTCCCGCCCGTCGAACGGCGGCGGCCACAACCGGTTGAACGGGTTGCTCGCCAGCAGCGCGAACAGCAGGAATCCGGCGGAGCTGCCGCCCAGGACGCCGATCACCCGCGCCCGCAGCGCCGACGGCAGGCCGCGCCCGAACGCCGCCACCGCGCCGCCGCACAAGGCGAGGATCAGGCCCCAAAGCAGGATCGACCCCTCATGGTTGCCCCAGGCGCCCGTCACCTTGTACAGCAGCGGCTTCAGCGTATGGCTGTTCTCGGCGACGTTCAGCACGGAGAAGTCGTCGGCGACGCTGCACCACACCAAGGCGCCGAACGAGGTCGCAAGCGCCAGCAATTGCCCGACCGCCAACGCCGGGGCGGCGGCCATCAGCCGGGCGTCATTGCGGTGCGCGCCCCAGATCGGCAGCACCGTCTGCGCCAAGGCGAGCGCGCAAGCCAGGGCGAGGGCGAAGTGACCGAGTTCAGGGATCATAATCCGCCCACCTTTTGCGGCGCCCCCACCTTTGTCGGAGCGAGCGTGTTCCAGGTCGCGGCCGGCGGCGGCGGCCCCTGCTCGGGCCGCCATTGCCCGGTGCGCTTCAGCGCGTCCGCGACATCCTTGGGCATGTAGGTCTCGTCATGCTTGGCCAGCACCTCCTGCGCACGGAAGCTGCCGTCGGCCAACAGGATGCCGAGCGTCACCGCGCCCTGCCCTTCGCGGAACAGGTCCGGCAGGATGCCGGAATACGACACGTCCACGGCCGCCCGGCCGTCGGTGATGCGGAACCGCGCGATGGGCTGGCCGCGCTCCTGCCCGCGATGCACGCTGCCGGCCTCCACCAGGCCGCCCAGGCGCAGGGTGCGGCCCGAACCGGTCGCGTGCGCCGCCAGGTCGGACGGCGCCACAAAGAACACGATGTTGTCGCTGAACGCCGCGAGGCCCAGCGCCGTCGCCGAGCCGACGCCCAAGCCGCAGGCCAGCACGATCCAAAGCCTGCGCCGCTTGCGGGTCATGCGGTCTCCCCCATGCTGGTATGTCGGGGGTCGATCTGCGCCAGCCGCCGCCGCGCCCGGCCCAGCCGCCGCCAGGCGCCGGCCGCGAACGCGATCGGCACGGCCAGTCCCAGCCCGAAGCACGCGGCGACGTAGGGCAGGTGCGTCATGCCGAAGCCTCATGCCGCTCGGCGCCGGCCAGCAGCAGCCCGCGGATGCGGCGCTCCATGACCGCCGCCCGCAGCCGCGCCACGACGATGGCCGCGAAGGTGAAGGTGAAGCCGACGGCGCAGGCCAGCAGCGGCCAGAGCATCGTCATCGCCATCGTCGGCGCCCCAGTGAGGGTGATGGTCGCGGGCTGATGCAGCGTGTTCCACCAATCGACGCTGAACTTGATGACCGGCAGGTTGACCACGCCGACCAAGGCGAGGATCGCCCCGGCGCGGTAGCCGCGGTTCGGGTCGTCGAACGCCCGCACCAGCGCGATGTGGCCGACATACAGGAAGAACAGCACGAGCACGCTGGTCAGCCGGGCGTCCCACACCCACCAGGCACCCCACATCGGCTTGCCCCACAGACTGCCGGTCGCGAGGCACAGCGCGGTGAACCCGGCGCCCACCGGCCCGATCTCGACCGCAGCCAAATCCGCCAATGGATGCCGCCAGACCAGGGAGGCGAGCGAGCACAGCGCCAAGCTGACATACCCGGCCGACGCCAGCCAGGCGGCAGGGACATGCACGTACATGATCCGCACCGCGTCGCCCTGTTGCCAGTCCGCCGGCGCCACGAACAGCCCCCAGGCCAGCCCTCCCAGCGTCAGCAGCAAGGCAGCCGCTGACAGCCATGGCTGCGCCCGCCCGGCCACGCGCAGGAAACGGCCGGGATTGGCGAAGCGGTGCAGGCTGCGCGACGGGCGCGCGGGGAATGCTGTGGCGTCCACCCCTCGAAGATAGCACGAGTCCGCGCCAGTTGAAGGCACCTGTTGATCGGTTACTGTGCGCCGCACGCACCAAGAGGGGCTGACATGCTGTTCGCCATCATCTGCACCGACCGGCCCGCAAGCCTCGACCTGCGCCTCGCGACGCGGCCGGCGCACGTCGCGTATCTCACCACCTACGCCGACCGCGTGGTGCAGGGCGGCCCGCTGCTGGACGCGGACGGGCGGCCCTGCGGCAGCCTGCTGCTCGTGGATGTCGAGGACCGCGCCGCCGCGGAGGGGTTCGCCGCGGGCGACCCCTACAACCGCTCCGGCCTGTTCGAGAGCGCCATCATCCGCGCCTTCCGCACCGTGTTCAAGGACGGGGAGCAGGTGGGATAGATGGCCTACTGGCTGGTGAAGTCGGAGCCGAACGTGTTCGGCTGGGACCAGCACGCCGCGTGCGGCACCGAGCCTTGGACCGGGGTGCGCAATCACGCGGCCAAGCTCAACCTCATGGCCATGCGGCTCGGCGACCGGGCGTTCTTCTACCATTCCAACATCGGCCGGGCGGTGGTGGGGGTCGTCGAGGTGGTGCGGGAGGCCTACCCGGACCCGACGGCGGAGAGCGGCCCCTGGGTCTCCGTCGATCTGCGCGCCGTCGCGCCCCTGCCGCGGCCGGTGACGCTCGCAGCGATCAAGGCGCACCCGGCGCTCGCCGACATGCCGCTGCTCCGCCTGTCCCGCCTGTCCGTTAGCCCGGTGTCGTCAGCGCATTGGCAGCACGTCATCGGCCTGGCGGGAGCGGCCGCGTGACCGACCGGGTGCTGTGCCGCCTCGCGGACATCCCCGACGGCGCGTCGCGCGGCTTCGGCCCGGCGCTTGGCGGCTTCACCGGGCTGTTCGCCGTCCGGCGCGGCGACGCGGTGTTCGTCTATGTGAACGCCTGCCCGCATGTCGGCGCGGCGCTCGACCGGGCGGCCGACCGGTTCCTGACCGCGGACGGCGCCCGCATCGTCTGCGGGGCGCACGGCGCGCAGTTCGACATCGAGGGCGGGGTCTGCGTCCAAGGCCCCTGCATGGGCGACCGGCTGGAGGCGGTGCCGACGCGGATAGTTGACGGCGCGGTGCTGGTGCCGGCCGACGCCGGGCTGTAGCGTCGGGGCCAACAGCAACAAACGCCGAGGGAGCGCAGAGTGTCCGACCACACCTACCCCGTCCTGCCCGAGATCGCGGCCCATGCCCATGTGACCGCCGCCCAGCATCGCGCCATGACCGAGGCCGCCATCGCCGACCCCGAGGCGTTCTGGGCCGAGCAGGCGCGGCGCATCGCCTGGATGCGCCTGCCCACCCGCGCCAAGAACACCAGCTTCGAGGGCGACGTCAGCATCCGATGGTACGAGGACGGCACGCTGAACGCCTCGGCCGCCTGCCTCGACCGGCACCTGGCGGAGCGGCCGGACCAGGTGGCGATCATCTGGGAGGGCGACGACCCGAACCAGCAGCGCCACGTCACCTACCGCGCGCTGCACGAGGAGGTGTGCCGCCTGGCCAACGCGCTGCGCACGCTCGGCGTGAGGCGGGGCGACCGGGTGACGATCTACCTGCCGATGGTGGTGGAGGCGGCGGTGGCGATGCTGGCCTGCGCCCGGCTCGGCGCGATCCATGCCATCGTGTTCGGCGGCTTCTCCCCGGACAGCCTGGCGAACCGCATCAACGACTGCGGCAGCACCCTGCTGATCACCGCCGACGAGGGGCGGCGTGGTGGGCGAAAGGTGGCGCTCAAGGCCAACGCCGACGAGGCGCTGAAGCACTGCCCGACGATCCAGCATGTGGTGGTCGTGCAGGTGACGGGGGGCAAGGTGCCGATGCAGGAGGGGCGCGACCTCGACTACGCGGCCCTGCTCGCCGCCGCCAGCCCCGACTGCGCGCCTGAGGAGATGGCGGCCGAGGACCCGCTATTCATCCTCTACACCTCCGGCAGCACCGGGCAGCCGAAGGGCGTGCTGCACACCACGGGCGGCTACATGGTCTGGGCGGCGATGACGCACCAGCTCGTGTTCGACTACCAGCCGGGCGAGATCTACTGGTGCACCGCCGACGTGGGCTGGGTGACGGGGCACACCTACATCGTCTATGGCCCGCTCGCCAACGGCGCCACCACGCTGATGTTCGAGGGCATCCCCAACTACCCCAGCAGCTCGCGCTTCTGGCAGGTGGTGGACAAGCACCAGGTCAACATCTTCTACACCGCGCCGACCGCGATCCGCGCCCTGATGCGGGAAGGCGAAGGGCCGGTGCAGTCCACCTCCCGCGCCTCGCTCCGCGTGCTCGGCAGCGTCGGCGAGCCAATCAACCCGGAAGCCTGGATGTGGTACTACCGGGTCGTCGGCAACGAGCGTTGCCCTGTCGTGGACACCTGGTGGCAGACGGAGACCGGCGGCATCCTGATCTCTCCCCTGCCCGGCGCCGTGCCGGTCAAGCCCGGCTCCGCCACCCTGCCGTTGCCCGGCATCCGCCCGGTGCTGGTGGACGGCGAGGGCCGGCCGCTGGAGGGCGCCGTCGAGGGCAACCTGTGCATCGCCGACAGCTGGCCCGGCCAGATGCGGACGCTGTACGGCGACCACGCCCGCTTCGTGCAGACATATTTTACCACCTTCAAGGGCCTGTACTTCACCGGCGACGGGGCGCGGCGGGACGGGGACGGGTACTACTGGATCACCGGCCGGGTCGATGACGTGATCAACGTGAGCGGGCACCGCATGGGCACCGCCGAGGTCGAAAGCGCGCTGGTGGCCCACCCCAAGGTGGCCGAGGCCGCCGTCGTCGGCTTCCCGCACGACATCAAGGGCCAGGGCATCTACGCCTACGTGACGCTGATCGCCGGCGAGGAGCCGACGGAGGCGCTGCGCAAGGAGCTGGTGGCCTGGGTGCGGCGCGAGATCGGGCCGATTGCCGCACCGGACGTGATCCAGTGGGCGCCGGGCCTGCCGAAGACCCGGTCGGGCAAGATCATGCGCCGCATCCTGCGCAAGATCGCCGCCAACGAGACGGACGGGCTAGGTGACACCAGCACTTTGGCTGATCCGGGCGTGGTCACGGATTTGGTGAGCGGCCGGACGGGCTGAACGAGGGCTGGGGCAAGGCGCGGCGGGGCTAACTCCGCGGGAGTTCCTGCTCCACCAAGCCCACCCAGAAACTGGCCCCGATGGGCAGGATGTCGTCGTTGAAGTCGTAGCGCGCGTTGTGCAGCGGGGCCGCGCCCCGGGCGCCGTCGCGCTGGCCGATGCGCACGAAGCAGCCCGGCACCGCCATGGCCATGTATGAGAAGTCCTCGCCCCCCATGGTCGGCGGTGCTTCGGTGATCACCTTGTCCTGGCCGAGCAGACGCTCCGCCGCACGCACGGCGCAGCGCGTGGGGTCTGGCGCGTTGACCACGGACGGGTAGCCCCGCTCATACTCCAGCGCGGCCGTGGCACCATAGGCCGCGGCGGTCGCCCCCACCGTCTCGCCCATGATCCGCTCCATGTCGTCCCGCACGTCGGTGTCCAGCGTGCGGACCGTGCCGTTCAGCACGGCGCCGTCCGGGATCACGTTGCCGGCGCTGCCGGCATGGAACTGGGTGATGCTCAGCACCGCGCTTTTCAGCGGGTCGATGCGCCGGGACACGGCACTTTGCAACGCCAGCACGACATGGCTGCCGACGACGACCGGGTCGATGCTGAGATGCGGCCGGGCCGCGTGGCCGCCGTGCCCGGCGATCCTGATCCAGAAGCTGTCGGCCGCGGCGCAGACCTGGCCCGCCACCGCCTGCATCATGCCGGCCGGCAGCGAGGGGTCGTTGTGCGCGCCGAATACCATGTCGCAAGGAAAGCGCCGGAACAGCCCCTCCTCGACCATCACGCGCCCGCCGCCGCCGCCTTCCTCCGCCGGCTGGAAGATGAAGTGCACGGTGCCGTCGAAGTTGCGCGTTTCCGCCAGGTAGCGCGCCGCCCCCAGCAGCATCGTCGTGTGCCCGTCATGCCCGCAGGCGTGCATCCGGCCCGGCG
>CAXSHI010000203.1:0-8075 GCA_964236755.1 uncultured Acetobacteraceae bacterium
GGCGGCGGCGCTGGCGCATCCGGTCAGCCGGCAGTGGAAGGAGTACTGGCAGCGGGAACGAGCCAACTAATCGAAACTGCTTACCTATTCGTCAGCTCATCAATAAGGTCTATCGCATCCAGACAAACCTCCTTTCTAGAACGATCTAGTTGATCATATGCAGTAAGCGTAAGATATCTTTTTGCCTCAACGCGATCATACTCTGAAAAAGTTTCTACAAGTTTTTCCTGAAGGAAAGTTAAGAACTCTTCTTGCGCTTCTTCGGAGGCATTAGCTATTGCTATAGCAATGGCACTCAAACCTAAATTTCCATTCATTGCTCGAAGCGCATAGAGCAAGGTGCCTAAACTGTCATGTAAATCGGGGCTTTGGATAAGCCCTCTAATAACAAAGGGCGCAATAGAAGAATTAATATCTGTGAGCGCAAGTGCCGAGGCATTCCTTAGCTTAGGATCAGGCGAACTTACAAGAGTGCGGAGCAATGCTAATTCTAACGCATCGCTTGAACTTTCTGGTAAAAGGCCACTTAGTGCTTCCAGTAGGTCTCCGCTAAATATTCCTGATGAAAGGGCTTTTATAGCACGATCAGTATTCATCTGCTCAGACATCAGGTGGCTCCTGACAATTTTACGATAGGGCAGCCTTGTTCTTGCCATTCTCCCCAGAATTCATGGGCCTGCTCCCGAGTTGTAGTGTCGCGGCCATCATTGCACATTGCCTTGCCTTCACGGTGTCACCAACGCTCGAAGTCAGAAAAACCATCACGCTCCTTGAGGCCGAACCAGCGATCTCTTCGTCTCTGTCGCCCACCTCGAAGCGCATCAGTTTTCTCCTCCGCCACCTTAGTCCCTACCGCTTCCCCTCACTTGGACGACGTTAAGCACCGCGCAATGCGGGCACAATGGACTAAAGTGCGATCGTATTGCACTATCAAAACGAACGCTACTGTTTTTTAGACAGCAGCATGAACTACTCCGCCATCTCCCAAAGCGTAACCGGCCCCGCCCCTTGGATCGCCCGCACCGTCCCGTTCGCCTTCTGCCGGCTGAACGCCATGCCCACACGCTTCATCGTGTTCTTCACAAGCCGCCGGTCCTCCGCGTCCTGCCCGCGCTCGGTCATCAGCCGCAGCACGACCTCATGCGTCGCGACCGGCTCGGTTGCCTCCCGTAGTACCCTCATGATGAATCGGCTGATCTCGCCGCGTCCGGCTGCATCTTCGGGGCGCATACGCTTGGGCTGGATGCTGGCTAGGTCGTAGTCGGGATCGAATTGACGGATCACCGCGTCGAGGTGCCCCGTGTCGGTCGCGATCTGCGCCAGCCTGGCACGGAGGGTTTCAGCCTCGCCCGCCAGCTCGGCACGGCGCTTCGCGAGACCCGCAAGCACGTAGTCGGTCATCGGATCGCCCTTGTCTGTGAAGGGCAATCATTGTAATCTAATTAATGGGTTGGCGGGAGTGGGCGCTTGGTGTGGTTGCTACCTAATGGCGCGTTTGTCCACGCCGTGGCCGGCGCGGCGCTGTTGAAGCGTGTCCGGACCGTGCACGCCAGTTCGCGCCAAACGCATGGGGCGCCGCGCGTCCATGCCGATCTGCGGGCACAAGGGAACGGCACGGGCGCAGGCGGCACGGGCGCAGGCGGATTGCGCGCTTGATGCGCGACGCCGGGTTGGCCGGCGCCTGCCACCGGCGCGGCGGCCCCACCACGACGCAGCGGGACAGTCCGGCCTGCGCCCGATTTGGTGGCTCGCCACTTCACGGCGCCGGGGCCGAACCAGCTTCAGGCACAGCAAGGGCTTTGCCCGGGATCGCAGATACCACTCACCTGCCGGCTGCGGCGGGGGTCCTGCATCTGGCCGTGGCGCTCGATGTGTGGAGCCGCAAGCCAAACGCGGAGCGTCAGTCCCGCGCAAACCGCCGAGGCGATTTCGCTGAGGCCGTCGGCTGGTCCATGGCAAACCATCTGCGGGCCGAGCTGGTGCCGGACGCGCTCGAGATGGCCGCAGGCCAACGGCGGCCCAAGGACGTCACGCATCATGGCGATCAGGGCAGCCAACACACGTCTCTGGCGTTCGGCCAGCGGTGCAGCGAGGCGGGTGTCCGGCCCTCGATGGGCTCGGTCGGCAACGCGTGTAACAACGCCATGGCCGAAAGCTTCTTCTCAACCCTCGAAGCCAAGCTGCTCAGCCGTCGCCGGTTCGCGTCGCAGGCCGAGGCCAGGATGGCCTGCTTCAGCTGCATTGAAGGCCGGCACAACCCGGTGCGGCTGCATTCGGGACTGGGCTGCCAGTCTCCCATGACCTATGAAGCCAACATGCAGACCGCCGTGACCGAGACGCAGCCCGCAAGCCAACAAACCGTCCATCGAACCAGGTCAATCCCACATCACAAGCGGCGCCTGCTGCTGACCAAGACGTAGCTGTGCATGTTCAATGCCGAACGGACCGGGGTCTCGGCCCCGATTACACTGGCGGACTACGTGCGGCTGCCTCACGTGCTCACGAGCCTGCGCGAAGGCGAGCGTGGCGTGGTGGACAACGCCTTGGCGAAGTTCGGGCTCAGGCGCGCGATCGTGCTGACCACGCCGCGCTTCCTTGCGGTCTCGTTCCTGGTGTCGCGCGCGCCGGTCGTGGTCAAGATGCACGCCCGGCTGGCCCGTTTCTTCGCCGCCGAACTCGGGCTGAGCCTTAGCCCACCTCCGGTGGAGTTGCAGCAGATCGCCGTCTCGCTGCTCTGGCATGCATCCCATGATCACGACCCGGCGCACGCGTGGCTGCGCCAAGAATTCGTCCGTCTCGCGCAGGAGGTGGCTTCGGCGTAGCGTTGGAGGCACCGTGAAGCTGGCTCGCGGCTCTTGCCAAAAGGGTCGCGATCAGGAACGAGTTTGTCCCAAACAGATGTTGCACAGCTCTGGAAGGCGGGCGCGGCAGCTCCAACCCCGCTTGGGGTCAGACGGTGCGGATATGGTTCGAGCGTCCGAGGTCCACCATGCAGTTGAGCGCATGGACGGTGGTGTCCACCTCGGTCGCGCGGCGCTCGTCCGCGCTTGAGTGCAGCCCGTCACCGATCGCCTGCTTGAAGCGGCCAATCGCGGTCTCAGCTCGCGGCCGTGTTCGGCGATGTCCGGCGAACCTCTCGGTTCGACGTGCTGCAGGTGGCGGCCGCGCGCGGTGGGACGACGACGGCCGCGTCGGGGCGGCGCCACGGCTCACGCATGAGATCGCCCAGGTAGCTCAGGTTGATCTGGCAGGTTTACCCTGGTTGAGAAAACGTCCACAGGCAGAGCGTAAACGGTTGCTTTCCGGTTAATGTCATGCAGCTTGGCTCAACTCAAAGCTTCTCATGCGTAGCCCCTGGGGGCGGCGCCCGGCAACGCTGGCGCAGACGCGGTCCTGGCCATACCCACCATCGCCGGCGAACAAGGCCACCACGCCCGCGACCCGATCGGGCAAGGGGCCGACCTCGGCGCCGTCGCCGGTCTCCTTGGCTGCGAGCGAGGCTGCAACGATCTGGCCGCTGCCGGCATCCAGGCCGATGTGCAGCTTTCTCCAGGACCGGCGCGTCTTGGTGCCATGCTTCTCCTGCAGCCACTCGCCCGCGCCGCACAGGCGCAGGCCCGTGTGTTCCTCGGCAGGTGCAGGAGCTTGCCGTCCCGGCGAATCTGCAAACGCGGCATCTGCAGCGTCTTGGCCCGGCGGCTCAAGGTGGAGTGGTCCGGCACCCGCAGCTCCAGCCCGAGCAGGCCGATGATGGAGCCGACCCGGCCCTCGGCCTGGCGCGGCGTCGGGCGGAACACCGCGCGCAGAGTGAGCGCTGTCTGGATCGCCAGGGGCGAGTAGAAAGGCTGCCCGCCCGGGGTGGTGCGCGGTGCCGCCCGCCAGCCCTTGATCGCCCCGTCCGTGAACCAGACCGTCAAGCTCCCGTGCTGGCGCATGGCCGCGTCGCAGGCGGCCGAGCTGGCGGCCCTGTGCTTCTGCCAAGGCACATGCTGGCGGCGGTTCTGGTTCAGCTCGAAGGGCAAGGTAGGCGTCCAGGGTCAAATCAGGGGCAAACTTCCTGCGTCAGCCCATCTCACAGCGCCACAGGCCAGCTCCGTGCTACATGCTGCCCTGCGCTCCAACTCTGCAGCGTGGACAAATTCAACAGTTTTCTTGACTCATTCAAGAAGAGTGTTACAAGTGACCCATGGTCGGCTCTGCTCTTCAGAATCCCGAGAGGCTGATCCGGGCAGCTGGATTGCGGGTCACGCGCCAGCGTGTCGCGGTGCTCGACGCGGTCGAGGCGAAGCCGCACACGAGTGCGGCGGCCGTGCTCGCCATCGTTTCGGCCGTTCTGCCGGGCGTGTCACATCAAGCCGTCTATGACTGCCTCGCCCATCTGACCGAGGCTGGATTGTTGCGCCGCTTGATCATGGACGGCGGACCAGCGATCTACGAGGCGCGGACGCACGACAATCATCACCACTGCGTCTGCCGCGCTTGCGGGCTGGTCGTTGACGTGGATTGCGCGGCCGGTGTCGCTCCGTGCCTCGATCCCGCCGACGCGGCGGGTTTCGTCATTGACGAAGCCGAAGTGATCCACCGTGGGCTCTGCCGGTCGTGCTCCACGGCGCGATCTACAGCCCGTCCTACCCTCGATGTCTAACCTTATAGGAGAAGATCGCAATGGCTGAAGTGAAGCATGGCGACGCCGTCGAAGCCGAGATGAACACCGACGGCGCAGTCGCCGCCGGCCAGAAGTGCCCGATCGCGCACAATCGTGTCGCGCATCCCACCCAGGGCGCACCAAACCAGGAGTGGTGGCCGAAGCGGCTGAACCTCAAGATCCTGGCGAAGAACCCGGCGGTTGCCAACCCTCTGCCCGCGGATTTTGACTATGCGAAGGCGTTTGAGGCGCTCGACCTGGACGCGGTCAAGGCCGACATCGCGACTATGCTGACGACGTCGCAGCCGTGGTGGCCGGCGGACTTCGGCCATTACGGCCCATTCATGATCCGCATGGCTTGGCATAGTGCCGGAACCTATCGCGTGACGGACGGACGCGGCGGCGCCGGTGCAGGGCAGCAGCGTTTCGCCCCGCTCAACAGCTGGCCGGACAACGCGAACCTGGACAAGGCAAGGCGCCTGCTGTGGCCGGTCAAGCAGAAATACGGCCAGTCGCTCTCCTGGGCGGACCTGATCGTGCTGACGGGCAACGTTGCGCTGGAATCGATGGGGCTGAAGACGTTCGGCTTCTCGGGCGGCCGCGTCGACATGTGGGAGCCTGACGAAGACGTTTACTGGGGTCCGGAGAACGAGTGGCTCGGCGACGAGCGCTACGAGGGCGATCGCGAACTCGAGACGCCGCTCGCCGCGGTGCAGATGGGCCTGATTTACGTCAACCCCGAGGGCCCGAACGCGAACCCCGATCCGGCGGCTTCGGCGCGCGATATCCGCCAGACCTTCGGCCGGATGGCGATGAACGACGAGGAGACGGTCGCGCTGATCGCAGGCGGCCATACATTCGGCAAGACGCATGGCGCGGCCAATCCCGCCGACTATGTCGCACCTGAACCCGAGGGCGCTCCGCTCGAGGAGATGGGGTTGGGCTGGAAGAACAGCTTCGGCACCGGCCACGGTGGCGACACGATCACGAGTGGCCTGGAGGTGACCTGGACGGCGACGCCGACCAAGTGGGACAACAGCTATTTCGAGACGCTGTTCGGCCACGAATGGGAGCTGACCAAGAGCCCGGCAGGCGCACACCAGTGGAAGCCGAAGGATGGCGCGGGTGCGGACACCGTGCCTGACGCGCATGACCCTTCCAAGCGGCACGCGCCGCAGATGCTGACCACCGACGTCGCGCTCCGCGTGGACCCGGCATACGAGCAGGTCTCGCGTCGTTTCCTCGCCGATGTCGATGGCTTTGCAGACGCATTCGCGCGCGCCTGGTTCAAGCTTACCCATCGCGACATGGGACCCAAGGCGCGCTATGTGGGCAAGGAGGTGCCGCAAGAAGAGCTGCTGTGGCAAGATCCGCTGCCGGCGCCTACCGGCCCCACGATTGATGCGGGCGACGTCGCCACCCTCAAGCAACGCATTGCCGACAGCGGCCTGACGGTCACGCAGCTGGTGACGACCGCCTGGGCGTCGGCCTCGTCCTACCGCCACAGCGATAAGCGCGGCGGCGCGAACGGCGCGCGCATTCGGCTGGAGCCGCAGCGCAGCTGGCCAAGCAACGATTCGGCGACGATCAGCCCTGTCGTGACTGCGCTGGAAAGCATTGCCGCCGACTTCAACGGTGGCGCTGCCGGAGGAAAGGCGGTCTCGCTCGCCGACCTGATCGTACTTGCCGGCGGCGTCGGCGTCGAGCAGGCGGCAAAGGCGGCGGGACGCACGATCACCGTGCCTTTCACCCCCGGCCGCACGGACGCGACGCAGGAGCAGACGGACGTCGAATCCTTCGCGCAGATGGAACAGCGCGCCGACGCTTTCCGCAACTACAAGAGTCCGGACAGCAGGCTTCCTGCCGAATATCTTTTGATCGACCGTGCCAACCTGCTCAATCTCAGCGCGCCGGAGATGACGGCGCTGATCGGCGGACTGCGTGTGCTGGGTGTGACGCACAAGGGCACCAAGCATGGCGTGCTGACCGACCGCGTGGGTACGCTGACCAACGACTTCTTCGTGAACCTGCTTGCGCTCGGAACGACGTGGCGGCCGACGGACCGGCAGTCGGAGATGTTCGAGGCGACCGTCGACGGGCAGGCGAAATGGACGGGCACGCGCGCGGACCTCGTCTTTGGTTCCAACTCCGAGCTGCGTGCATTGGCCGAAGTTTACGCCAGCAATGATGGGGAACACAGGTTCGTAGACAGGTTTGTCGGTGCATGGGTCAAGGTGATGGAAGCCGATCGCTTCGATCTTCACCGTTGAAAAGGGGTCGGGGGCCGTTCGCACGGCCTCCGATGTCTCCACCCTATTTGCAGCTAACTCAATGCTCATAGAATGGGCGTCTATGTCTTGAAGGCGCGTCGCTGTGAATCAGCGAGCGAAGCTGCTGTTTGTCTGGCGGATCGAATTCGGCATGGTTCAAGGGTGGGTATATGAACAAGCGCCTAACCGGGGCCTCACCAGCCCGCCATTTCTAGGTGCGAAAGCAGTCAGTATGTTGCATCCGCTTTCGGGAGGATCTCAATTTGGCGCCTGTTCACAGGCAGATCACCCCTTACACAGGTTTCCCCTTCGCTTGCGCCTCGGATTCCTGTCATGCGACCCCTGCGGATTTTCTAGGCGGCACGGAGCGTGGCGGGGTTGCGGATGTGCGGCGGGGCGTTCCATAGAGGATCGTTTACGCCCCCACGCCTCCCGGTTCTCCGCGACGCGACCTAGCGGCCCTGTTTAAGCCTGGAGCTGATTGCGGGCTGATGGGGATGTATGTGCCCATATGTCAGGGCGGAGGTGTCCATGGCTGGAGCATATTCGAGGAGCCTGCGCAGCCATGTGCTGGCGGCAGTTGAGGCAGGCGAGACGCCGGAGGCAGCCGCGCGGCGGTTTGCGGTGGGACGGTTCACAGCCTATCGCTGAATGCAGGCAGCGCATGACGAGGGGCAGCGCGAGGCCAAACCGATGCGCGGTGGTCCAACCTCGCGCATCTGCGGCGAAGTCGAGGCGGCCATGCTGAGCTTTGCAGGTAGACCCAATCCCTTGACCTTGGCCGAGATCACGGCACGCTTAGACCCAGCCCACCGCGCCGAGCCACGCGCTTTCATAGCCCAGGACGCCCGCGAACATCTCCATGCGGCCGTCGCACGCGGCGATGATATCCCGCACCCGCGTCACGTCCAGCGTGCTCTCCTTCACGTAGCGGCAGCCCTCGATGGTCGAGAGCCGGGCGAGGACCGGGGGCGCCAGGTCCACGTTCGTGGTGGCGGGGTTGTTGTAGACCATGACGGGAAGGCCGATCGCGTCGGCGACGGCCTTGTAGTGGACATACAGTTCGTCCTCGCTCGGCACGTTCTAGGTTCTGTTAGGTCTTGAATGCTTGCTTTTGATCGTGGCTTTGAGCCAGTCTCGTGCGGCAGCAAGGCAGAGGA
>CAXSHI010000204.1:0-8062 GCA_964236755.1 uncultured Acetobacteraceae bacterium
CCGCTTCAACCTGGAGATCGGCCTGCGCTGCGACTTCGCCGACGTGTTCGAGGTGAAGTCCCACGCCCTCATCCGGCGGGGCAGCGTGGCGACCGAGTGGTCCGTCGCCGGGCAGCGGCTGGAGACGACCTACACGAACGGCGACTTCCGCCGCTCGGTCAGCGTCCATCCGCACGGGGATGTGGCGATGGCCTATGCCAACGGCCGCCTCAGCTTCGTCGTGGCCCTGGAACCGGGCGAGCATTGGCATTGTTGCCTGCTGTACGACCTCGGCGACGGCGCGGCCACCTTCGCGGCCCCGGACCGGTGCGGGCACGACGAGGCGCTGGAGGCGGCGCAGGCTCCGCAATGGAAGGACGGCGTGATGGGCATCCACACGTCAAACGAGGAGTTCTACCGCAGCTTCCACCAAGGGGTGGCCGACATGGACGCGCTCCGGCTGCCGGAGGACGGCGCGGACAGCATGTCGTTCGTCCCGGCGGCCGGGCTGCCGTGGTTCACGGCACTTTTCGGCCGCGACAGCCTGATCGCCTCCTTGCAGACCATGGTGATCTACCCCGACGCCGCCGGGGCGACGCTGGAGGCGCTGGGGCGGCAGCAGGCGACCGAGCGCGACGACTACCGCGATGCGGAGCCGGGCCGCATCCTGCACGAGATGCGGTTTGGCGAGCTGGCCCATTTCAAGCTCATCCCGCACACGCCATACTACGGCACCGCGGACGCCACGCCGCTGTATCTCGTCACCTTGCACGAGTCCTGGCGCTGGACCGGGGATCTCGACCAGGTGCGGCGCCTGCTGCCGGTGGCCGAGGGGTGCCTCCGCTGGATCGACGAGTGGGGCGACCGGGACGGCGACGGGTTCCAAGAGTACCAGACCCGGTCGCCCCTGGGCTACGAGAACATCGGCTGGAAGGACTCCGGCGACAGTGTGCCCTACCTGGACGGTACGCTGGTCAAGGGTCCCAAGGCGCTGTGCGAGCTGCAGGGCTACGTGTTCGACGCCTGGATGCGCATGGCGGAACTGTTCGACGCGCTGGAGCAGCCCGCCCGCGGCGCCGAGCTGCGCGCCAAGGCGGCGCGGCTTTACGCGCAGTTCAACGACACGTTCTGGGACGAGGCGGGCGGCTTCTACGCCTACTGCCTGGACGGGGAGAAGCGCCCCGTGCTGACGGTCGCCTCCAACGTCGGCCATTGCCTGTGGTCCGGCATCGTTCGTCCGGACCGCGCCGCCCGCGTGGTGCAGCGGCTCCTGGCGCCGGACATGTGGTCGGGCTGGGGCATCCGGACGCTCTCGGCGGAGCACCGGTCCTTCAACCCGTACTCCTACCAGAACGGCTCGGTGTGGCCGCACGACAACGCCATCATCGCGCTCGGCCTCCGCCGCTACGGCTTCGCCGCCGAGGCGGGCCGGGTGGCGCGCGACCTGAGCGAGGCGGCGAGCCACTTCAACCTGAACCAGATGCCGGAGCTGTACGCCGGGCTGGCCCGCACGCCCTTCGGCTTTCCGGTCCAATACGTGGGCGCCAACGTGCCGCAGGCCTGGGCGGCTGGGGCGGTGTTCATGACGCTGCGCGCCATGCTGGGCCTGGAGCCGGACGCGCCGCGAGACCGGCTGCACATCGACCCGGCGCTGCCGCCCTGGCTGCCCGACCTTACGCTGCTGGGACTGCGCGTGGGACGGCACAGCTTCGACCTGCGGTTCTGGCGGGACGGCGACGCCACCGCCTTCGAGGTCCTGCGCGGCGACGCCGGCGCCATCGTCCGAGGCCCGGCCGGCGCGTCCGCCGCCTGATCCTCGCCGTGCGGCAGGCGGGCTAGCCGCCAGGCGTCGATGCGGGCGTCCACGCGGCGTCCTGGCGCTCGCCCTGCAGGTGGGCGAGCAGCCGCACGACCTCGTTCGGCGCCGGCAGCTCCGGGGTTCGCCAGACGAGCAGGCCGGCGCGGTTCATCAGGCTCATCGCGGTGGAGTGGTCCTCGCCGAACCCCGACGCCCCGTCGAAGAACGCCCGGGCGCGCGCAAGGTCGGCCTTGACGGGTGCCGCGGCGGTCCACCCGGCCCCGGCGCCCAGCCCGTCCAGCCAAGCCCGCAGCACCTCCGGCGTGTCGTTGAGCGGGTCGATGCTCAAGGAGAGAAGCTGGATGCCGTCGGCGGCGATGCCCGCCAAGGCCTCTTGCGTGCGGGCGAAGGTCGCGGCCTCGATCGGGCAGATCGACCTGCATTGGGTGAACATGAGCTGGATCGCCGTGGCGCGCCCGAGCAGCCGCTCGCGCAGCGGACCCCGGAACCCGTCGCTCGTGACGATCTCGATGTCAGGCGCCCCGAGCGGCGGCTTCACCGGGCCGAGGCTGCCATGCGCGAACGCCGGCACGGCATGCAGCGCGAGGCCGGCCGCCAAGCCGGCCAAGACCGAGCGGCGGCGGACCGGCCGCGTCGCGCCGGGACGGCCGGCTGCGCCGCCGAGTTCAGTTGCTGCCGACATCGCTCGTCTCCGTGAGGTAGTGCCACAGGCCGAGGCACTGGTTGTCGTCAAGGGTGTAGCGCGGCATCTGCCGGGTGATCAGGATGGATGCCGGGTCAACCCCGGTGCGGAGCATCCGGCAGAAGCTCGCGGGCGAGAACGCGGACGGCGGGCCGCCCCGGCGCCCGTGCAGCTCCGTCAGGCGAGGCCCCTCCAGCCGAGGCCCGAAGGAGGCGGCCTCCAGCCCCGCTGCGGCCCCGTGGCAATTGGCGCAGGCCACGAGGCGGGGGGGAAGCGCCTCGGGATGGCCCGCGATGGCGCCCTGCAGCGGGCCGTCGCCGAGGAACATGCGGCGCCCCGTCGCGGCCGAGGCGTCCGCAAGGGCGGAGGCACGAGCCGCCTCCGCCCGCAGCAGGCACGACAGGGCCAGCACGCCGATCATTGCGCTCAGAAGCATCCAGGCCGCCCGGCCATGCGCCCGGCGTGGGTGGAACTGGGATTGTGGGTGGAACTGGGACATGGCACGCGATCACCAGCCGATCTTGACCATTCGGGCGACGCTCGGCGTGCCCTGGGCGTTGATCCCGAACAGCATGTAGTAGCCGGGCGGGACCACGCCCGGGTCGCTCGGGACCTTGAGCCGGTAGGTGGTGTTGGCACTCGCCGCGACCGCGAGCGGGATGCGCCGCTGGTCGTTGTTCACGGCGTGGGTGGTGGCGGAAACCCGCAGCACCTCGAACTTGAGCTTGGCGGTGTCGGCGGTCACGGAGACGGTCGATCCGAGCAGCGCCGTGGCCGGGGCCGTCCTGATGACGGGCCGCACTGCCGGCGAGCCGTCCTGGTTGAACAGGTAGGGCGGCGAGAAGATCTCGGCGTTCTCATGGTTGGCGGGGCAGCCGCCGCCGCACAGCCCGCCTCCCGCCACGAACACGCGCGCGTCGGGCAGCAGCAGCGCCGTGCTGTGGTAAACGCGCGGGGTCTGCATGGGCGCGAGCTGGGTGAAGGTTTCGCTCGCCGGGCTCCACAGCTCCGGGACCAGCACCGCGCGGTCGTCGCTGAACAGGGTGGCATAGGTTTGCCCGCCCACGATGAATACCTGGCCGCCCGGCAGCGCCACGCCGTTCGCGAACGCGCGGGGGTAGGCCATCGGCGCGGTCTTGCGGACCACGACCGGGTTGTTCAGGTCCGCGACGGCCGCGTTGATGTCGATGACGTAGGTGCCCGCGGTGGCCGCCGCCGCCTGGTAGGCGGGGGCGCCGCCGGTTTTCAAGATCTTGCCCACGTCGTACATGACCGCCTGGCCGTTGATGCTGTAGGCGTCGTCGCCGCGGTTGCCGGCGGAGGCCTGCGCCCCGTTGCCGGAAGTCGTGATCCAGCTCATCTGCGCGCTGGGTCCGGCATGGAAGACCAGGCCGTTGCTGACCGAGAACAGCCACATGTGGTTGTCGCCGCGGCTGACCCGGCCCAGGGCCGCATCCTCCGGATCGGGACCGGTGATCGGCGCTGCGGAAACGCCCGGCCGCGTGCCCCAGCCGGACTCCGCCGACCACACCTCGCCGATCCGATCCCTGGTCACCCCGCTCCATGACCCGCCCAGCGTCAGCACGGAGCCGTCCGACAGCATCACGTCGGCATTGTAGCCACGGGCGATGTTCATCGGGGCGGAGGCCGACCACGCATCGGTCTTCGGGTCGTAGATGTTCGTGCTGGCGCTGCTGCTGCCGCCGTTCACCAGCACGCGGCCGTCGGCGAGCACCGTGATTCCAGGGCAGAACATATCTGATAACGTGTTTGTCACGACGCGCAGGGTCGATTGCTGGGTGACGGGGTCAAATAGCGCGGTCTGCGTTTGGCTTGCGGACGCGCCAATGTCGCCCTCGAAGCTGAACTCGTTGTTCGACGACCAGGTCAGGATCTTGCCGTTGGGCAGAAGAGACGCGGCGATCGGGTTGTTCGGCAGCGGGATCACCGCCGACCAAGCACCCTTGACCTGCGCCGCAGCCGGGCTGGCCTGGGCTGCCAGGCACCCGGCCACGCACCCTGCCGCGAGATACTTGTTCCAGACAACTCGATCATTACGTTTCATTTCTTCTATCCTAACGATGACAGCGATCCGCAGCGTCGCACCCGCGTCTTTTTGGAAGCATTCCGCTCGGCTCATCTAATTTTCGTTATTTAACCGTTTTATATGGAAAGCGGAATTCACGTTTTCGTAATTGTCTAGTAACGAATTCCAGATGGCCCGTCGCGGGCGGGCGCGTCGCGCCAGACAGCAGCCGAGGCGCCCCGCGCCGCTTGGTTGTCGGCGCGATGAGAACAGCGCAACGGACCTCACCCGCTTCCCCGCGGCTACGTTCCGATGTCGTAAAAATAGGAGTTTACATAAATTGTGAGATGATTTAAGTTACGTATCTGCAACATGAAACGTGAGACGGTTCAGGTCATGATTCCGAAACACATCCACTACGTTTGGGTTGGCGGCTCCTTGCCTCAGGAGCAGAAGGCCTTTGTCGAGAGTTGGCGAGCGAACAATCCAGGTTACACATTCACGTTGTGGAATGAGAACAATATTGATTTTTCGATAAAGGCCATACGGGACGCATACGCGCAAAAGAAATGGGCGAAGGTCGCAGACATCGTCCGTCTTCATGCCGTCCTGAAGCATGGCGGGATCTACCTGGATACCGACTTCCAGCTTTACCGGCCGCTGGATACCTTGCTTCATCATCAGTGCTTCTTCGGTTTCCAAACAAAGGAACCCTCGGCGGACTGGGTGGCGAACGGCGCGTTCGGCGCCGTTCCAGGCCATTGGTTCATCGCCCAGGCCTTTGCGGCGATCCTCAGCATCCGGTCGTTGCCGGGCGCCCTTGAACGCCCGACCACGTTTGGGCCGAAGCTCGTCACCAAGCTTCTTGTGAAGCAAGGGCTGCGGTCTTACTCACCGGACGGCACCATGGTCCGGGATGTTCACCTGTGCCCGACCGAGGTGTTCTATCCCTATGCTTTCAACGAGGACTTCCACGCCTCCTGCATCACGCAGGAAACCTTGGCCGTGCATCACTGGTCGAAGTCATGGGAGAAGGATGTTCCGCGTTGGGTGCGCATCGCGAAATCGGTCCGCGCGCGTCTGATCAAGGCGCAAACCCGGCTTCCGACCTTATGGGCCGACGGGCTGCATAGGCCCGGGTAACAGACCGCGGCGTCCGACCAGGTTTGCCAGCCAGGGCAAGGAGGTGACGAAGCGTCCGCCTGAAGCTGCGCGAGGCCAGCGGTCCCGCCAAGGCGCCGCTTCACCAGATGCCCCGCGCCGGCCCACCGCCTCCGGCGGTCGCTGCCGCGGCCGGACGGTGCCGCTGCTGCACCGCGTCCAGGGATACGGCCCGCCGTCGCTACGGTGCCAGGCGCTTGTCGAAGAACGCGGCGATGTCCCCGAACACCTCCTTCGTTTCCGGCGCCGCGGGGTCGAACAGGTACTGCGCGTGGGACAGCCCCTCATATACGTTCAGCACCGCGTCCACCCCGGCCCGGCGCAGCTTACGGTGGGTGCGGACGGTGTTGGACAGGAACAGGTCCCGCGTGCCGGTGGTCAGGATCGCCGGCGGAAAGCCGGAGAAGTCGCCGTAGATCGGCGGGAGCTGAGGGTCCCGCATGTCGTGCCCGGCGGCATACAGCTTGGCGGCGTGGCTCAGGTAGCCGCTGTAGCTGACCAGCACGTTGTCCAGCCACTCATTGGCCTTGTAGCTGTCGCCGACCTCCGTGAGGTCGGCCCAGGGCGTGCCGGGCGCGATGGCGGCCGGCAGCGGCAGGCCCTCCGCCTTGGCGCAGCACGAGCGCCAGCGTCATGCCGCCGCCGGTGCTGGTGCCGACGACGCCGATGCGCCGGGGGTCCGTCGTGGCAGCCACTGCGCGCCAGGCCGCTATCGTGTCGTCCATCGCGGCGGGATAGGGGGCGTCCGGCAGCATCCGGTAGTCCACCGCGATCACGCGGTAGCCGCCGAGCGCGGACATCAGCATGGCCTCCGCCGTGCCGGCCTCGCCGGGGCCATACACGTAGCCGCCGCCATGGATGTTGAAGACGAGCTGGTTGCGGTGCGCGTCTGGCATCGTGCGTGGGGTGAACACGAAGGCCTTCACGCCACCCACCGTGGTGGTCTCCATCGTGACGCCAAGCTGCTCCTGCGCCCGGGCCAGGCCGGGCAGGGCGGCGGCGCTCATGTCGGCCTGCGGCACGGGGACCGTACGTGTACCAGCGCGCAATGATGAACGGCTCGACGCGCAATCGAAGGCGATTTCCGGCGCATGTTCGCTGAGACTGAGGCGTTCGTCCGACGCACGCTATGTGTAGCGGCTTGCACTTATCTGCGGTTGGGCGCGACCTTATCGGCCTGAACCGGCTCACGCTTGGTGGGATTATCGGCTGCGTCTGGCTCACGTTCGGTGACTTTGGGCGCACGATCGGTGGGACGGGCTTGCCCTCATCGGCCCCGGCGCACGCTGGCTGGGACTGAGGCGGGCGGCGGTTGGCTGGGCAGGGAAACGGAGGGTTTGTTGCCTGCCGGCCTTGGACGGCGCGGGGCCATGCAAATAGCCGTTCTGCCGGGCAACAAACCCGTGTAGGGTTTCAACGTGTCCGAACTGATCCCTTGTACGGGTTTCCTGCCCCGATGACCGCCGAGGTCATCGGCTACGCGCGCGTCTCGACGGAGGACCAGAACCTCGACCTGCAACGGGACGCGCTGGGGCGCGCCGGCTGCGGTCGCATCTACGAGGACCGGGCCAGCGGGGCACGGGCGGACCGGCCGGGCTTGGCGCTCGCGCTGGAGGTGGCGCGCGCCGGCGACCAGCTCGTGGTCTGGCGCCTGGACCGGCTGGGCCGGTCCATGTCGGACCTGATCGTGCTGACCCGCAAGTTGGGGGACCGCGGCATCGAGCTGCGCAGCCTGACCGAGGGCATCGACACCGCGACCATCAACGGCAAGTTCGTCTTCCACCTGTTCGCCGCCCTCGCCGAGTTCGAGCGCGCACTGACCCGCGAGCGCACCCAGGCGGGCCTGGCCGCCGCCCGCGCCCGGGGCCGCAAGGGCGGCAGGCCGAAGCTGCTGACACCCGAGAAACGCCGGCACGCGGTGGCGCTGTATCAAGGCAAGCAGCACAGCATCGCCGAGATTTGCCGCCTGATGGGCATTTCCAAGCCCACGCTCTACAGCTACGTGGAGGAGACGGGTGCCTGAGCAGGCCCTGGCCTCCCGCATCCCGCACGAGGCGCTGTTGAGCCTGCGTCACCGGCTGGCGACGCTGCCGGCCCGGCACCCCGACCGCAAGAACCTAGTCGCTAACGCAGCCGCCCTCTACGGCCTGTCTCGGTCCACCCTGTATCGCGGCCTGCGCCAGCAGCCGCGGCCCAAGCCGCTGCACCGCGCCGACCGCGGCCGACCCAAGGTCGCCGCCGCGGTCGAGCTGGAACGCTGGTGCGAGACCATCGCCGCCATGAAGCTGCGCACGCTGAACGGCAAGGGCCGCCACCTTTCGACGGCGGGTGCGATCCGCATCCTGGAGGAGCACGGGGTGGAGACGCCGGACGGCCCGGTCCGCCTGCCGCCGGG
>CAXSHI010000205.1:0-7948 GCA_964236755.1 uncultured Acetobacteraceae bacterium
CGGCCCTGCACAACTGGCTCGACATGGCGCGGAGCCGCATCCAGTTCCAGGGCCTGCCGGCCCGCATCTGCTGGGTGGGCCTGGGCGACCGGCACCGGCTGGGGATGGCGTTCAACGACATGGTGGCGAGCGGCGAGTTGCAGGCGCCGGTGGTGATCGGGCGCGACCACCTCGACAGCGGCTCCGTCGCCTCGCCGAACCGG
Organism: uncultured Acetobacteraceae bacterium; assembly: GCA_964236755.1. GTDB lineage: Bacteria > Pseudomonadota > Alphaproteobacteria > Acetobacterales > Acetobacteraceae > CAHJXG01. The sequence goes on from CAXSHI010000205.1 coordinate 204, forward strand.
GAAACGGAGGCGATGCGGGACGGCTCGGACGCGGTGTCCGACTGGCCGCTGCTGAACGCCCTGCTGAACACGGCGTCCGGCGCCACCTGGGTGTCGCTGCACCACGGCGGCGGCGTCGGCATGGGGTTCTCGCAGCACGCCGGCATGGTGATCGTGGCCGACGGGACAGAGGCCGCCGCCCGCCGCATCGCCCGCGTGCTGTGGAACGACCCGGCCAGCGGCGTCATGCGCCACGCGGACGCGGGCTACAAGACGGCGCTGGACTGCGCGCGGGAGCAAGGGCTGGATTTGCCGGGTATCCTGGGCTGAAAACGGCCTGGGTGCGATGCAGGCAGCAGCGACCGTTGGAGGCGGCCTACGCGAGTTCTGCGTGGCCGTGTTTCGCCATGTCGAGGGCATAGCCCGTCCGGACGGCACCCATCGTCTGACCCAGAAACGCCGCCACGTCCCGCGCCGGCACCGGCCGGCTGAACAGGAAGCCCTGGACCTGGTCGCACCCTTCTGCGCGAAGCTGATCCAGCTGGGCGGTCGTTTCCACGCCTTCGGCAGTGATGGTGATGCCCAGGTTGCTGCCCAGTCCGGTGACTGCGCGCACGATGGCCTTGCAGTCCATGCTGGTCTCGACATCCTTGATGAAACAACGGTCGATTTTGATCTTGTCGAACGGGAAGCTGCGCAGGTAGCCGAGCGACGAGTAGCCCGTCCCGAAATCATCCATCGCGATCCGCACGCCCTTTGCCCTCAGCCTATGCAGGATGGCCAGCGTTGCGTCGGCGTCGGCCAGGAATGCCGTTTCGGTGATTTCCAGCTCCAGGCGCTCCGGTGGCAGCGCGGAGGCTGCGAGCGCGTCGAACACCGCGGCGATCAGGCTAGGACGCTTGAACTGCGCCGCCGAAACATTGACTGCGACCTTCACATCTGCAGGCCACTCGGCTGCGGCGGCGCAGGCCTCGCGCAGCACCCACTCCCCAATCGGCCCGATCAAGCCGGTTTCCTCTGCGAGCGGAATGAATTCGTCCGGCTGGACCAGGCCCCGCTCTGGATGACGCCAGCGCACCAGGGCCTCCAGCGCACTCACCCGGCCGGATGGAAGGTCAACCAAGGGCTGGTAGTTCAATTCAAATTCCTGCGCCTTCACGGCCCGCCGCAGGTCGGACTCGAGCACGCGCCGGGCCTGCATCTTCGTGTCCATGCCTGGCTCGAACATGCGGAACACGCCGCGCCCATCCGCCTTGGCGCGATACAGCGCCATGTCGGCCATCTTGAGAATGTGGTCGCTGTCGGTCGTGTCGGCCGGGGCCAGCGCGATGCCGACGCTGGCGCCGACCACGACCTTGTGGCCGTTCAGGTCGTAGGGTTCCGAGAGCGTCTCGACGATCCGCTGGGCCAGCGTGCAGGCGTCCTCGACTCGGTCGAGCGGGGCCTGGATGATGGCGAACTCGTCGCCTCCAAGCCGGGCCACGGTGTCGCAGCTGCGCAGGCAGTCGCCCAGCCGGCCAGCGACGGCGCGCAGCAGTGCGTCGCCGGTTGGGTGGCCGAAGGTGTCGTTGACCTGCTTGAAGCGGTCGAGGTCGAGGCACAGCACCGCCAGCCTGGTGTGGTGGCGCCGCACATGGGCCAGGGCATGTTCCATGCGTTCAGCAAGGAGTGCGCGGTTGGGCAGCCCCGTCAGCGTGTCGTGCAGGGCGAGACGATGCGCCTCCTCACGTGAACTTGCCAGGGCGGCCGTGATGCCCTGGCCGATCCGCACCGCGGCCGTCGTGATCAGCACCAGGAGCAGGACTCCGGTCAGGGAGGATGCCACGATCATCCATTTCGCGCGTTTCGCAGTCTGCGCTGCGCCGTCCCGCACGTGAGACACCTCGGCCTGCAGCACGTCCCGGAGGTCGTCCATCTGCTGCTCCAGCACCGCGAAGGTGGCCCTGAAACGCTCGAAGTTGGCGGAGCCGGCGGACGCATCGGTCAGGGCCAGCTCGACCGCGCCCTCCCCCGCAGGAACGAATATCGCGACGCGCCCGGCGATCTCGGCGTAGCTGCCGTGCAGCTCCGGGGACAGCGGAAGCGTTAGGTTCTCGGCAATGGATGTCCGCAGGACGTCGATATGGTGCCGCAACTCGGCCCGGATAGCCTCATCGCCCTCCTTGTTTGTCCCGACCGAGCTTTGCAAGGCTCGCAACACATCCGTGCGGACGGAGTCCATGAAGGTGTCGGCGTTCGTGTGGTTGGACTGCGCCTGTTCCAGCACCACGACGCGCTGGCGCGCGTCCAATTGGCGCTGGATGCCAAGCAGCCCGAAGCCCGCCAGCCCCGTGGCGATCAGGATGCTGAGGGCGCCTAGGGTGATCAATACGCTGCGGATGGAAAAGACGGCCTGCCTCACCGGTCGCGTTCCTTTTTAGATCGTGCGTTTCACGGCAAGATCATTTCAGGATCTTGATGATCGGCACTCTAACGCCGCGTGGTTAAGAACATCTTTAAAGCGGGCAGTCCCAACCATTGCCCGACGACCAGGGCGGCGGAAGCCAGTCAGGGATTGCCAGCGGCAGCCGGGACCGTCTCTGGGTCCGCGGGCGCCCGCAAGCCATAGGCCACCGGCAGCGCCGCCGCGCACAGCGCCGCCATGACCCAGAACGCAGAGGCGCCGAGATGGCCATACAGCGGGCCGCTGGCGAACGTCAGCGCCGTGGACGCCGCGCCCACCGCGACGGTGCCGTAGAAGGCCTGCGCCGTGGCGGAAAGCTGCACCGGCACCACCCGGCCGATCATCCGCACGCAGGTGAGGTGCATGAGCGCGAAGGTGAAGCCGTGCAGCGGCTCGACCAGCGCCATCGCCGGGAGCGCCGCGGTCTGCGCCACCGTCGCCCAGCGCACCACGCCGGCGCCTGCGCAGAGCATCGCGGTGGCGCCCGGACCCAGCCGGTTGAGGATGGGGCCGCCCAGCACGAAGAACACGAGCACCTCGGCCGCGACCGACTCGCCCCAAAGCAGCCCCGCCGTGCCCGGCCCGATGCCCGCCGACCGCCAGCGGATCACCTCGAACCCGTCATGCAGCGCGTGGCTGCCGCCGACCAGGGCGGCGACGAGCATGAGGCGGGCGAACATCGGCAGCCGGAGCAGGGCGCGCACGCTGCCGCCCCGTTCGGCCGGCACGCCGGAGCGGCCCGGCAGGACGCCTGCCGGCCGCGGCACCCGCAGGGCGGCGGCGGCGGACAGGAGGAGCAGCCCCGCGTTGAGCCAGATGATCACGCCCAAGCCGGTCCAGGCCACCGCCTGCCCCGCCGCCACGCTGCCCAGGATGAACGCGGCCGATCCCGCCCCGCGCACCCAGCCGTACTCGAATCCGCCGGGCCGTTCGGCGGCGCCGAGCGACAGCGAATCCGCGACCGGCGACAGCGGCGCCAGCACCGCGGCGTGGGCGATGCTGACCAGCGCCAGCGGCAGCAGGCCGCGCGCCGGGGCGTAGCCCATCGCGACCACGGCGGCGCCGGCGAGACCTGCGGCCAGCACGACGCGCGCCGCCCCTGACCGATCCGCCAGCCGTCCCCCGAGCGGCCCGGTCGCGAGGCGCACGGCAGACCCCAGCCCGAGCACCAGGCCGATGGCGGAGGCGTCCAGCCCACGCTGTTCCAGCAGGGCAGGAAGGAAAGGGGAGGCTACGCCGAACGCGGCGAACAAGGCGGAATACAGGACGACGAAACGCGGCAGCGTGGCGGGCACTGGAATTCCTCCGATCCGGTGCAACGTTGCGGATGGAACGGCGTTGCCGCAACCGTCGCGCGCCATGCAAACCATTGGCGCCGCGCGCCATGCAAACTGTTGGAGCCGAATTGCTGAAGGAGCTGCTTGGCGACCGGTCGCACGGCGTGTCGATCGCGTTTGTTCTCATCACCCTGGGGCTGGACGCGCTGGGCGTCGGGATCATCGCCCCCATCGTGCCGGGCCTGGTGCAGGAGCTGGCCCACCTGCCGCCCGAGCGCGCGGCGCCCTGGGTGGGCGCCCTGATCGCCGCCTATGCGGGCGTGCAGTTCTTCGCGGCCCCGCTGCTGGGCGCATTGAGCGACCGGTTCGGCCGCCGGCCCATCATCCTGACCTCCGTCGTGGGCATCGGGATCGACTACCTCCTTTTGGCGTGGGCGCCGAGCCTGTGGTGGCTGTTCGTGGGGCGGCTGATCGCCGGCGCCACCTCTGCCAACGTCGCCGCCGCGACCGCCTTCATCGCCGACGTGAGCGGCAAGGGCGACCGCGCCCGGCGGTTCGGGCTGGTGGGCGCGACGTTCGGGGCCGGGTTCGTGATCGGCCCGGCGCTGGGCGGCTTCCTCGGCGAGTACGGGCTGCGCCTGCCGTTCTACGCGGCGGCGGCGCTCGCCTTCGCCAACGCCCTTTATGGCATCTTCGTGCTGCCGGAGAGCCTGCGTCCGGAGGACCGGCGGCCCGTGACCTGGGCGCGCGCCAACCCGTTCGGCCTGCTGCGCAACGTCTGGCGCGACCCGGCGCTCCGCAGCATGGCCGTCGCGTGGTCGTGCAGCTGGATCGGGCTGGGCGCGGTGCAGAGCAGCCTCGTGCTGTTCACCCGCTACAGCTTCGGCTGGGGCGCCGGGGCGAACGGCTGGGTGCTGGCCGGGATCGGCGCGTCGCAGGCGGTGGTCGAGGGCGTCCTGCTGTCGTCCATCACCGCCCGGCTCGGCGAGCGGCGCACGGCGCTGCTCGGCTACGCGGCAGGCGCGCTCGGCTACGTGGTGCTCGCCCTGGCGCTGGCGGGCTGGACGGTCGTGCCCGTCGTGGTGCTGCTGGCGCTGGGCGGGCTGGCGGTGCCCTCGGTGCGGGCGATGGTCTCCGCCCGCGGCGGCGTGGACAACCAGGGGGAGATGCAGGGCGTGCTCACCGCGGTGGAGGGGTTGACCGCCGTGGTGGCGCCGCTGCTGACGGCCGGGCTGTTCTATGCCTTCACCTCGCCGGGCCTGCCGGTGCATTTCGCCGGCGCGCCGTTCGTGCTGGCGGCCGGCGCCGCGGCCATGGCGGCGACGCTGCTCCGGCGGCTGTGAACGCCGGCCCGGCGCCTCACGGCCTTTTGCACTCGTCGCAGCACTCTTCCAAGCCGCCTCGCGTTGACGACATCTGACGATGAAAAGGGGAAACAGCATGGCCCAGCAGATCCCGATGGACCCGTCCGACATCGCCGGCACGGCGCAGGACGACGGCACGATGGAGGTCGCGCCCGACCTTGCCTACTTGCGTCTCGCCATTGTCAACGCGGTGCTCTGCGGCATGCCGGGCGCGCGGGATTGGGTGCTGGTCGATGCCGGCATCATGGGGATGGCCGGGCGGATACGTCGGGCTGCAGCCGAACGCTTCGGCGCGGACGTGCCGCCGGCCGCCATCGTGCTCACGCATGGGCATTTCGACCACGTGGGCGCGCTGGAGGAACTGGCCCGCGGCTGGGACGTGCCGGTCTATGCCCATGCGCTGGAGGCGCCGTACCTCGACGGCAGCGCGTCCTATCCGCCGCCCGACCCCACGGTGGGCGGCGGCCTCACGGCGCTGCTGTCGCCCTTGTTCCCCCGCGGACCCGTGAACGTGGGGGATCGGCTGCGCATCTTGCCCGAGGACGGCAGCGTGCCGTCCATGCCCGGCTGGCGGTGGCTGCACACGCCGGGCCACTCGGTCGGGCAGGTCTCGCTGTGGCGGGAGGCGGACCGCGCGCTGATCGCCGGCGACGCCTTCGTGACGACGGCGCAGGAGTCCGCTTACGCCGCAGTGACGCAGGAGCCGGAGCTGCACGGGCCGCCGAAGTACTTCACCCATGACTGGCAGGCCGCCCGCGAGTCGGTGCGGCGGCTGGCGGCGTTGGAGCCGGAACTGGCGGTCACGGGCCATGGCCGGGCGATGCGGGGGGCGAAGATGCGGGAAGCGTTGCAGGTGCTCGCGCGGGAGTTCGACCGGGTGGCCGTGCCGGACCAGGGGCGCTTCGTTGATGCGCCGCAACGTGCGGAGGACGGCAGCGCCTACCGTTGAAGGCGCCCATCCACCAGCATTAAGCTGCGGCCGGTGCTTGGAGCAGGCGACATGGACAAGTTCGGGTCGAAGCTGATCGGCGCCTGGCGGCTCACGGCTGCCTACGTTGTCATCCAGGGATACGTCTGAGCGACGCGACCTCTACAGTGCGAAGCCGCGCGGCTACGCCTTTGAACCGAGCGGCCGCTTGATGGGCCTGCTCATGTCGAGTGGCCGCCCACCGGCGGACTCTGACCTTAGAAGGACTGCGCTGTTTCAATCCATGATGGCCTATTCCGGGAAATTCTCGCTCGACGCGGACAGGTTCGTGACCAAAGTCGATATGGCCTAGGCTCCCAGTTGGGAGGGAACTGAACAGGTTCGCTATTACACCTTGGACAATGATCGGCTTTCGCTTCGGACGGCGCCAATCGACCATCCTTTATTTCCTGGCCAGACAATCGTCGCATACGTTGATTGAGAGCGGAAAACATAGCACCCTCGGCACCCGTTGCAGGCGGATACGGTGGAGGAATCAGTGGTTGATGCCGCTTCTCTTCTTGGCAGTTGGCAACTGGTGTCCATCCAAGTGCGGAACGAGGACACCGGCGAAGTCGCCGACCTTCACGGCCCCAACCCGCAAGGCTGCATCGTGTTCACCCCGGAACGCATGGCGGTCCTCATCACCTCGTCTGGACGCAAGCCGCCGGCAGGCGAGGCCGAGACCGCCGCCCTGTTTCAAGGCCTGTCAGCCTACACCGGACGGTATCGCTTGGAGGGCACTCGGCTGATCACCGACGTGGACGTTGCGTGGCATCCCGCTTGGGTCAACACCGAGCAGCCCCGGCACTACATGCTGGACGGCGACAGGCTGACGCTCACGACCGACGTGCAGGACCACCCGGCGCGTCCCGGGCAAAAACTCCGCGGTTCCGTCGTCTGGACGCGGGAGGCGTGATGCGTTGATCGTCCAGCACCCCGCGGCGTGGTGATCAACCGGAGGGTGAAGCGGTTGCGGGGCCGGGAAGCGCGCCGGCGCCGGGCGTCATGGAGCCATCCGGCTGCGGCACCGCGACGGGCGCCACGATGACCGGGGCGACGCCGGCGTGGTTGTCCAACCCGATCTGCTGCGCGGTGGACCTTGTGAGGTCGATGGTGCGGCCATCCACGTAGGGTCCACGGTCCTCGACCGTCACCTCGGCGGTCTTGCCGGTTTCGGTGTTGGTCACCTTGGCGACGGTGCCGAGCGGCAGCGTCTTGCTCGCGGCAGCCTGGCCGGCGTGGTTGAAGCGGCGGCCGTCGGCCATCGTCTTGCCCTGGAACGAGGGCGCGTAGAACGAGGCCTTGCCGGCCTGCTTGCGACCGCTGCGGTCCTCGACGATGCGGCGGCCGTGAACCGGGGCGAGCGGCGGCTTGCGGGCGAGCGTCCGCGCTTGCTCCTGGATCTGCGGGCTGTTGACGTCGAACGGCACGCGGCCGGGTTCGTTGGCCGGCGCCGCCCGGGCGTCCGGGACCAGCAGGGCGGCCATGATCGCGGAAACAGCAAGAAGATAACGTTCCATTATCAATCCTGTTACGATTATTGAACTTTATTCCCGAAACGCCAGCGCAGTATTTAAATTGAGATAAATCCGACCTGGACGCAAGACCGCCGCCAGGGTGGCGTCCTCTGCTCTCACGGACGGTTCGACCAATGCGGGCTAGGTTCTGTTAGGTCTTGAATGCTTGCTTTTGATCGTGGCTTTGAGCCAGTC
>CAXSHI010000206.1:0-7928 GCA_964236755.1 uncultured Acetobacteraceae bacterium
TTCGCCGCGCTCGCAGCCTAGCGGGCGACTTCGCCAACAGGGTCCGACCGTTTGATAAAGTGCAACGCCTGGACTTGCTTAAGCAGACAACGGCAACGTCGGCCGCCAAACAGAAGCTCCGAAATGGCGGCTCGCGCCAGGGTATGGAGTCGAGATCTATCAACTCCGCCCCAACTACGGCCCTCCATTGATGGTCAGCACGGTCCCGTTGGTGTAAGCGGACCGCGGGCTGGCGAGGAAGACAACGGCAGCGGCGATCTCCTCCGGCTGCGCCGGCCGGCTGTACGGCATGCCTTTGCACAGCTCAAGCCACCGGTTGGCATCGCCCAACTCCGACGCAGCCCGATGCCGCAGCAGCCGCTCCAGCCGCGCCGTGGCGACCGGGCCGGGGTTGATCGCCACCGCCCGAACGCCGTCCGTATGGGCGCCGCGGCCCAGCGCGCGGGTGAACGCCATCAGGGCGGCATTGCCCGCAGTGCCGGCGATGTAGCCAGGCTCGAACGTCTCCCCGGCCGCGCCGATCACGTTCACGACGACGCCCTGCTGCTCTTTCAGCACGGGATACAGCGCGCGGCACAGGCTGATAAAGCCGAACACCTTGAGGTCCCATGCGGCGCGCAGCGTCGCGTCGTCCACCGCCAGCAGGCCGCCGGGCGGAATGGCGCCGGCATTGTTCACCAGGATGTCGACCGCGCCGGCCTCGGCGGCGACGCGCTCCACCTCCGCCTGCCGGGACAGGTCGGCGGTGACGGTTTCGACCCGAATTTGGCGGCGGCTCCGCACGGCGGCAGCCTCCTCCAGCGCCGCCGGGTCGCGGGCGACCAGGACGACATCGCAGCCCTCCTCGGCCAACGCCTCGGCGCTGGCCCGGCCGATGCCCTTCGAGCCACCCGTCACCAAGGCGCGCTTGCCTGCCAGATGCATATCCATGGCTAGACGCCTCCTTGTCCGCCCCGTGCCGAATCGACGCTCATGCCGCTTTCCTGATCCCGCCGGCATAGGCCCGGCAGGCGTCGCCGAAGGCGCGGAACAGCGTGATGCTGTTCGTGTCCGAAGCATAGTCCCACTCCGGGTGCCACTGCACCGCGAACGCGAAGCCCGCGCCCGGTGCCCGCACCGCCTCGACCGTGCCGTCGGGCGCCACCGCCTCCGCCACCAGCCCGTCCGCCAGGCGGTCAATCGCCTGGCCGTGCACCGAGTTCACCCGGATGCGTCCATGGCCCAGCAGCCGCGCAAGCTCGCCAAACAGCACGACGTCGTGCTTCGGGGCAAACGCCTGGCTGTGCGGACCCGGCCCGCCGCGATGGTCGAGCCGGCCCGGCACGAGGTGCACCTGCTGGTGCAGGCTGCCGCCCAACGCCACGTTCACCTCCTGGATGCCGCGGCAGATCGCCAGCAGCGGCATGCCCCGGCGCAGCGCCTCGCGGATCAGCGGCAGGGTGGTGCGGTCGCGGGCGGCGTCGTGCAGGCCGGGCGTCTCGTCCTCCGCGCCGTAGCGGCTCGGCTCCACGTTGCTGGGGCTGCCGGGCAGCACCAGCCCGTCCAGCCGGTCGAGAATGGCGACGGCAACGTCCCCCAAAGGCGGGATCAGCACCGGGAGCGCGTCGGCGGCACCCATCAGCGCCGCGCCGTGGCGGGCCGGGTTGGCATGCTGGAAGCGTCCGTCGATGTCCCGCGTGCAGGCGGGGATGCCGATCAGGAGAGTCATGTGGCGATGTCCAAGGTCTGCGGGATGGAGGCGGGCTTGGGCCGAAGACGGTCGGCCAGCATGGCGCCCACGGCGCCGGTCAGCATCAGGATGGCCATGGGTCGCGCCGTGCCATCGCTCAAGACGCCGACCAGCACGCCGCTGAGCGCCGCAAGGCAGAAGCCGATCGTGCCCATCAGCGCGGACGCGCTGCCGGCCTGCGCCGCGTGGCGGGACAGCGCGCCGACGGCCGAGTTGGGCATCACGAACCCCATGCTGCCCATCGCGAGCACCACCGGCAGCACGACGCCGTAGACGCCGCCCACGTCCAGCACGGCGCAAGCCAGCAAGGTGGCCGCGGCGAGCAGATAGACCGTGGTGCCGATCCGTAGCACCCGTGCCGCGCCAACCCGGGGCAGGATGCGCGGGTTGACCTGCGACGACAGGATGAACGCCCCGGCGCTGGCGCCGAACAGCATGCCGTACTGCGCCGGGCTGAACGCGAAACGCTGGATCAGGACCGGCGGCGAGCCGCCGATATACGCGAACATGCCGAACATCCCCCAGCCGCCCATGACGGCATAGGACAGGAACACCCGGCCCCGCAGCACCCCGGCATAGCGGGCGACCAGGTTGCCGAAGCCGAGCTGCATGCGCCGGTGCGGCGGCAGCGTGTCCGGCAGGAAACGCCAGACCAGCGCGCAGCAGACCCCGCCATAGACCGCGGTGAACCAGAAGATCGCATGCCAGGGGGCGTATCCGAGGATGAGGCCGCCCAGCGTCGGCGCCAGGATGGGTGCCACGCCCATCACCAGCATCAGCCGGGACATCAGGTGCGCCGCCGCCAGCCCGTCCGCCAAGTCGCGCACGACGGCGCGCGGGATCACCATGCTGGCCGACCCGCCGAACGCCGCGACGAAGCGCAGTGCCGACAAGGTGAACAGGTCGGGCGCCAGGGCGCAGCCGGCGTTGGCGAGCGTATAGACCGCCGTGCCCACCACCAGCGGTCCCCGCCGGCCGTAGCGGTCGGATAGCGACCCTTGGGTGATCTGCCCGATGGCGAGGCCGGCGAACCAGGTCGCCAGCGTCACCTGCGCCGTGCCGGGCCGCCCGCCCAGCGAGGCCTCGATGGCCGGGAAGGCCGGCAGATACATGTCGGTGGACAGCGGCCCGACCGCGGTCAGGAAGCCAAGCAGCACAGGCAGCCATGCCGGATACGTCATTGCGACACCATGCCATTCCGCGGCGCCGGGGCGAAACGCCGACGGCACATGTCCGCCCATCGCCGGCGCCACGGCCGGCGTCGCGGTCAGTCCAGGGGAGCAAGCAGATCGCCCAGGCGCACCTCGCCGCCTTCCAGCACCCGCGCCGTGATGCCGCCATGCCCACGGACGGCGTTGTAGCCGCCGGCACCCAGCAGCCGCTCCATCTTGGAGCAAGGATGGCACTCCCCGCTGCATTCGAGTACCGCGCGCCCCAGCCGGAAGCGCCGGGCCTTCAAGGCGCCTAAGTTGATCCCGCGCACCACGATGTTCCGCCGCAGCAGTTCGGGCGGCGCGCTGCCTTGGCCCAGGTAGCTGCCGATGGCCGCCAGGTGCTCAGCCGCGATCACCGTGACCTGGCGGGCGCCCTGGGTGGCGCTGCTATAGTGGTCGTCCACGATACCCTGGCCCGGCATCAGCACGAGGGTCGCAGGTGACAACATCGGCGCAAGGCGGGCCGGCCGCAGGCCGATCCAGGTGACGACGCCCGGCCGCATCGGCACGGCCATCAGCCGGGCAAGCGGAGAGGCCGGGTTCAGCACGGCTCAGAGCGACGAGGTGGAGACCGCCTGGCTCGTGGTCGGCCCCGTGCTGGGCGGCCCGGCGACCGAGACCTCCGGCGCCTTGCTCCCCGACGTGCCGAAGATGCTGGAAAACGCGACCTCCCCGGCATCCCGGCCGAAGCCGATGCGGATCAGGCCGTCGATGGCGGACTTGCGGGTCGCATCGAACAAGTACCAGGCGCCGCCGTCCGGTCCCTCCAGCCAGGCCTCGAACACCGCATGGAAATCGGGCGGCTCCAGGCGCCAGGCATAGGCGCTGACATACCGCGCCGGGATGCCCAGCGCCCGGCACAGCGCGATGGCCAGGTGGGCGAAATCCCGGCACACGCCCTGGCGCTCGATCAGGGTGTCCGCCGCCGAGGTCATCGCGTCCGTCGTGCCGCTGCGGTAATCGACGTGGTCGCAGATCCAGTTGCAGATCATCCCCACCCGCTGATGCCCCGGCGCCATGCCGCCGAAACTGCGCTGCGCGAACAGCGCCAGGCGGTCGGATTGGCAGTAACGGCTGGGATTGAGGTAGGTCAGCACCGGGACGGGCAGGCGGCTGGCCGGCACCTCGCCCACCTGGGCCGGATCGCACAGCACGGGGTCCAGTGTCGCCTCGGCGCGGTACTCCACCCGGAGCGGGCCGGGCTGCGCGAGGACGCGCAGGATGCGGTTGCCGCTTTCCGGCAAGGTGAAGCGCTCGGCATCGAGCGCCGGGGTGAAGTCCAACGTCTCGTTCCGCACCACCTGCCGGTCGAAGCGGGCGATCTCGAAGTTGAACACGAAGGCCGTCGGGCCCTTGACGTCATACTGCAGCGTGCAGCCAACCTGGAAATTGATGGCAAAACTCCTTAATCGTCGTCGTCGCGGGTGGAGCGGGTCAGCACCTCGCGCTTGCCCACATGGTTCGCAGCCGTCACGACGCCCTCCTTCTCCATCTGCTCGATCAGCTTCGCCGCGCGGTTGTAGCCGATGCCGAGGTGCCGCTGGATGAAGCTGGTGCTCGCCTTGCCCTCGCGGGAGACCAGGGCGACCGCCTGGTCGAACAATCCCTTCTCGCCGTCCCCGGCGGCAGCGATGCCGGACAGGCCGGCATTGGCGCCCGAGTCGCCGTCGTCGGCATCCGCGCCCTCCGTCACCTCGTCGTCATAGGTCGGCTCGGCCTGGGCACGCAAAAAGGCGACGATGTCCTCCACCTCCCGGTCGGCGACGAAGGGGCCGTGCACGCGGGCGATGCGTCCGCCGCCCTGCATGTGCAGGAGGTCGCCCTGGCCCAGCAGCTGCTCGGCGCCCTGCTCGCCCAGGATAGTGCGGCTGTCGAATTTGCTGATGACTTGAAAGCTGATGCGGGTGGGGAAGTTGGCCTTGATCGTGCCGGTAATCACATCGACGGACGGACGCTGCGTCGCCATGATGACGTGGATGCCGGCGGCGCGCGCCATCTGCGCCAGGCGCTGCACGGCGGCCTCGACCTCCTTGCCTGCGACCATCATCAGGTCCGCCATCTCGTCGATCACCACGACGATGTAGGGCAGTGGCTTCAGCGTGAGCGGCTGCTCCTCGTAGGTCGGCCGCCCAGTCTCGCTGTCGAAGCCGGTCTGCACGCGCCGGGTCACGGTCTCGTTCCGGGCCGTCGCCTCGGCGACGCGGTCGTTGTAGCCGCCGACGTTGCGCACGCCGAGCTGGCTCATTGCCCGGTAGCGCCGCTCCATCTCCCGCGTCGTCCATTTCAGGGCGGTCACCGCCTTGGACGGTTCTGTCACCACGGGCGCCAGCAGATGCGGGATGCCCTCGTACACCGAGAGTTCGAGCATCTTCGGGTCGATCATGATGAGCCGGCACTGGTCGGGCGACAGGCGGAACAGGATAGACAGGATCATGGCGTTGATGCCGACCGACTTGCCGGACCCGGTGGTCCCCGCGATCAGCAGATGCGGCATGCGCGCTAGGTCGGCGATGACCGGGGTGCCGCCGATGTCCTTGCCCAACGCCAAGGCGAGGCGGCCGGGATGGCCGCGCCAATCCTCGCTGCCGAGCAGTTCCGCCAGGAACACCGTTTCGCGCTTCTCGTTCGGCACCTCGATGCCGATCACGTTGCGGCCGGGCACGGTGGCGATGCGCACGGCGGTGACGCAAAGGCTGCGCGCCACGTCGTCCGCGAGGCCGATCACCCGGGCGCTGCGTATGCCGGGCGCCGGCTCCAGCTCGTAGAGTGTGACCACCGGGCCGGGCCGGATGTCGCGGATCGCGCCCTGCACGCCGTAGTCGCCCAGCACGGTTTCCAGCAGTCGGGCATTGGCCTGCAGCGCGTCCTCGCTGGGACCTGACCCGGCGCGCACCGGGGCAGGGCTGAGCAGCGACAGCGGCGGGAACTGCCAACCTTCGGTCGGCGACGGAGTCTCTGCGCGCGGCGGCGGCTTGCGCTTGGCCTCAGTGACGGCCGAGTCGGCGACGACTGGGATCGAGATGCCGGTCGGATCTGGACGGGCAATCGGGCGGATGGGCTCGGATGCCGGGTCGCGGCTTGCCACGGCGCGGGCGGGAGCGGAGCTAGGTGCGCGCGCAGGGGGTGGCACGGCTTCGGGCAGCGGCTTCAAACGGCGCAGGACAGGCTCTACGGCCGCGCGCCCAGCTTCGGCGGTGCGCAGGCCCATGCGGGCCAGCAGCCCAGCGGCTCGCCCGCCGCCGCGCGCGGCGCCCATTGCGCCCTGGCCCGCCGCGCGCCACTCGCCGGCCGAAAGCCCAAGGCTTGACACGACCAGGACCAGCGCCAGCACCACCCCCGTCGTTTGAACCAGGACGATCCCGGCGGCGCCGAGCAGCCCATGTCCCAAGCGGAGGGCGTGCTCGGCAAGCATGTGCCCGATGGCACCGCCGGTTCCGGCAGGGGTCGGCCAGGACAATTCTGGCACCGCCGCCAGCACGGCGGCCAGGACCGGCAGCGCCAACAGGGTGCACAGCAGCCGGATTGTCAGCCGCAAGGGACGCCGGGTGGCGGTACGGAAGCTCCAGACGAGCATGGCGAGGACGGGCAGTGCCGCCGCCATCCCGAAACACTGAAGCAGCACGTCGGCCGCCACGGCGCCGGGCAAGCCTGCAAGGTTAGTCGGCGGGCGCGACGTGGCGGTGTTCAGCGACGGATCATGCGGGTTGTACGACGCGAGCGCCACCAGCAGCAGCAGCGCGCCAATGGCGAACGCGATGCCGCCAAGCTGCCCGATGCGCGCCAGCAGGATGTTGCGCACCTCCGGCGAGGCAAAGCGGCGGCCTTGGGCGATTGATGCCATCGTCGTGTCCGGTCTGCTTGAAGAAAAGCCGGAGCTTAGCGCGAGAACCCATAGAACTGGAATGGAAAATCGGGGCCGCCGGTGCTTCGCGGCCCCGGTGTGTCGTTTCGGCTCCTAGCCGAGTTGCTCGCCGTGCAGCACGACATCCAGGCCCTCGCGTTCCTCCTCCGGGGAAACACGCAGGCCGACGATAACATCGACGATCTTGAGCAGGATGAACGTCGCAACGGCGCTGTAGGCGACCGTCGCGGCCACCGCGATGGCCTGCGCGGTCAGCAGCGCGGTTCCCGCGACATAGACGCCCTCGGCCTTGTCCGTCGTGGCCGAAAGCGGGCCGTAGGCGAATACCCCTGTCAGCAACGCGCCGATGATGCCGCCGATGCCATGCACGCCGAAGGCGTCCAGGCTGTCGTCGTAGCCCAGCAGGTGCTTCAGCCCAGTCGCCGACCAGAAGCAGACAACGCCCGCCACCACGCCGATGATCAGCGCCGGCCCCGGCAGCACGAAGCCGGACGCCGGCGTGATCGCGACCAGACCGGCCACCGCGCCGGAGATCACGCCGAGCACGCTCGGCTTGCCCTTCGCCACCCACTCCGCCGCGACCCAGCCCAGCGCCGCGGCGCCCGTCGCCACCTGGGTGGCCAGCATTGCCATGCCCGCCCGCCCGCCGGCGCCCACCGCCGATCCGGCGTTGAAGCCGAACCAGCCGACCCAGAGCAGCGATGCCCCGATCACCGCGTAGGCAAGGTTGTAGGGTGCCATGTTGTCATGCCCGTAGCCGACCCGCTTGCCGAGCACGAGCGCGCAGATCAGCCCGGCGACGCCCGCGTTGATATGCACCACCGTGCCGCCGGCGAAGTCCGCCGCACCCAAGGCGTTGATCCAGCCCAGCGGGCTCCAGACCCAATGTGCCACCGGCGAATAAACCAGCAGCGACCAAAGGGCAATGAACACCATCAGCGCCGAGAACTTCATCCGGTCGGCGAAGGCGCCAGCGATCAGCGCCGGGGTGATGATCGCGAACGTCATTTGGAACATCAGGTACACGGTCTCGGGAATCGTGTTGACCGTGCTGTTGTCGGTGCCCAAGCCCAGGGTGAACGGCTTGTCCCAGTTCGTCGCGATCCCGTTCAGGAACAGGCGG
>CAXSHI010000207.1:0-7922 GCA_964236755.1 uncultured Acetobacteraceae bacterium
ACTTGATCTCCTCCTTGGCCGCCGGGCGCACGTCGGTCGCGGACACGATGGCGCCGAGCCGCCGCGCCGTCGCGATGGCCTGCAGCCCGGCCACGCCGGCGCCGATCACGAACACCCGCGCCGGCGGCACGGTGCCGGCCGCCGTCATCATCATCGGGAAGCTGCGGTCGAACGCCCCTGCACCCTCGATCACCGCACGGTAGCCGGCAAGGTTCGCCTGGCTGCTCAGGACATCCATGCTCTGCGCCCGGGTGATGCGCGGCAGCAGCTCCATGGCGCAGACGTCGATCCCGGCCGCGGCCAGCGACGGCACCAGCGCCGAGTCGCCCAGCGCCCCGCTGACTGCCACCAGCAAGGCGCCGCGCGGGATCATCGCCCGCACCTCGGGGCCCGGCATCTGCACCGCGAACACCACGCCAGCACCGGCAAGCGCCGCGCCGGCATCGGGTGCAATTTCGGCGCCGGCTGCCTGGTAGTCTGCGTCGGCGACGGCGCTCGCCTGGCCGGCACCCGCCTCGACGACCACGGTCAGGCCGAGCGCCGTGAGCTTCTTCACCGTGTCCGGCGTCGCCGCCACCCGCGTCTCGGCGGCGGCTCTTTCCTTCAGCACGGCAAGACGCATGCGACGATCCCCAGTTCTTGAGACCCAAGATGCCCCGTGCTGCCGGCCAGTGGCAAGGCCCCTAGATGCTGGGCGGCACGCCGGCCTCGAGCAGCGCCGCTGCCTGCCGCGCCGCGACATCCTCGGTGTTGAAATCGTCCACCAGTTCGTGGAACAGCCGGAACCAGTTCTGCTCCGCCCGCAGCCGGACGAACACGCTGCCCAAGCCCAGCGCCGAGCGGTCCATCAGCACGAACTCTCGCGGCGGCCGCACGCCTCCGGTCTCCTTCAAGCCCGCGTGAACTTTCTCCGCCACGCTGCGGCCGTATTGCGGGTCGTCGTTGTCCTGGATGCGACGAACCCGGTCTTGCAGCAACGGCTCGTACACAAAGGCAGCCCACTGGTTCAGCATGGCGATCTGCGCCTTGGACAGGTTCTCGAAGCCCCATCCCTCGTAGGCAAATTGCGCCTTCGCGTCGTCCCCATCGCGGATGGCTTCATACAGGTCGATGACGCCGCGGACGAACTTGGGCGGGAACACCCGGATCGCGCCGAAATCCAGGAGGTTGAGGCCCTCATCCGCCCGGACCTGGTAGTTGCCCAGATGTGGGTCCCCGTGGATCACGCCGTAGCGGTAGAACGGCACGTACCAGGCGTGGAACATCGCCTTGGCGATATGGTTGCGCACCTCCAGCGGCGGGTCCTCGTCAATCCGCTGCTGCATCGGCTTGCCCGGCAGCCAGGTCATCGTCAGCAGGCGCTGCGTCGTGTAGCCGTCGATGGCCTGGGGCACGCTGACCAGCGGCTCGTCACGCAGCATCAGCGCATAAAGCCGCATCTGCGTGGCCTCCCGCAGGTAGTCCAGCTCTTCCCGCAACCGCTCGGCAATCTCGGTATAGATGTCGTCGCCCTGGATCGTCGTGTCGATCCGCTTGAACACGTTCATCGCCAGCCGAAGCTGCCGCAGGTCGGCGTCCACCGTGCTCGGCATGTCCGGGTATTGCAGCTTGCACGCCACGTCCGTGCCGTCCGGCAGCGTCGCGCGGTGCACCTGGCCGAGGCTCGCCGCCGCCGCCGCCTCCTGGCCGAAGCTCGCGAACTTGCCTTGCCAGTCCGGCCCCAGCTCGCCCGCCATGCGGCGGCGCACGAAGGACCAGCCCATCGCCGGCGCATTGGCCTGCAGCTGCGCCAGCTCCTGCGCGTATTCCTCCGGCAGCGCGTCGGGGATGGTCGAGAGGATCTGCGCGACCTTCATCAACGGCCCCTTGAGGCCGCCGATGATGCTCTTCAGGTCCTCGGCGTGCGCCACGCGGTCGGTCTTGAAGCCGAACACCTTCTCCCCGGCGACCCGCGCGGCGATGCCGCCCACGGCGCCGGAGGTCCGGGCGAAGCGCCGCAACTCGCCAAACAGGTTCGGACGGTTCGCATCGGGCATCACGCGGCCTCCAACTCGTCGATGAAGCCACTGATGATGTCGAGGCCGCGTCGCCAGAATGCCGGGTCGGACGCATCGAGGCCGAAGGGCGCCAGCAGTTCCTTATGCCGCTTGGTCCCGCCGGCGCGCAACATGTCCAAGTACTTCTGCTCGAAGCCGGGATGCCCGCCCTGGAACACGCTGTACAGCGCGTTCACCAGGCAATCGCCGAAGGCGTAGGCATAGACGTAGAATGGGGAGTGGATGAAATGCGGCACGTAGGCCCAATAGACGCTGTACTCCGGCGTGAAATGGAACGCCGGCCCCAGGCTCTCGGTCTGCACCTTCATCCACAGCTCGCCGATCCGCTCCGGCATCACCTCGCCCGACCGGCGCTCGGCGTGAAGCAGCGTCTCGAACTGGTAGAACGCGGTCTGCCGCACGACCGTGTTGAGCATGTCCTCGACCTTGCTCGCCAGCATGATGCGGCGGCGCCTCGGGTCGGTCTCGGCGGCCAGCAGGGCGCGGAAGGTCATCATCTCGCCGAACACGCTCGCGGTCTCCGCGAGCGTCAGCGGCGTGCCGGACATCAGGTAGCCGTTCTGCGCCGCCAGCACCTGGTGCACGCCATGGCCCAGCTCATGGGCGAGCGTCATCACGTCCCGCGTCTTGCCGTGATAGTTGAGCAGCAAGTACGGGTGCACCGACGGCACGGTCGGATGGGCGAACGCGCCGCCCGCCTTGCCGTCCCGCAGCACGGCGTCGATCCAGGGCTGGTCGAAGAACCGCCGCCCGACCTCGCCCAATTCCTTCGAGAAGCCGCTATAGGCCGACAGCACGCGGTCCCGCGCCTCGCCCCAGGCGATCGGCCGGTCGCTGTCGTCCGGCAGCGGCGCGTTGCGGTCCCAATGCTCCAGCTTCTCCAGCCCGAGCCACTTCGCCTTCAGCGCGTAGTAGCGGTGCGACAGCCGGCCGTAGTCGGCCGACACCGCCGTGCTGAGCGCGTCCACCACCTCGTCCTCCACCATGTTCGCGCGGTTGCGCGCGCTGGTGGGGCGCGGGTAGTGGCGCCAGGTGTCGATGATCTCCTTGTCTTTCGCCAGAGTGTTCGTCACGAGCGAGAACAGCCGCACATTGCGCCCGAACACCTCGCCGATGGAGGCCGCGGCGTCGGCCCGCACCGCCCGGTCGCGGTCGGACAGCTTGTTCAGCGCGGCGCTGACCGTGAGGCTCTCGCCGCGCACCGGGACGCGGAGCGCCGCAATGGTCTCGTCGAACAGGCGGCTCCAGGCGCTGCGGCCCGTGACCTCCTTCTCGTGCAGCAGCTTCTCCAAGTTGTCGTCGAGCTGATGCGGGCGGAACACCCGGAGGTCGCGCAGGAACGGCGCGTAGCGCGAGAGCGCCGGGTCGGCCAGCTTGGCGGCGAGCTCTGCCTCTTCCACCCGGTTCAGCTCAAGCGACAGGAACAGCAGATGCGAGCTGATGGCCGTCACCCGCTCGTTGATCGACTGGTAGAACTTGGCGATGCCCGGGTCGAGGCTGTCGGTGCTGAACTGAAGCTGGGCGTAGGACATCAGCCGCCCGAGAACTTCCTCGATCCGCTCGTACTCGGCGAGCGCCGCCGCCAGCCCGGCGCCGGACAGCGCCGCCACGCGGCCGGCGTGCGCGGCCTCGAACGCCCGCGCCGCCGCATCCGCGCGGTCGGCGTCGGCGGCAAGCTCGGGGCTGTCGGGGGCGGGATAAAGGTCGGTCAAGTCCCAGGATGGCAGCGGGTCGGCGCTATGCGCGTTGGTTGCAAGGCTCGCAGGCTGGTCCATCTAGTGCTCGTCCCATCGTGCTGATACGTCGTCACTTAGGTGGGACGTTGCACCCGCAGGGCAAGCGTACGGAGCAAGCGTGGACGACACCCACCCGAGGGGCTACCCGCCCAAGGCCTATCCTCAATGGCCTAACCTCGCGGCCATGATGTTCGGCCTCGCCCGCGGCTGGCCCGCCCGCCCGATGCTGCGCCATTGGCAGGACGGCGCGTGGCACGGCGTCGCCTGGGGCGAGTTCGCCCGGCGCGCCGCGTCCGCCGCCCGGGGCCTTCGCGCCGCTGGCGTCGCCGCCGGCGACCGCGTGCTGATCGTCAGCGAGAGCCGGCCGGAGGTGCCGATCCTGGAAACCGCGCTGATGGCGATCCGCGCCGTGCCGGTGCCGGGCTACGCGACCAACACGCCGGAGGACCATGCGCATCTGCTGATGGACAGCGGCGCGCGGGTGGCCGTCGCCTCCACGGCGGCGCTCGCCGACCGCGTGCTGGCCGGCGCCGCGCTGACCGGCGGGCTGGATCGGTTGCTGTGCATGCAGCCGGGGCGCGGCCTGCTGTTCTCCACGCTTGAGGCCGACCGCGCAGCGCCCGACGACATCGCGGCGGAGGCGGACGAGATCCCGTCCGGCGCGCTCGCCTGCCTGATCTACACCAGCGGCACCTCCGGCCTGCCCCGCGGCGTCATGCTGCCGCACCGGGCGATTCTGTCCAACTGCCGCGGCGCGTTCGAGCTGGTGCGCCCGCTGCGCCTGCGCAATGAGACCTACCTTTCCTTTCTGCCGCTCTCGCACAGCTTCGAGCACACGGTCGGCCAGTTCTTCCTCCCGAGCCTTGGGACCGAGATCGTCTATTGCCGCGGGGTCGAGCACCTGGCCGCCGACATGCTGGCGGTGCGGCCCACGATCATGGCCGTGGTGCCGCGCGTGCTGGAGGTCATCCGCGCCCGCGTCCTCCAGCAGGTCGGCCGGCAGCCGGCGTGGAAGCAGGCGCTGTTCCACCGGGCGCTCGCCGCCGGGCTGCGCCGCGTGGAGGGCCGCGCGACGGCTGCGGACCGCATCGCCGGGCCGCTGCTGGACCGCCTGGCGCTGCGCCCGGTGCGCGCCCGGTTCGGCGGCCGGTTCCGCGCGGCGATGTCGGGCGGCGCCCGCCTTGACCCGGAGGTCGGGCGCTTCTTCCGGGCGCTCGGCCCGGTGGTCATGCAGGGCTACGGGCAGACCGAGGCCGGGCCGGTCATCAGCGCCAACGGGCAGGACGACCCCGAGATCGGCAGCGTGGGCCGGCCGCTGCACGGCGTGGAGCTGCGGATCGCCGGGGACGGCGAAATCCTGGTGCGCGGCGAACTGGTGATGGACGGCTACTGGCGCCAGCCCGCGGCCACCGCCGAGACGATCCGGGACGGCTGGCTGCACACCGGGGATCTCGGGCGGATCGACGCGCAGGGCCTGCTGACCATCACGGACCGCAAGCGCGACATCATCGTCCTGTCGGGCGGCGAGAACGTGTCCCCGGCGCGGATCGAGGGCGTGCTGATGAGCGAGCCGGAAATCTCGCAAGCCGTCGTGTTCGGGGACGGCCAGGCCGCGCTCTCGGCCCTGCTGGTCCCGGCCGAGGACGGCGACGCGCGGAGCGTCGGGGAGGCCGTGGCACGGGTCAACGCCCGCCTGTCCACGACCGAGCGCATCCGCCGGCACAGCCTGGTGCCGCCCTTCACCGTCGAGAACGGCCTGTTGACGCCAAGCCAGAAGATCCGCCGCGCCCAAGTGCTCCGCACCCATCGGACCCGGCGCCAGGCAAGCTGAGCCGGGCCGCTCACATCCCCAGCGCGCGGCGATACACGTCCAGCAGCGACTCCTGCTCCTCCACCTCCGCCGGCTCCTGCTTGCGGATGCGGATGATCTGGCGCAGCACCTTCACGTCGAACTCCGAGCGCCCCCAGGTTGAGGCCGTACTATCCCTTCTCCCCGGCCTGACTCTGCTAGGTGCCCGCCCTGGGCCTGAATGTTGAGTTGACCCCATACGATGGATCGTACTGGTTTTCGGCTCTCGCTGTTATCCCGTGTCTGATTGGACCGCGTCCTTACTGATGACCGCCGTTCTGTGTCCGGATCCTGGGTCGGGTCGGCGGCCCAGGCGACTACCGTCTTCCGATTGCTATCGCCACGTTGCAGAACCGTGAATGGAGCACCGCGACCAGCGGCGAACGCGCGCTTGCAACTTTGTAGACAATGGTTGCCGCTGTGTCCGCCCTAAGCAGCCTATCCGGGAGACTTTTGAGGTTGCCTACCGGCTTGTGGGCTTGGTGGCCAAAGCGGCAGGCAATCTGCACTGCGAGTTCTGCGAGATGTTTTCGCCCAACCGACCCGCCATGGATTAATTTAACTGCGAGAAACAGGTCATGGCCCGACGGTTATCAGCAGACGCGGTAGTTCGGCCACCGCAGCCTGCCCGTGCGGCAAGTGCCATCCCTTGACCATCGCGTAGAGTGCCGGGATGACCAGCAGGGTTAGAGCCGTTGATGACGTCATGCCGCCGACTATCGGTGCGGCGATCCGGCGCATGACCTCCGATTCTGTTGAACCTCGGCGCGACACAAGCCATGGACCTGACGGCCTTACGCCTGGCGTCAGCGGCCATACATTGCAGCTGAACATCGGCACGGTTCTATCAGCGTTTTGGGCTGAAATTCCGTCCGATCGGCCGCGCTCTCCCCGGCCTCTGCCAGAACGGGGCTCACGGACCCGGGACCGCAGGATGGCGTCTTCACTCTGCGCAGGCCCGCCCATTTCAAGGGCGGTGCAGGTCGGGTAGAGCTCGACCGAGTCCCGGCTGCCGTTGAGGCGGGCTGTAGCCGAAGCACTTGGCCAAGGCCTCCCGTTGTCAGCGTGCTTCGGTCGGCTCCGGCGTCCTTGGGCCGATGCAGAGGCCCGACTCACCCGCTGGGCCTCCTTGGCCATTGCGTGACGTAGACCGACGCAAGCGGACCGGCTGTCGCCCGGACCCGTTGCTGCGGTCGCCCTGAGGGCGGCCAGCCTGCTCTCAAAATACGAGTTTGCCCCTGATCTTCCATGGATTACCCTCGCTTTTACGACGTCTAGCTTTGGAGATCGCATGCGCATTCACCAGGCGACTATGGCCGTACTGCTTGTCTCCTTTGGGTCAGCTTGGGCAGCCGTCGAGGGGTGTCCGGGTTGTCCAGTCACGGTGGCCCTTAGCCGGAGTCAAGCCGAGTGCGTGAGCAAACGAGTGGACGGGCTGCTGCTGCGCCACACTGAGCCGATCTTCTTCGACGCCTCTACCTGCGCCAAAGTGCCGGGAACGATGACCTCCACCCCAAACATCATCACGCCAGCACCCGACAAGGCTCCTGATGATCTCTGGCTGCTCCTGACTAAGCGTCAGTTAGTGTGCCTGAAGGAGAAACTCCGCGCGCTCCCTCCAGATCACGACATTAAGGTTGAGGTCGCCCTGGACGATGCGTCCTGTCAACCGCTGAAGCCGTGACCCTGACCCGCTCCGCCCGCCTTTGGAAGGCGACTAATCGCTTCTGGAGGGCGGTGGAAGCCGCAGTCAAAGCTTTTGGGCCAATCGTCGCGGCATTCTGGATCGCCTGGCAGTACCACGAGTCGCGAGCGGAGAAGCGGGTCGAGGCCACCTTAGGATACGTGACCCGTTACGAGAACGCAGACGGCTCAGTAGGGAAGGCACAACGAACTCTGACAGCCTCGCTTTGGGACCACGCTGGTGAAATCGCCGAGTTGCGGACTACGCGGGCCACGGCCGAGCAAATCGCGCAAGTGCGAGGGACCATCGAGACGCGCATCATAGAGGCCGCTCGGTCCGGGTCAGGCCGCACGTCCGGGACGGGACCGTTTGAAGAACTCGACGACTTCTACAGTGCCCTGGCCACCTGCGTGCAAGGCAGTGTCTGCGACCAAGACGCTGCTTTGCGCTATTTCGGTTGCGCGGCGATCGATTTCGTTGCGAATTTTGAGCCAAGCATGCGTGCCCGTCAGCAGCTGGCGTCCAGATTCGGATGGGGCGTACTGTCCAGCCCCCATTAAGTGGTCCGGGCAAAATGTTAGTGCAGCACGGCAGCT
>CAXSHI010000208.1:0-7875 GCA_964236755.1 uncultured Acetobacteraceae bacterium
CAGTGCAGCATAGTCAGCCGACCCAGGGGAATGTGACGCCGCCGCTCCGCTTACGGCAGAGGTCGTGAGAGCGGCGCTGATGACGGTGCGCCCCTATGGCCGCGTGGTGCTGATGGGAGGGGTCGGCATGCTGGGCGGGAGCGACCTGGCGCTGCCGTATCCTTGGATCATGCGGAACTGCATCACGATCCACGGGCAATGGATGTACCCTCTGTCGGCAGTGGCGCGGCTTGCAGCGCTGGCCCGGTCGGGCGTGCTGGATTTCAGCCAATACGAGACAACCGAGTTTGATCTCGGCAGCATCAACGCCGCCGTCACGCACGCCGCCGCGAATGGCGGTCCGTTCAGGATGACGGTTGTTCGACCATGACCTTACCCTGCTGCTCTGCCGCGTCGGCTCAGCAGCTTCCCGCCGTCCGGCCGCTTCCCGTCAGGGGTGACATGTCGATGGAGCGTTTGGAGGGTGACAACCAGCCCGGCGTGGGTCCGCCCGACAATCCGCGCTTGGGGCACAGAACGAAGCGGCGGCCAATTGTGATCGCTAGTGCAGACGCAAGCCGTTCAGAACCCGTCCTTCATCTCGCGCCGACAGGTTCTGCCTCCAACGTCAAGACGACATTACCAACGGTACCCCCGCTCTCGACGGCTTCATGAGCCGCGACGACATCATCGAGGGCGAACGTCCGTGCCACCCGATGCGTCAAGGAACCAGCGCGCAGGTACCCGTCCAGCGCGCGGACGGTCTGCTCACGAACGGATGGCGCCAGTTCATAGACGACAAAGAATCGCGCTGCCGCGCCAGCGGCAATCATCGGCCCGAATGAGAATGGAATTTCGGAGTTTCCTGATCCATAGATGACGCACAAGCCATCCCGGGCAATGATGTCGGGCAAGAACTTCACGTTTGCGGCGGCATCCACCTCGACGATGCGGTCCGCACCTGCCCCGTTCGTCACATCCTTGATGCGCCCTACGATGTCGTCCGTCCGATAGTTGACGGCATGGTCGGCTCCGCAGCTTTTCGCGATTGCGGCCTTTTCATCGGAACTTACGCTTGCGATGATGCTGCCCGCCCCAAGCAGACGTGCGAATTGGATCGCGTAGCTCCCAACGGCGCCCGCTCCGCCGGTGACGAGAACGGTCTTCCCGAAGACGGACCCGTCCGTCGTCATGGCCCGCAGCGCAGTGAGTGCCGGGATGCCCAGGCACGCTCCCTCGTCGAACGTGGTATTGTCCGGCAGCGTCACGGCTTGCTCTTGCGGGACCACGATCGACTCGGCTGCCGTTCCGAGCGGCCGCTTCCACTGGCCGTTCCAGATCCACACACGCTCGCCAAGCCTCCCGTGCGGAACGCCTGGACCAACCTCGCTGATGATGCCGGCGCCGTCGCTATGCGGCACGATCTTCGGGGCGATCATTGGCCGGCCAGCGCGGGCCTTCACGTCGGAAGGATTGACGCCCGACGAATGCAGGCGGACGCGGACATCCCCTGCGGAAAGGGGCGGACTCGGCATTTCGCCCACCACCAGGACGTCTTTTGCCTGACCTGTTTTCTCATACCACGCGGCTCTCATGAGGCTCTCCTACGGATGCGAAGTCACGGCCCGCGTTCCAGCGGTCGAACGTTCGGCTCAGAATGACGGCCGGTCCTCTGCCGCCTGCGACTGCCGGGTTCAGTTTCACGACAGATCGGAGACTTCTGCCTACGGCTTCAACGCGGGTCATCTCCCGGACGTCAGCTTGAGGCCGATCGCGCATGAAATCAGCCCGGCGATCAGCAGCATGCGGATAACTGTCGCGGGCTCGCCGAACCAGATGATGCCGATTGCAACCGTTCCAACCGCGCCGATGCCGGTCCAGATCGCATAAGCCGTCCCCAGGGGAATCGCACGCTCCGCAAGTTCGAGGAAGAACAGGCTGAGCACCACGCAGACCAGGAACCCGCCCACGGCGTAAAGGCTCTTGAAATTGTGGCTGAGACGAAGCGCCGTCGTGAAGCCGACCTCAAACATGCTTGCGAGCAGGAGCCAAGCCCACCCCATCAGAGGCGATCCCGGTGGCGGAGTGGGTCTGGCATCCTTCTCGCCCGTGCAGGCGTGAATCGAAGGCCGAGGAAACGCGCGGCGGGGGCGTCCCGCGCGCTCACCGGGTCAAGCCCGGGCACGCGCCCGGATCTCGGCCAAAGACACGCCTGCGATCCAGAGACACGCCGAGAACAGGACGATGTCCTTCACCAGGAACGATCCCAGCGGCGAAAGTCCGATGACGGAACCTGGCTGGATCACGCCAGGGGTCGTGAACAGGCAGCTGACCGTCAGGACGAACGACCACGCGCCCATCGCGCCGCCGATGGCCGACAGCCTGGGATCGACGAGGCGCCCGGCGATCAGGAGGCCGGTGGCGATCTCGAACACGCCCAGGAACCTCGCGCCGCCGGGGACGCCGAACAAGGCGTAGAGCCAGGAGATGAGCGGATTGTTCGAGATGATCGGCTGAAGGCCCTGCGCTTCGAACGAGATGAACTTCATGCAGCCGAACCACAGGAAGATGACCACGACCGTTGCCGTGCTTGCCCAACTGCCGGCACGGCTGACCGCGTCGCCGAGAGTGCCGACCCGGTCGAAAAGGGTTCCTCGACCGGCCGCGTATGTCGCTGCCGTCGCCATGCCTGCTCCTCCTGTGGGATGTGAAGTCAACGTCCGGCCTCGCGCGGGACGGTCAAGCGGTCCCGCCTTCGCCGCGCGCGGCGGCGATAACCTCGATCTCGATCATCGCCTCGGGCGTGTAGAGGCCTTTGACTTCGACGATGGAATCGGCCGGATAGGGCGAGGTGAAGAACTTGCGGCGCAGGTCGACGACCTTGGGGAAGTCGCCCATGTCGGTCACGAAAATCGTGACCTTGACCACGTCCGCCAGGCCGGACCCGCCGGCCTCCAGCGCGCGCCGCAGGTTGGCGAACGCCTGCTCGCCTTGCGCCTGGAAGCCGCCCTCGACAATCCGGCCATCCGCGCCGTAGCCGGCCTGGCCGGAGATGAAGAGGAGGTCGCCGAAGCGGATGCCCTGGGACAGCAGGTAAGGCTCGTAGGGGTCGGGGCTGGTGGTGATGCGTTTCATCTCTCGTCTCCGCCGGGTCGCGCCGGCATGGAGTGCGGGGAGGCCGTGCGGCGTGCATCCCGCGGCGGCCCTGGCGTGGCCGGCCTAGGCGGGCGCGGAGCCGGCCATCGAGGCCGGCCGGCCGGCCGTAAGCTGGGCACCTGCCC
The DNA here is from genome assembly GCA_964236755.1 of uncultured Acetobacteraceae bacterium. Classification (GTDB taxonomy): domain Bacteria; phylum Pseudomonadota; class Alphaproteobacteria; order Acetobacterales; family Acetobacteraceae; genus CAHJXG01. The sequence goes on from CAXSHI010000208.1 coordinate 3,261, forward strand.
ATGCCCGCCGGCGCGCCACGCTTTGCGACAGCAGCACGAGCGAGGCGGCGAGGAGGACGATGTCCTTGACGAGGAACACCCCGGTGGTGCCGGACAGGAGCGGCGGCCCGCTTGGCGCCCACACGCCCGGCGTCGTCGCCATGAAGCTGAGCGTCGTCAGGAAGGTGACGCATGAGCCGAGCGCCCCAAGGATTGCGGCAAGACTCCCTAGCCGGCGGAAGCCAATGGCCAGCAGCAGCCCGAACGCCAGCTCGGACATCCCGATGGCCATGCTGGCGCCCTGCGTGCCGAGCACGTTCAACCACGAGGTCAGCGGGCTGTTGCTGACGAGCGGCGCGATGCCCATGGCCTCGTATGCCGTGAACTTCTGCAGGCCGAACCAGACGAAGATCACGACCAGTGAAAGTCGCACCAATTGGAGGGCGTTTCGTTCAAACGAGGTGGGCGCGACATTGGCAGCCGGTGCCATGCTGGTTCTCCTAAAGACGACCTCGACAAGCGAACGGCCCACTCGAGTTTTCCTCTGCAGGACTGACTGAGCCTCAGGAGCAAGAGTAGCAGCAGGCTGAGGTTCGCAGGCAGGTTCGGAAACTACTCAGGCTGGTGACAGGTGCGTCGACGAGACGGACCGCGAACCTGCGCCAGGTGACACAGGGCAGGCGCAAGCTGCCAGTGCTGAACGTGGCGGACGAGTTCATCCGGAACTGTGCCGGAGATTGGGCAATGGCTGGATGAGAAAGGCGGCATGTCGAGGTGGGTGGAAACCTGCTTGAACTTACGAAGGAGCCGACACGCCGTGACGAGCCTCAGCACCGTCGTTTCCCTCCCGCTGACCTGTCCCCATCTTTCATCCAGTGGCGACCAGAGACCGGCGTGCGTTGTCGCCGTCGTTGACGACGGTTGCAACCGGCCGCGTCGCGGCCAGCCTGGAGCCCAGCCGCGTATGCGGCCGGGGTTGCGTAGCCGAACGAGGAGTGCGGCCGCTCGGCATTGTGGTCGTCGGCCCAAGCGGCAACCGCCTCGCGGGCATGGGCCAGGCTCGTGAACAGAGGCTCGTCCAGCAGCTCGTCCCGCATCCGGCCGGGGACCGCTTTCGACGGTGCCGTTCCGGGTCGGCTTGCCCGGCGCGATGTGATGCCAGTCAACCCCCGCCTTGCCCTGGGCACGGCCGACAACCTGCGGCGGGTGCTGTTGATCCATCCCGATTGGCGGCGGGCCGATCCGGCCAACTCAACCTGGGAGGTGTGGTTCAAGACGGCGGGCCTGCTGGCGATCAAACCCATCTCGCACCTTCTCTGTTCGGAGGAGAGCCGCGCGATCCAGGCGGGCGGGCTTGTCCAGCCCTTCGGCCCGGTGCTTGACTATACCTACCACCCCGTCGAAGTAGCTGACCGGCCGAGCAGCGAGGCCACCCAGATCGCGAAGACCTGGCTGATGGACGAGGTGCGGTCCGAGGCTTGAGGGAGCCGCTGCTACGGCCGGAGTTCGCCGAGGATCGTCGGCGTGAGTTCGGCGACCGTCGGGTGGATGGCGACGGCATGCGTGTATCGCGTCGCGGTCACGCCCGCGTTCATCGCCTCCAGCAAACCGTGGATCGCCTCGTCGCCGCCCACGCCGAGGATTGCAGCCCCCAGGATCGCGTCGGTGCGGCCGTCCACCACCACCTTCATGAAGCCTTTCGTCTCGCCTTTCTCCCGCGCCCGGCCAACCCGGGTCATGGAGCGTGTCCCGACCCGCACGGCGTGCCCCTTTGCCCGGGCCTCGGCCTCGGTGACGCCGACCCGGCCGAGTGGCGGGTCGGTGAACAGGGCGTAGCACGGGATACGCTGGCTCACCCTGCGCGAGGCGCCGTCGAGCAGGTTGGCGGCCACAATCTCGAAGTCGTTGTAGGCCGTGTGCGTGAAGGCGCCCCGGCCGTTGCAGTCGCCGAGCGCCCAGACCTTGGGGTTGGTGGTGCGCAGCTCATCGTCCACGGCGACGAAGCCGTGCGCATCGGTGGCCACCCCGGCCGCGTCAAGGCCGAGATCGTCCGTGTTCGGCCGCCGCCCCACGGCCAGCAGCACGTGCGAGCCGACCACCTCCGGCGGGCCGGATGCGCAGCTCACCCCCACCACCACGTCGGCGCCGCGCGATGCGAGGCGGATGCAGTCGGCCCCGCACCGGACCTCGATGCCCTCCGCCTCAAGGATGTCCTGCACGGCGGCCGAGACGTCCGGGTCCTCGCGCCCGATCAAGCGCGGCCCCCGCTCGATCACGGTGACGGCTGCGCCGAAGCGCCGGAACGCTTGGGCGAACTCCAGCCCGATGTAGCTGCCGCCCACGACCACGAGGTGGCGTGGGACGGCGTCGAGATCGAGGAGGCTCGTGTTGGTCAGCACGGGCACATGATGGACGCCGGGCATGTCGGGGATCAGCGCCCGCCCGCCGACGTTGACGAAGATGCGTCCGGCTGACAGCAGCGTGTCTCCGACGCGCACCGTGTCGCGCCCGGCGAAGCGCGCATGGCCCCGCAGCAGCGTGCAGCCCTCCATGCTTTCGAGCCAGGTCTCGTTGCCGGTGCGCGAGGCGCGCACGACCGCATCCTTGCGGGCCTTCACGGCGGCCATGTCGATGCTCACCGGCCCGGCGAGGCGAACCCCGTACCCGGCGGCGCGGCGCGCGAGGTGGGCAGCATAGGCGCTGGCCACGAGGGTCTTGGTCGGCGTGCAGCCCGTGTTGACGCAGGTGCCCCCAACAAGTGACCGTTCGATGATCGCAACCGTCATGCCGGCCGCGGTCAGCCGGCCCGCAAGGGGCGGACCTGCCTGGCCGGCGCCGATGACGATGGCATCGAACTGTTCGGCGTCCATGGCTTTACCTCCTGCATCCCGGCGCATGTTCGCGTTTTTAGACGCGATTGACAGAGGCCGAGATGGCCGCGGCGATTTGGGCAGAGCATCAAGCGAGTACGTCGCAAGGGGTTTGACGGTGCGCGAGGCCGCGGTTTGCGTGAAGGTCGGCAAGACGGCCCTCCACCAGGCGCTCACAGTGGAACCAGCATGATCCTCTGCGTCCTGTTCGGCGTCTGGCACCCCCGGGGGAACGCACAAGGTCGCGCCGGTGGAACAGCTCGATCCAGTGGCGCATCCCAATCGTTGGGGACCCTCGACGCTGATCGAAGATCGCTGTGGGTCGCGGGGCATACCACAACCCAAAGCTGCCTGCGCATTTGCCCTGCGTCGCGGGCGTGGCTGCATGACAAACCACCCGCCTTCCTGGATCCAACAAAAGCACTTTGATTTGATCATTGCAGACAGCAAAGAAGCTCCAGCTTGCACAAGTTCTTGTTATTATGAAATCGAGATAAGCTAGGACTCCTGAACAAGTGACTGACTACAATTGGAACGGCGCTGCGGGCAGCTATCTTGACCCGGCGCAGTGGACCCCGAACGACGTCCCGCTTTATGGGTCCGACACCGTTGCCACGGTTGGCAGCGGGACCGTTACCCTGAACGACGCCGAGCCGAACAACATCACGCTCGCGCTGGGCGCCACGGGAACCTTTCTGACCGTCGAGGGACACAACCCCGACCTTGTGCCCGTCCCAGACCAGCCGACCCTGGTGCTGAGCAACGGGGCGCTCGGCCCCGACATGGCGCTCGACGTTTTCTCGCCCGCGAATCTGACTGTAGACGGGTACGACACGAACTACGGCCAGATCAACGTCGCCCCGTTTGACGACACGCAGGCGGTGGGAGGCAGCAGAGGCCTGTTCGCCCTCATCCTTGAGGGAGCGCAACTTAACCAGGAAGGAACGATCGCGGTCATCTCGCCGCAGACCGTCTCGCCAGTCAGTTCGTATCTGACCGTCGGCGGGCGCGGCACGCTGAACAACGACGGGCAGATCTTCATCGGGCCGGGCAGCAACGCCTATTTCGGGACGAGCATCATCGGCTCCGGCACCATCACGGTGGATGATGCCACCGTGTCTTTGGGCAGCACGGCCGGCACTCAGACGGTCGATCTGCTCGGCGGCAGGCTCAACGCCCCCCTCACCCTGGAGGCGACGATCAAGGATTGGAACAGCGACGGCCACATGGTGTTCGGCGGCGCCGGCAGCGTCAGCTCGGTCCAGTTCGACCAAACCTCGGACGCCGGCGGGGACCTACAGCTGTTCGGGGCAAGCAGGGCGCAAGTCGGCGACCTCCACCTGCTGGGCACCTACGCGACCGCGGACTTCACGATCACTCCGTTGCGGGGCGCCAGCGACATCAGCGCGAGCGGGATTGCACCTCCGTCCGTGTAGCGTGGCGGCTTCCTGGTGCAGCGCCACGGCGGTCGCAGGCGCCGCTATCTTCCAGCACCCGTGCCCTGGCTCGCTCAGCATGTGCTGAGCGAGCCGACGACCCGCGTCAGGTCCTGGCCGTGTCAGCGTCGTGCCGCCTTGTGCTCCCTTTTGTCAGCGCCGCGATCTAGGGACCGGCGGGCGGGCCAACGATGGTCCGCCGCTAGCGGACCATCGTTGGATTATAACTACGACTGCCTTCGCGAAGCACAGCTACGATCTACCTTGAACAACAGCTTACCTGATTACGCAGCTTCCTCAGCCGTTTTCGGGCGGGCACAATGACTGCGT
>CAXSHI010000209.1:0-7865 GCA_964236755.1 uncultured Acetobacteraceae bacterium
CTGCGATGTGGACGCCTGAGGATCGTGCGTTGGTTGGTGATTACGGGTCGGGTCAAGCTCTGACCGATGACCAGTGGCGGTTGTTGCAGCCTCTGATCCCGCCCGCCAAGCCCGGCGGCCGTCCACGGACGACGGATATGCGACGCCTGCTGGACAGCTTGTTCTACGTTCTGCGGACGGGTTGCCAGTGGCGGCACCTGCCACCGCCGCCGGCATTCCTGCCTCGGTCGACAGTGTATGGCTACTTTCGTGCGTTCCTCAGCGCGGGCGTGTGGGAGAGCATGCGCCATCACCTTGTGGTCTTGCTGCGTGAGGGAGCAGGGCGGGAGCCAAGCCCCACGGCCACGGTGATTGACAGCCAGAGCGTGAAAACGACGGAAGCCGGCGGTCCGCGCGGCTATGATGCAGCCAAGAAGGTCATGGGACGCAAGCGCCACATCGCGGTGGACACGCAAGGGCTGCTGCTGGGCGTCGTCGTCCATGCTGCCTCCGTCCAGGACGCCGACGGCGCGGGCGGCCTGCTTGGGCGCATCAAGCCGCTGTATTGCTGGCTGCGCGCCGTGTTCGCCGATGGCGTCTACAACCGCGTGCCAGTCCTGCTCGCCTGCTTCCTGCTCGGCCTCGTGCTGATCATTGTCAGCCGCCCGTCGGGAACAAAGGGCTTCACTGTCTTACCACGCCGCTGGGTGGTCGAGCGTACGCTCGGTTGGCTTGGCCGCTGGCGCCGACTGTCCCGGGACTATGAGCAGCTGCCCGAGGTGTCCGAGGCTATGGTCACCCTCGCCATAATCCGCCTTGTGGTCCACCGCGCCGTCCATCCAAACCGTAAGCGCTTGGCCGCACCGTGACTTCGCAAACGGGGTCTAAGGTCTTCACCTGACCGAGCAAGGGTCCGACCTCGGCACCGTCGTCCACCTCCTTCCCGGCCAACGCCGCCGCGACGATCTGGCCGGTGTCGGCATCCAGGCCAAGGTGCAGCTTGCGCCAGGACCGGCGCGTCTTGGTGCCGTGTTTCTCGACCAGCCACTCGCCTGCGCCGCAGAGCTTCAGACCCGTGCTGTCCACCAGCAAGTGCAGGGGCTCGCCGTCCCTGCGCGCTTGTGGACGTGGCACCTCCAGCGCCTCCGCCCGGCGGCATAGGGTGGTGTGGTCCGGCACGGCCAGATCAAGTCTGAGCAGGCCGATGACGGAGCCGATCAAGCCCTCGGTCTGGCGCAGCGCCAGGTGGAACACGGCCTTGAGCGTGAGCGCCGTCAAGATGGCCAGGGACGAATACCAGGGCTGCCCGCCTTGGGTTGTGCGCGGCTCCGCCCGCCAGCCCTCGATGGCTTCGTTCGTGAACCAGACCGTCAAGCTGCCGCGCTGGCGCAAGCTGGCGTCATACTCGCGCCAGTTCATGACCTTGTGCTTCTGCTTGGGAATGCGGTGGCGGCGGTCTTGGTTCAGCTTGAACGGCAAGGGAGATGTCCAGGGATCAGGGAAGCGACGACCGTACTACGCCGCTCCAGTCCAGGACGCCACTGGACGGGTTCATGCAACAACGCCACGCACGCCTGTAATGGCTGGCCTAAGACGTTGTTGGATTCCGTCAAGCAACGGCACTCAGCATGCCGCGGGTGAGCGCCCGTGTCCGTTCGGCTAGCGGGTTACGCGATGCCTCGGTCGCCGCGACGATGGACCTGAGCCGGTCGCGTTCCTTGATCGCCTCGCCGCCTGCGTGGTCGCAAAGTTCGATGATCTCGGAGATTTGCGGCTTGAACTTCCGCGTCCGCCGCCATTGGCGGGCGGCATCGTCGATCGCCCACATCGGATATGACCCGAGGTCCTCTGCCCAATCGTCCGCGATGCCTTGCTCGACCGCGTCCGAATTCCCGGCGTGGCGATAATGCGACAGGAGGACCAGGATTCGCGACATGACCTCCCCAACTTCCGCCGGCGTCGTGAACCTCTCAAGCGCCTCCAGCCTCGACCAGATCACCATTCCCGCCCGTTTGTCCGTGATCACGGGCGGTTCCCAAACCTCGACGGTCCTCACCGAGCCGTCCTGCGGGAAGGCGAACCTCGACGACTTGATTCCGGCGGCCAGGGCCGCTGTCACCTCGGGTGGCGCCGGCGGCATCCTCGTTGGTGGGGCGACGCCGGTTTCGACGGTCGCTAGGGCCGTCTCTCGATCCATGTCCATTCGTCGGCTCCTTCCCTCGTCACTGCCAGGGGTTGTCGCGGGCGGGTGGCTCGTCCCGGTCCTGGCCCGCACGGGGAGCCGCCGCAGCGGCGGCCCAGGCCATGAACCGGCGCTCCCCCTCACCCCGTGTTCCGCCAGCCTGCCCCGCCGTCCGCCGTCCGCCGCTACGTGAGCCTTCCTTGAGGCGGTCCTCCGCGAGCCAAGAGAGCCAGGCGTCGTCGATACGGCCGGTAGCGTAGTGGTAGCCCTTCGACTTGCTGCGCGAGGCGAACATGACGGCATGCGCCTCAAGGTCCATTCTCGGACAGAGCGCCTTCGCCTTCGCCATCGTCCCGTTGGAGGGCGCCCATTCGGCGGGAACGCTTATTGGCTCTGCTGGCGACATCGGCTCCGCTGCTTCCGAGTCATTATCACCATCTGGATTACCCGTCGCGCGGCGGGGGCGGTTTATATGTTTAGTTGTACACTGAGTCGTGTCACCGGCATGACGGGGGGAGTCCGTGACGCGGTCAGCCTCCGTCATGCCGATGACTGGGGTCTCGTCCGGGTCGCCCGTGTCGCGCCGGTCTACCAGGCGGTACTCGCACGACGTCGTCCCGGCGTTTCCGCTCCTGGTGCGCGAGGTTTTTAGGATCAGGCCAAGTTCCGTAAGCTCGCGCACGATTCGGTTGACCCAGGGCCGGCTGCGCTTGAGGTGCTTCGCCAGTGTCGCTTGCGATGGGTGGCAGAGGCCACGCTCGTCGGCGTAGCTGGCGAGCGCGGACAGGATGCAAAACCGGTCGGCGTTGATCATTGGATGGAGCAGCCACCAGGCGTGGACCTTGCCCCATCGGGCGATCTGGTTGTTCGATGTGTCGGCCATGTTTCCTCCACGCGGCGCCCTATGCGTCGCCGGTCGCGAGGGGGGAGTATCCTCCCCGGCGCTGTCAAACGCCGGCCGGTAGGTCTCCGGGGCATTCGGCGGGAGTGATCTGGCTCCAGCGCCGAAATTGCGGGTCGCAAAGGTTCGGTTGGCCGATTCGCCGCGGCCGCGGCCGTCGGCAGATGTTCGAGACGGCAGGCCGCAGCGGCGCTGATGCCAGACCGTCCACCGGGCATCGTCCTCTTGGCGAGGCCCCTGGGGCTGCAAGGCGCCTTGTCCGCCCTGCAAACCTACCGGTCTTCACGACTCAGCTCCTGCTCGCGTGTCAACCTTCGCTTTGTTAATCCATGCCGCGGATGAGGGGCGTAGCTGGCCTCCTCGGGTCCTCAGGCGGCCCCGTCGGAACCTGTGACGGGGCGCCATGGTCGGACGCCACGCTCGACCGCCCCGTAAACCTACCGACCTGCGCGGCGGCTTCTACCGTCGGAGTTTGAATCCGGCAGTCTGCCCAAGGCTTATCCGGCATCGATTCACGGCGACCGCCCCGTGAACCTACCGATCCCGGATGGCTGGCCGGACGGCTATCTGCAGGGCGCGTGGGCTGAAACTCTTGATTGCGCTCGTGATCCCAAGCCGTGCCCGGGGCCATCGTCGCTGCCTCGGTGGTCCGGATTGCCTCGGCGGCCTTGGCAACGGCCCCGACCGCCCCGTGAACCTACCGAAAATACCCGTGGACGGGTTCGAAGTGGTCACTGTCGGGGCAGCCGCCCGCCGGACTGGGGCGATTCGCCATGACCCTGCGCCGGCCCGTCGACGGCCGGCGGCGTGGCCGACCCTTCATGGCGCCCCTTAAACCTACCGTTCCGCCCCGCAAACCTACCGAGGAAAGAGTATCCGGTATGCCGGGCGGCGTCATCCCGGCCCCGAAAGGCTTGCAATGGCTCCCAGTTGTGGACAGCGTTCCCGCAAGTGGAGGCTCACGTGTCGCGAACTGATCTCATTCACCATGCCGCTCCCGCCAAGCGGGCGATCCAGCTCGACATGCACGAGGAGCCGAACCAGCACCGCTCCCACATGGTGGCGCTGTGGGACCTGGCGCCCCGCTTCTCGTTCGACAAGGCGAACGTCGGCGACGCGCGAAAGCTAATCCTCGAGCGCGATTTCACGTTCGCGGGCAACCGCTACCGGATCACCTTGAAGCCGACCCGCTTCAAACGGCCGAATGGCGTTGAAGAGGACAGGTACCTCGGCGAGAAGGAGCAGATCGTTGAGGAGGTAATACGCCGCCTGGCCTGCAAGCGCGACCGGCTGACTCTCCGCTCCGTGGCGGTGCGGGGCAAGTCGCCGACGACCGAGCAATACAACGTCCGGTTCGCGTTTACCCTCTACGAGGTGCGGGAGGAGCTGAAGCGCGTCAAGCACACGCTGAACCTTCTCGAAGTCAACGAGGCCATCACCCTCCTGAACGAGGTCAGGATCACGATCCAGGACCTTGATACGAAGGGCTCCCCACTGCTGTCTGCGTCCGCCTTCCCTGTCGTGTCGGTGCGACGGGAGGGTGACGACGACGGCCAGACGTTCGTCGAATTCAATCCGCTGGTTGCGGATGCCATCATGTGCCTGTCGTTCCAGCAGTTCGACTACGACACGCTAATGAAAATACGTGATCCGATCGCGCGCTGGCTCCTCAAGCGCCTCCACGTCCAGATCGCGACAACCAAGCAGGCGGCGCAGCGGATCTCCGCCACCGAGGTCCAGCGCGACAGCGGGATGTCGGTCTGGACCAAAAGCCGCAACATGCATGCGAGGGTTGCAAAGGCCGTTGGTGTGCTCGTCGATCTTGGTGTCGTCGAGGGCCTCGAGATCAACGACGTCCTTGAGGGACGGCGCAAGGTTGACGTGCTGTTCGCCATGAGCGCGACGCCCGACTTCATGACGAAGATGCGCGGCTTCAACCGCGTGTCGGGCGAGAACTTCAAGGATTTCGCCCGCCTGACGAACGGCGCTAACCCGGCGCATGGCTTCGTCGAGGCCCGCGAGAACGACGGTTACTATCTGAGGACCGGAAGGGCGATGGCCGCCGCCGCCAAATAGGTTGACCGGCATCGCGGGCCGACCGCGCGCATGTCTTATTTCCCGATGTTCCCGTAGGGTCGCGAATGTGGGGCAGGGGAGGAGGACTGGAGGGGCTGCGGTCAAGCGGCCCCAAGGAGGAGCGAGCCTATGAGACCGCCCATGAACCGTACCGCCCGCAGGGCGCCTGCGGTGGGCGTGGAAGCGTGGCTGTTCCTGCCCCGGGCGACGATGGCCATCCTGGGCATGTTCCTGGCTTGGTGAGACATGCGGGACGACCAGTGGGCGGACTGCCGACCGGACCGGCCCCCAGCAGGAGCCGGCGCCGGGCCTGTCGGGGCAGGGAGGGGCCGGCCCGGGGCGACGCCGGTCAGGCTTCCGGCCCGGCCCCGGATGCCCGCGCGAAGACGTCCAGCACGTCGGCGGCCAGGCGCAGGCTGCGCAGGTCCATGGCCCCGAGCGCCGCAGCCGCTTGGTCGCGCAGCAGCGCGTCGGACGTGGTGGGCAGCGCCCGGCAGGTGCGCGCGAGCGCCTGGAAGTCCGGCGCGCGCCTGCCCGACGCGTCGTGGACGTAGCGGCTCTGGGCGAGGCCGGGGCGCCGCGCCACCTCGGCGTCGGCCAGCTCTAGTTCCCGTGCCCGCAGCCGGTCGCCGATGCCGCTTGCCATGGCGGTGCTTGTGAGCCAGCGGGACAGCCGCAGAGAACGACGATGCAGGTTTGGTCAACATTGCCCTATGGCGTAGACCATGCATCACCTTCACGCAGCCCGAGGCGGCGCTGGATGCCGGCGCGGCGCAGGGTGGGGCGCGGGGCAGGGTGGGGCGGGGAGGCGGCAGCCGCACTATGCAGTGCCTCGCGTGACATTCCCGGTAGGGTGACCGCATGCGCGCAGCTGGCAGGCGGCGTCAGCTGCCCGGCCACGTCCCACGGGCGGCCGGCGCGGCGGACGGAGATCGGCGCGCTGTTCCACGGCGACCCGGCCCGGCAGGAGTTGCAGGCACCGGGGCGTAGCGCGGCCATGCCGGCATCCTGGTGGCCATGAAGCTCACCTCCAGCCAGGACCGGGGCGCAGCGGGCGACTGGATCGAGGGCCAGGCCGACCGGGCGGCGGGGCGACGCATCCTGGCCGCGCTGCCGCGGCTGCGCCAGGGCGAGGGTTGGGTGTGGGCTTCCTCGCACGGCGTGCTGGCGCCGGCGCGCTTCCCGCGTATCCGGACGCTGGACACCTCCGCCACGCCCCGACGGCCGCTGCGCCCCGGACCCGGCCGGAGTCACGGCGACGCTGGGCGCGTTGGCCGAGGAAGCGATAGAGAAGATCGTCAGCGACGGCCTTTCCGGGCGTGGCTCGACACAGGAACTGGCCCTGGCCGTGCGGTGGTTGGGGCGGGGGCTGGCTGCGGCCCACGCGCGCCTAGTCGCGCTGGAGAAGGAGATGGCGGCGCTGCGCGCAGAGGCGTAGGCCCAGGAGGTGGCCAAGCAGTCGGCGTTCATGTGCCCGCCTCCTCGCCGCCCATGCGCGCCAACGATCCGGCTTCAGCGTCCATATGGCGACCGAGGGCTCCCCGGCGCCTAGAAGGCCGTATCAGGGAAATGGGCGAGTGGAGCGGATTGTTTCGGACGTATCACCACGGCGCAGCGGATTCGTCAGGCTGGCTGGCCGGCTCTGTCCAGAGCGACAGGCTGCACGCACCGCGGCCATGATCGATGAATTGGTTGCGTTTTTGCGAGCAGTGCTTCACCATCACCTCAGTCCGGTTGTTTTTCAGCAGGTTGATCCAGAACTTGGAGTCCTGCGACCCGTCGGAGAAGGCGTGGTTCAGAATCCGTCCTTTTTGGGTTACACAAAGCGTGCGGAAACGACCGGCCTTTGAGGGTCGGATTTGGGCGGGACGGTATCCTGTGCGGGAGGCGGCGAGCCTCCCCCCGGTCAAGCCCGTTGGGGCTGAAGCGGTCCCAGGCCCCGCAGGGTCAGCCAGTGCGGATGGGCTTGGCCGGTCATCAGCTCGCGCGGGCTTTTGCCCTGGCGCTCGGCACGTCGGCTGCGCAGCAAGCGGCGGTGGTTCAGGAAGAACCGCAGCAAGTCCAGATACGCCCCGCCCAGATGGCGGCGTAGGGTGAAGTAGGTGCGTAGCCGTGAGTTGAGGTTCTCCACCAACGAACTGCTGCGCGGCGTGTCCGCCATGGCCCGGCTCACGGCCGCGAACAAGGCGTGGAACTTGCCCCCGGTCTGCGCCCGCAGCCGGTTCCACCCCTGCCAGTATGCGGGCGAGGTGCTGGGCAGGCGATGCAGCACGCACGCCTCGCGCACGAGCGGTTCGGCGATGGCGTGAGTTTGCGCGATGGCGGCCAGCTTGCCATCGAGCACGCCGGCGAAGGCGAGCAAGGCGTCGCGCTGGTTCTGCAGCGCGACCCGCACCGGGCGGATGCGTTGTGCGTCCTCGGGCTCGCGTTGCCCCAGCTCCTCGACAAGGAAGTCGAACAGCTCTCGCCGCGTCGCCAGAGCCGGTCCAGCCAGGGCGAGAACGTCGTGGTGCAACCAGTGCACGAGCGTTCGGACGTCGCGGGCCAGCTCATGTGCCTGAGTTTCGGTCTGCCGGGCCAGCGCCAATTGGGCGGCAAGCTCGTGGTCGGGAGCACGCTGGCCGGTGCGGCCCATCTTGGCCTGGAGTGTTTGGCGCCGCGACGTGGCGCCCTGGGCGAGGCGCGTCAGCGCGTTGGCGAGGCCTTCGCACTGGTGCTGGATGTGGA
>CAXSHI010000210.1:0-7819 GCA_964236755.1 uncultured Acetobacteraceae bacterium
CTGATGGCGGATTTGCGATCCCAGGCTATCGCTGATGACCAGCGTCGGCATTCTCGCCAATTTCGGGAGCGTGCCGCAGAACGGCAACGTTCCGCTCCAGCTTTCGGCTTCAACAGCCTCGAACGGTCGTGACACCGCACGAATGGCGGCTTTGAACATGCCGATTCGAGAGCGACCTGGACAGTATCTACCAGGTCGGCTGTTCTCGACACGTCGCAAAAGGGACCCCTTTCGCGACGCAGCAGTCGGCGGCTCTTGCCCAATCCTCGCCGTTCGATCCAATGGCTTGGTTCCCTGCAACCGGCCCTTCAGCGCGAGACATGTCAGTGGAGATCAAACGGTGGAGAATAGTTACGCGCACAACGTCGAGGTGCCCACGGTTAATGATTATTGCCGTCTGCGTATTGCGGCCGGACTGACCGCCCGGAGTGACAAGGCGGCCTTAGCGGGCCTCCCTAACACCGTCGTCGGAACAGTCGTCAGGAATGCTGGTTACGCCGTTGGCATGGGGAGAGCAATTGGCGATGGATTATTTTACCAGATCGTCGACATTGCGGTTGATCCCGCCCATCAGGGGCGCGGCCTCGGTAAAGCGATCGTAGCAATCTTGCTGACGGAGCTGAAGCGGTTGGTGCCAGCAGAGGCTTATGTAAGTTTAATCGCCGACGGCGAGGCGAACCGGTTGTATGCGCAATATGGTTTCACACCAACCGCGCCTGCGTCGATCGGGATGGCGCAGTGGATCGGCCGATAGCGCCCGAAAGCTGCCAGACGCTGTGCACCAGATTGCACCGTGCGCCAGCATGTCGCGAAAGGGATCCCTTTGAAAACGCAGCAGTCGGCGGCTCTTGCCCACTTACAGACACTAACGGAGATGGAGCAAACGCCTGTTAGTTGCCGGAGTAACCCGCCGACAAAGTGTCTGTTTGTCGTGCAGAACGCATCGCTCCTGTTGCCGGTCAGCTTTCCTAAGAGAATACAGCATTGGCCTGAAAGTACGCGCACGCGCGATCTTCGACTGTTGAAAAACGCCCGTATACTCAGCCGCAATTCCCATATTCGGCTATGATGCTCGTGGCCAAATTACCTGTTTCTTCGAAAAGATGCTTGCGCACGAAGTAGTTGTTGCCGATCAGCGCCCGGCTGCTGTCACCCATCCAGGCGCATCGAAGCCGATGGAGCAGCGCAACTCGGCCGCGCCATCGCCAACGGGCGCGACAGCCATGTCCCACCAGACGTGCATGGTGAACGGCATCAGGTGAACCAGAAAGCCCTCGCTCGCGTCCGACACGAAACGGATGTGATCGGGCCGCGCCGCTTCGGTACGATAGTGTTGCACTATCAGCGTGCCCGCGATCTCCTCGACGTTGATAAGGCCGAGGCGCTTGGCGCCACCGATGACGCCCATCGCATGATGGCCCTTGGCACAGGCGCGGTATTCCTCATCGGTCATCCCGAAGATCCACTCGCCAAGGTCGACGGCGCTCGGCGGAACCGGCAACGGAACGGTGTGTGTAAACTTCACTCATCAAATTCTCTTGTGTCAGAGCGATCGAACGCGCCTCGACCGGCGATTGCCGCGTCATCAGGCGACCGGGTTCTCGGTCGACACCACGAAATCGCAGGCATGAAGATCGAGGAACGCCTCCTCGTCCGGCCTGATCTTCTCAAGGTAAACCGGATCAGAAAAGCAGCGGGCGAGCGCGTCCACGTCATCGAACCAAAGTTCGGTAATGCCGTCGTATTTGGTGGGCGGCATGCCCGGCAGGGTCGCGTCGATCGCGTGCTGCTGCACATAGCGGCGGACCGTTTGCTGTACGACCGGCACCGACATGAACAGCGCCGCGTGCTGGTTGCGATGGTGGTCGACGAATTGCTCGCGAGTCAGCGACGGCTTGCGAGCGAGAAGAATAGTGAACTTGATCATGCCAGCCTCCAGGTAACGGTTGCCACCGGACGGCGTGTTCGGCACCACCGATGTATGCACGGCATACATCTATACAAGAGGCGGCATTGACCGACCACCAAGCCTATCATCACGGGGCTCTCCGAAGCACTCTTCTGGAAGACGCAGCTATCCTGCTGAATGAAGGCGGGCAGGATGCCCTGTCGCTGCGTGCGCTGGCGCGACGCGCGGGCGTCTCCCCGCGGGCTCCCTATCGCCACTTCGCCGACAAGGAGGCGCTGCTGACCGCGCTTGCGGTGGAAGCGTTCGCGGCGTTCGGAGAGGCACTCGCGACAGCGGATGCTGCAGCCGAACCGGACCGAGAGCTGGAAGCGCAGGTGATCGCCTATGTTCGCTTCGGACTGCAGGCACCCGGCCGGTTTCGGTTAATGTTCGGACTGCGGCGCGTCGTGACGGACGAGGAGTTGATCACCGCCAAGCAGGGAGCGTTCGGCGTCCTTCAGGCTCGCATCGATCTGCTCGCCGGTCCGGGTGAAGACAGTCGAGCGCAGGCCGTGGGCTATTGGTCGCTGGCTCACGGCCTGACTGTGCTGTTCCTCGACGGGCGCGTCCGCGACGAACTGGACGGAAGCGAGCACGAGATCATTCAACGCGTCGCAAGGGCGACGCTACGCGTCGCGCACTCGCGGCAGTCCGGTCGCTGACAATATCAGAATGCTCCCGGGCGAACTGGGATGCAACGAGAGCAATCATACCGCCGTGCCCGAAAGCTGCTCTTCCGCTCGCCACCAGATCGGGCCGCCATCGTTGCCCGTTGCCGATCCCTTTCGCGACGTGCCGGCCAACGGCGCGAGCTGGTGAGTTACGGACCGTCTGCGGAAGGATGCCGCTCAAGCCAGCATTAGTGCTCCCCGCCAGTATTCGGCCAACGCCTCCGTAAGTTCGTTAATGAAGTCTGGGTGTAGCGCGTCGGCCGGGTCGGCCTTGGTCGCCGCGTCGGTCGGTCCGACGCCGAGCCACTGCCATAACCCGCAGGTGAGCGCGTGAGTGCGCGTCAGTAGCTTGACGCCCTTACCGTGACCTAGGCTCAGTTGCCGGTCGATCATCGCCCCGCCAGCGACCAGCCGCTTTACGAACGTACGCTTGAACTCGGCCAGCGATGCGAGGTCAAGTCCCCGTTCCAGCGCCGGCCGCAGCGCGTCCAACCTCAACAGCTCGCGGTGCCGGTCAAGATGAACAACGTAGGCCGCCAGGAACACGGCTGCCGGGTCGGCGCCACGCGGTGAAGTGGATGGCGCGAACGCATCTTCCACCAAGCCCACGACCTCGCCCCAACCGTCCAGTAGTAGGGCAGAGAAAATCGCTTCCTTTGAGCGGAAATACAGGTACACCGTGCCCTTGGCGAGGCCGCAGGCCTGCGCGATCGCGTGTGCCGTGGGCAGCTCGCCGCGCCCGTCACCGAACAGCGTTGCTGCGGCCGAAAGAATGGCCACCCGGCGCGCCTGCTTGTCCTCGCCGCCATATGCTCGCTTAGCCGCCACGCTCCGCCACCCCCGCTCTGGCAGATACCGTCGCGACGAAGTGGCGGGAGAGCAAACGGTTGGTGAAGGCGGTCAACTTGTTGATCCGGCCCGCGACCACGCTGGGCCTGCCCGCGAACAGGGCGTCCACCCCGATCCGGGCCACCTTCTCCACCGGCAGGATCGTGCGCCGTAAGGCGGCGGGCGTCCGAAAGCCGGAAGCCGTGTTGAAGCCCGTGTCCATCAGCCCCGGCAACAGCGTAGTAACGCCCACGGCGGGGGCGAACTCGACGTTCAATGCCTCCCCGAGTGATAGGACATAGGCCTTCGCTGCGCCATAGACCGCCAGGTTGGGACAAGGGCTGAACGAGGCGAGGCTGCCGACGAGCAGGATTCGGCCACGCCCGCGCGCTGCCATCCGTCGCCCGAGTAGCAACGTAAGTTCGGTCAGCGTGACCACGTCGAGTTGTAGCATGGCAAGCATCTGTGCATCGTTGCCGTCAAGAAACGGGCCAGCCATGCCGAACGCGGCGTTGTTCAGGAGCAACTCAGGCTCGATCCCGTCGCGGTTCAACCGCTCCGTCAGCAGCGCCGCGCTGCCAGCGGCCGAAAGGTCTACGGGAAAAACCCGCGTCTCCACGCCATGTCGCTCCCTCAGTTCTGACGCGAGTGCCTGCATCGCCGGCTCTCCGCGCGCGGCAAGCGCGACGTTGTGGCCGTGCGACGCCATTTCCCGTGCTAGCGCTTCGCCCAACCCGCCGGATGCGCCCGTAACCAACGCCCATTCCTTGTTCATTAATTGCTCCGATGACCTATAGTCACTATTAATGACCACTGGTCATAATGTAAACGCTGGCAGTCGGGTTCCCATACCGTTGCAAAGGGGTTCCCTTCTACGGCATGATAGTGGGCTAATGATCTCAATGGCTTGCTCGTCGCATAAGGCTGTTAGGGTATATGAAGTCTTGCGATCTGCAGCGATCTCCCCGGCAGCCTTGGCGAGCTGCGTGCCGGTGAACGCGCGGGGGTGACCACGGTGTCGCCCGCGCACCCGTGCCGACGCCAGACCCGCGTGGGTGCGTTCCACGATCAGCGCGCGTTCGAACTCGGCCAGCGCGCCCGTGATACCGAACACCAGCTTACTCCCTGCCGAGATGATATCGATCACATCGTCCAGCGAAGCGAACCCGCAGCCGCTTTTTGTAAAGCCGCGATCAGCTCGATGAGGTGATGGAGCGAGCGGCCCAGAGGATTGAGCCGTGATGTCGCCAGCGTGTCATCCGGCTTAGTGGCCGCCAACGCCTGGTCGAGGCCGGGGCGCCGCAGGCGGTCCGGACACCTTTTCATTTTGAAATGCCCTCCCGCACTCGGCCGCAGTTAGCGCGTCGCGTCGCGTCCAGCCCCAGCGCGAGCGCGAGCGCGACATGGGTCTTGCCGGTGCCGCTGTTGCCGAGCGCAATGATGTTCTAGCGGCGCAGGATATATTCGCAGCGGGCAAGCTCGAGCACGAGCATCTTGTTGAGGCCTGGGATCGCGGCGAACTCGAACGTGTCAAAGCTCTTCACCGCCGGGAACTGGGCCGCTCGGATGCGCCGCTCGATCGTGCGCCGTTCGCGGTCGATCGCCGCAGGCTCCTTGCGCGTGTAGCCCGGTGGTAACGAGAACCGGCACATCTTGGCCACCGTCTCCCGGTTCAGCCCGAAGACCCGCGCCGCCTCGCGCCGGCTGTGACCCTCCACGAACACAAAGCGCCGAACGGCGGCGTAGCTCTCCACGGCAAACATCCCCAGCCGCTCCCAAAAGGACCAACCTACCAACGGCCAGATTTTACTCCGCCACGCTCAGCACCACGCCGGCGTCCCATGGCCTGCTTTGTCACCGCCGTATCCATCAGGGGTAAAATCTGAACACCGATGGTCAGAACCGATATAAAGAGGCCTTGATCAGTATCAATCTTCCCGGATGGATTCTGAGGTAGCGCTTGGACGTCGGCGCACCTCGAGTTCGGCAAGTTCTCGCGTGATCGAATCTTGCTGATCTCAAAAGTCTGTGATCGCTTCGTAAGTTAGACGACTTAGGGTGCTAAATTCCCAAGTCGTCCCAAGTGCTCCGGAAAGCGCTCAACTATCTTTGCGGGCTTTATCAAAGCAGGAGCAACGATTTTGACACGACTGACCGGAAAGACGGCTCTAGTGACGGGCGGGAACAGCGGGATCGGCTTGGCCGTGGCCCGGCGTTTCGCGGCCGAAGGCGCGACCGTCTTCATCACAGGGCGGCGACAAGCGCAACTCGACGGGGCGATCCGGCTCATCAGCGGCGACGCCACCGCGGTCCAGGGTGATGTGACCAGCGCCGCCGACCTCGACCGCCTGTTCGCCACCATTACCGAGCGCGCGGGCAAACTCGATATTCTCGTGACCTCCTCGGGCGTATCGGAGCCGGCGACGATCCACGACGTGACCGAGGACCATTTCGACCGGACCTTCGACATTAACGTCCGGGGCATGGTGTTCACCGTGCAAAGAGCGCTGCCGCTGATGCGGGGCGGCGGTGCGATCGTGCTCATCGGATCGATTGCCGGCGGGATCGGCACGCCGGGTTACGGCACCTACGGCGCGAGCAAGGCGGCGGTTCGCGCCTATGCGCGGACCTGGACCAACGAGCTGGCGGAGCACGGCATACGGGTAAACGCGCTCAGCCCCGGCCCGATCGACACACCTATGTTCGACGAGGCGAGCGACGATGTCCGCCGGTCGCTGACCGCCATGATCCCGCTCGGCCGCATGGGCCGGGCCGAGGAGGTCGCCGCCGCGGCGCTGTTCCTGGCGTCGGACGAAAGCAGTTTCATCGCCGGGGCCGAACTGGTCATCGACGGCGGCATGAGTCAGGTTTGAAGGAATCAAAGATGACTAGACCTACTGGCGGCCGCCCAACGCGGAGCCGCTTTTTTTCCATCGCGCTCATCCTCGGCATGTCCGCATCTGCTTTGCCGCTGCAAGCGCAAGCACCGCAGCAGCGCCAGCCGGCGCGCTTGCTCATCTCCGCAACCCCGCACACCGTCCCAGCAGGCATCCGCGGCACGGCGAGGCTGTTGATCCACACCATGCCGAGCATACAGGGCGGCGTTACGCGCGCATCGACGCTGCTGTTCATACCCAACGGCACGCCGCCCATCGGCGGCTGGCCGATTGTCGCTTGGGCGCATGGCACGACTACTCCGGGGCAAAGGACCTGCGCACCCAGCCTGTCGCGCGATCTGGACGGCGGCCTCACCCGCGACGGTTGGACGAGCAATTACGATTATCAGATCGCCCAACTGGTCAACTCGGGCTATGCCGTGGTCGCCCCCGATCTCGAAGGGCTGGGTCCGGTTTCGACCCAGCCCTATCCTTACTTCAGCGAGATAAGCTCCGCGCGATCGGTTGTTTCCGCCGTCCTGGCGGCTCGCGAGCTCGATCCGTCGTTGTCCACGCGCTGGGCTGTTCTGGGCCATTCGGAGGGCGGACACGGCGCGCTGGAGGTCGAGGCGCATGCGGCCGAGGCACCCGGACTCACCTTTTTGGGCACGGTGGCGGAAGCCCCGTACACCTCCATCGCCGCGACCGCCGTCCTCTCCGGTCACGCCGCGGACACGGCGAAGACCGACGCCGCCGCGGTCACGGCCCGGATGGGCCAGAACTTCCAGGTCGCGCTGATGACGGTCGGGCTGATGGCGCAGTCGCCCTCCTTTGACCCCCGGACGGTGATGGGCGAGGACCTCCGGCGCATCCTGCCCGCGTTCGACGCGCAATGCTCGGTGGGCGCGGTCGCGGTCATCACCAAGGCGATCCAGGCCAAGGGGCAAGCGCGGTTCGCCGGGCTCAAGCCCGGTTGGGACAAGACGCCCCGGATGAGTGCCTTTCTCACCAGGAACGACGCCGCGGTGATGCCGGGCTTCACGCTGCACCGCCCGACCTTGATTGTGCAGGGGACCGCAGACACCTTCGTCCCGGAGCCGCTGACCACGGCGTTCGTGGCGCACCTCCAGGCGCGGGGCGCGACGGTGACGTACAAGCGCTACCCCGGTGCCGATCACTTCACGCTCATCACGCAGGCCGACGCGGACGTGCTCGCATTCCTGCAGACGCTCTTCCGCTCATAGCGGCCCTCAAGAAAGCGCGGCGTCCATGGCCGCCGCGCTCCGATGGAGTTTAACATGGCCGCCCAGACCAATCGCCAGATCCTGTTGGCTCGACGCCCTGACAAGGCACCCAAGCCCGACGACTTCGAACTCCACGACGGTGCCATGCCCAGCCCCGAAGAAGGGCAGCTCCTGGTGCGGAACAGCTTCCTGTCGCTCGACTGTTGATTACTGCTGAGAGTTGACCCGGGGAGTGCCGAGTTTCCACTGAGA
>CAXSHI010000211.1:0-7811 GCA_964236755.1 uncultured Acetobacteraceae bacterium
TTGGCTGATCTTCGCCTGGATGCCGACGGCGGCCAGGTAGTTCTGGATGGCGCCCTGCCATTGCGGCAGCAGGTAGCCGACGATCTCGGTCGTGAAGCCCTGGGGATAGCCGGCCTCGGCCAGCAACGCCTTTGCCTTGGCCGGGTCGTATTCGTACTTGGTCGCGACGTTCTGGTCGCAGCCGAACTGGGTGGGGAAGCACGGTGCATCCAGCACGCGGGAGCCGCCGGGCATGAACTGCTTGGCCATCGTCGGCCGGTCGAGCGCGTACACGATAGCCTGGCGCACCTTGGCGTTGGTCAGCGGGTTGTCCGCCCCGGTCCGCCCGGCGCTGTCCATGTTCAGGTAGGCGACCCGCATGCTCTCATTGCGGAGCGTCTGCAGGGTCGGCATGCGGTTGAAGTTGTCGAGCTGGTCCGGGCTGAACATCCAGATCCAGTCGGCCTGGTTGCCCAGGATCGCCGACAGCTCGCCGGTCGCGTCCGCCACCTCCTTGATCACCAGGCGGCGGATCGCGGGCCGGCCCTTGGGGCTGTCGAAGTAGTCGTCGTTGCGCTCCATCTCGATCTGGCTCGCGCCGTCCACCTTGGTGATGCGGTACGGGCCGGTGCCGACCGGCGCCTTGGAGTACTCCGGCCCGACCCGCTCCCGGTAGGCCTTGGGGTAGATCGGCAGCACCATCGCGATGTATTCGAGCGCCGCCGGGAACACGCGCTTCAGCTTGATGCGCACGTGCATGTCGTCGGTCGCCTCGGCGCCGGCGATGAAGCCGAAGTTGCTGGGCACTGCGACCTGCTTGTCGGACAGGGTGCTTTGCACCGTGTAAACGACGTCCTCCGCGGTGAACGGGCTGCCGTCGTGGAACTTGATGCCGGCCCGCAGCTCGAACTCGATCGTCGTGTCGTCGGCGTAGCGCCAAGAGGTCGCAAGCAGCGGCTTCAACTGAAAGGTCTCGGGATCGCGGTAGATCAGCGTATCCCAGGCCTGGTGCGCCACCACCAGGCCGGTGCGCAGCGAATTGTAATAGGGATCGACGTTCGGCACCGCGTCCCGCCATGCGACCCGCAGCGTGTCCTGCGCCTTTTGCGCCGACGCCGGCGTGTATGCCAGCAGGCCCGCAGCGAGGGACAAGCCGCTCAGGAACAGGCGTTTCCGCATCGTCCAACCTCCGGCACTGGCAGGATTGAACGTTATGCGGGCCGACTTGCCGGTGCAACGCCGCAATGCATCGCGCCGGCCCGCTGCCGGCCCCCGCTTCAACCCATCGTCGCGTTGAATGCGCCGCCGTCCAGCAGCAGGTTCTGCCCGACGATGAAGCCCGAGGACGCGGCGCACAGGAACACGCAGGCGTCGCCGAACTCGGCGGGGTCGCCGACCCGGCCCGCGGGGGACTGCTGGGCGCGCTCGTGCAGCAGCGCGTCCACCGTCCGCCCGGCCTGCTCCGCCGCCGCGGCGGCGTTGGAGCGCAGCCGGTCGGTGAGGAACGGACCCGGCAGCAGGTTGTTGATCGTCACGTTGTGCCTTGCCACCTGCCGGGCGAGGCCGCCCACGAACCCCGTCAGCCCGGCCCGCGCCCCGTTGCTCATGCCGAGCGTCGGGATCGGCGACTTCACGCTGGCCGAGGTGACGTTGACGATCCGGCCGAACCGCCGCGCCGCCATGCCGTCCACCACGGCGCGGATCAGCGCGATGGGCGTCAGCATGTTGGCGTCGAGCGCCCGGATCCAGTCCTCGCGCTCCCAGTCGCGGAAGTCGCCGGGCGGCGGGCCGCCGGCGTTGTTCACCAGGATGTCGGGGTCGGGACAGGCGGCGAGGGCGGCGGCGCGGCCGTCCTCTGTCGTGATGTCCCCGGCGGCGGCCGCTACCGTGGCCCCCGTGGCGGCGCGGATCTCGTCCGCCGTGCGTTCCAGCGCGCCCGCGGTGCGCGCCGTGATCGTCACCGCGACGCCCTCCCGCGCCAAAGCCATGGCGCAGGCGCGTCCCAGCCCCTTGCTCGCGGCGCACACCAGGGCGCGCTTGCCGTGCAAACCCGTGTCCATCGTTATTCCTCCCTTATCGGTGCGTCCGGCGTTTCGGCCCCGAGGATGTGACGCCATCGGTCTGGCAGCGGCGTGGGCCGCCGAGTGGCCGAGTCGACGCAGACGTGCACGAAATATCCCTCCGCCGCAGCCAGCTCCGCATCCTCGGGAAACACGGCAACCTCATGCCTCATCGAACTGCGGCCGAGTTTCGCAAGCCGAAGCCCAGCGGTCACCCGGTCCGGAAAGGCGATTTCGGAATGGTAACGGCAGCTGCTCTCGGCGACCACCAGCAGGTGGCTGCCGCCCTGCCAGGTCAGGATGCCGTGCCGCACCAAAAAGTGCGTGATGGCCGTATCGAAGAAGCTGTAATAGGCCGCGTTGTTCACGTGCCCGAACACGTCGTTGTCCATCCAGCGCGTGGTGATCGGGAGGAAGCGGCGGTAGTCGGCACGCAGGCCGGGTGAAGCTCTGCTCATGAGAGGGGGATCATGGCGAGCCACGCGACAACGCGCCAGAGCCGCGTGCCGTCAGACTGAGGATCCTCGCCTATGCTGCGCTTCGCGTTGCTGCTTGCCATTCCGACCATCGCCTACCTGTTCCCCGGCTTCGCCGCGGCCCACGCCATCCTCCTGGACAGCGAGCCGGCGGCGCGCGCCACCGTGCCGCCGGGGCCGACCGGGATCAGGCTGCGCTTCAACAGCCGGATCGACCATGCGCGCTCCCGCCTGGCGCTGCGCAGCGGGCAGGCGGAGCGCGTGCTGGCGCTCGACCCGGCCAGCCCTGCGGACGTCATGGCGGCGTCCTCCGACCTGACGCCCGGCACGTGCGTGCTGCGCTGGCAGGTGCTGGCGGTGGATGGGCACATCACGCGCGGCGAGGTGCCGCTCACCGTCCAGGCGCAGTGACATGACGCTGCTGATCGACCTGTTCGGCTATCTGTCGATCGTGCTGCATGGCCTGACCATCGGCGCGCAAAGCATGGCGGTGGGCGGCGTCCTGTTCCTGATCGGCCTTGCGCGGCCCTTCGCGGCCACGCTGCCGGACGGCGCGGCCCTTGTCCGGCGCACCGGCGCCATCGCGGGCTGGAGCGCGCTCGCCCTGACAAGCGGCGAGCTGCTGACGGTCGCCCTGCAGGCTGCCGTGCTGATGAGCAGCGTGGGCCTTGGCCTGGCCCAGGCGGTGACGGCGCAGTTCGCGGTGGCCGGCCTGGTCAAGGCCGCCGCGGCCGGGGTGCTGGGCGTCCTCCTGCTGGCGCCCCGCCCGGCGCCGGCTTCGCCGCTGCTGGCGCTTTGCGCGGTGGTGCTGGCGGCCGCGGTGATGACGACGCACGCCGCCGCGCGGCTCACGGACGGCCCCGTGCTGATGGCTGCGACCGGGCTGCACATCCTGGGCGCCGCGATCTGGATCGGCGGCATTCCCTTTTTCATCATAACGTTGCGGCGGCTGCAGGACGGGGCCGCATTCCGCCGGGTCGGGGCGCGGTTTTCCCGGATCAGCATGCTCGGCGTCGCCTGCATCCTGGTGTCGGCGGCGACGATGACGTGGTTCTACATCGGCTCCTGGGGTGCCGCGTACGGCACCGCCTACGGCGTGATGGTCGGGGCCAAGGCCGCCATGTTCGCGGCCCTGCTGTTGCTGGGACTAGGGAATTTCCTGGTGGTCGAGCGGCTGCGGACCGATCCCGCGGCGCCCGTGCTGCGCCTGCGGCGCTTCGCCGAGGTGGAGGTCGGCATCGGCTTCAGCATCTTCTTCGCCGCCGCCTCCTTGACGTCGGTGCCGCCGGCGGTGGACCTTGCGCAGGACCGCGTGACCTGGGCCGAGATCGCCGAGCGCAACGCGCCGCGCGTGCCGCGCCTCGCGTCCCCGGACCACGACAGCCTGGCGCTTGTCATGCTGCAGGCGCAGCTGGACGCGGAGGCCGCCCGCGCCAGCGCCGCGGCGCCGCCGGCGGTGGTGCCGGGGTCGGGCGAGCTGCCGGCGCGCAACGCCGCCGACATCGCCTGGAGCGAGTACAACCACCACTGGGCCGGGCTGTTCGTCATCGCCGTGGGCCTCTTGGGACTGCTGCACCATGCCGGCCTGCGCGCCGCGCGGCACTGGCCGCTGCTGCTGCTGGGCTTGGCGGCATTCCTTCTCGTGCGGTCTGATCCCGAGGTTTGGCCGCTGGGCGATGTCGGCGTTTTCGAGAGCCTCCGCGACGTGGAGGTGCTGCAGCACCGCGTGTTCGTCGTGCTGATCGTGGCGTTTGCGCTGTTCGAGTGGGGCGTGCGGACCGGACGGCTGCGGCGTCCCGGGGCGGCGCTGGTGTTCCCGATGCTGACCGCGGCGGGCGGCGCGCTGCTGCTGACCCACAGCCACGCGATCTCCAACGTGCGGGATCAGTTGCTGATCGAGATGTCGCACACGCCGCTGGCGCTCGCGGGGATCGGCGCCGGCTGGGCACGCTGGCTGGAACTGCGGACCGACGGCTCCGTCCGGCGCGTCGCGGGCTGGGTGTGGCCGGCCTGCTTCCTGCTCGTCGGCACGATCCTGCTGTTCTACCGGGAAGCCTGATGCGCCAGGCGGTCCGTCCCGGACGGCGGCACGAGGCTGTCCCGCGCAGACAGGAAGCCCGGCCCGGCGGCCAGAAGCCACAGCACCGCGAAGAACAGCACGCCCTGGATCGCCACGCCGAGCAGCCTCATCCCACGCTGCAGGCTTGGCATCGCCGAGTGCAAGACGTGAACGCGGCGGTTCGGAAGCGACAGGTCGAATGCGGAGCTGGCGATGACCACATGCATTATAGGCTCCTTTTGTTCGTTCAAAGTTCTATCTGTGGGGGACGGGAAGCCTTTCAGATTCTTGTTCACTATATGTTCGGAAAAGAGCGGGGTCAAGCCGGCGACCGCGTGCAAGGGCAGCTGAAGCAGGGACATGCCTCGGGGTGACGTCAGGCAGGGGGAGTTCCCGCTTCAGCCAGGAGAGCCGCGACCTGCTTGAGCAGTGCGCCCAGACGGATCGGCTTCTGCATCACCATCAGCCGGCCGCCGGTGAGCGAGGCCATGGCCGGCGCCAGTTCGTCGCGGCTGTAGCCGGTCAGCAGGATGGACGGCAGCCCTGGCCAGCGGCCCTGCGCCTCTCGGATCAGCGCCAGGCCATCCGTGTCCGGCATGGACAGGTCGGTGATGAGCAGGTCCGCCCGGTCCCCGTGTTCCAGATGCGAGAGGGCGGGAGCCGTGCTGTCGAAGCTCGCGACGACATAGCCGGACGCTTCCAGCATCTCGCCCATCGCCTCAAGCACTTCGGCGTCGTCATCGACCAGCATGATCCAGCGCGAGCTTCGATTGGCAGGATCTGCGGCGGCAGGAGCCGGGGCACCGCCCGCCGCCGGATCCGCCGGGGCGCGGGTCTGGGGCAGGAACAGGCTTGCGGTGGTGCCCTGCCCAGATTGGCTGCGCAAGATCAGCCTGCCGCCGGACTGCTCGGCGAAGCCGCGTGCCGTCGCAAGCCCCAGGCCCGTGCCGCGCCCCCGGGCCTTGGTGCTGAAGAACGGCTCGGTGGCGCGCTTCAGCACGTCGGGGAGCATGCCGGGACCGGTGTCGCTGACGTCGATCCTGATGTGCCCCGCCCTCAACCCGGCCCCGGCGCCGTCCACCGCCTCGGCTGACAGCCTGAGCGTGTGCACAGGCATTGGTGATCCGTCGGTTGGCCGGTCGCCGTCCATCGCGTCACGGGCATTGGCCGCAAGGTTGGCCAGCGCCGTCTCGAGCTGCTCCTTGTCTGCCCAGGCCGGGGGCAGGGCGTCAGGCAGGTCGAGCTGAACGTCGATCCGACCGCCCATCGTGCCCGACAGGGCGTCGCGCAGGTCGGTCAGCAACAGGGCGACGTCGATGGCCTCCGCTTGCAGGGCGCTGCGCCGGGCGAAGCCCAGCAGGCGCTGCGTGACCATGGCGCCGCGCTCGGCCGCATCCACGACCAGCCCGGCCAGCCGCTCCACCGAGGCGGCGTCCGGTCGCCGCCGGATCAGCCGGGCGCCCCCGGCAATCGCCTGCAGCACGTTGTTGAAGTCGTGCGCGACGCCGCCGGCCAACTGGCTCAACGCCTCCATGCGCTGCGCCTGCCAAACGCTTTCCTGGGCTGCGACGCGCGCCGCCACCGTCTCCGCCACGCGCTGCTCCAGGGTCGCGGACAAGTCCTGCACGGCGGCCTCTGCGGCCCGCCGATGCGAGATGTCCAGCACGGCGGCCACGACGCCGGCCAGCCGGCCGCTGCCGTCGCGGGTGATCGCCAAGTGGCTGGCAGCCCACACGTGGCTTGCGTCGGACCGCACCAGGCGGCTCTCGATCCGGAACGGCTCCCCGGTGGCGAGCATCTGGGCGTGCTGCTCCTGATGCCAGGGCCGGTCCTCGGGATGGGTCAGGTCGTGCAGCGTCAGCGTCCGCAGGCGTGCCTCCTGATGCCCGATCAACTGGCAATAGCAATGGTTCGCCAAACGGATGCGCCCGTCCAGCCCGGTCTGCACGATGCCGATCGGAGCGCAATCCATGACGGCGCCGAGTTGGGCCGTCATGTCGCGCAGCGCCTCTTGCGACTGGCGAAGCGTCCGCTTGAGGTGGCCGTTGTGCTGCCAGCCCAGCAGCAGCGCCGCCGGCATTATGTATTGCAGCATGCGTGCTATCGGCGGTTGCCCGACTGAGGCCTGGATCGCGCGTCGTGCTCTGGTCATAGGAGCACAACGCGGGATCGCAGCGTCGGCTCCCGTCCAGGTTTTCGTTGCGGCACCAGCGTCGCCCTGATTTGGCCCTCCGCAGCCGGCCGTTAGGCCGCCGCTTCGCGCCTGCGGCGGCCGGGCAGCACGGCTTCCGGCGTGCTGTCGTCGGGCGCTTGCAGCGCCGCCAGCAGGGCCTGGCGCAAGACGGCCAGCTTGCGCTCGTTCTCGATCTTCAGCCCGAAGACGTCCTTGACGTAGAACACATCGACCGCCCGCACGCCGTAGGTCGTGACGTGGGCGGAGGCGATCTGCAGGCCCTGCTCGCTGATGGCGGCCGTCACGTCGTGCAGCAGCCCCGGGCGGTCGCGGCCGTTCACCTCCAGCACCGTGTGCGTGTTGCTGGCGCGGTTATCGACCACGACCCGCGGCGGCACGTGGATCGCCCGCATGCGCCGTCCCAGCAGCGCCCGGGACGCCCGGCGGATCTCGCCGGCCAGCGACAGCTGGCCGGACAGCGCCTGGTCGATCAGCACATGGAGCCGGGCCAGGCGGTGCGGCGCGTCGAAGGCGCCCCCGGCCGTATCCTGGATCCAGAACGTGTCGAGCGCGCTGCCGTTGGTCAGGGTGTGGATGCGCGCATCGACGATGGAGGCGCCCGCCACCGCCAAGGCGCCGGCGATCCGGCTGAACAGCCCGGCGTGGTCGGCGGTGTAGATCGTCACCTCCGTCACCGCGCGGGCCGGCAAAGGCTCCGTATCGACGGTGAGCGGCGCCCCCCGGCGCTCCGCGTCGCGGATCAGCCGGGCGTGCCGGGCATGGGTCTCGGGGTCGAAGCTGAGCCAGTAGCCGGGGTAGCCGAGGCCGTAATAGAAGTCCCGGTCGGCGTCGGGCCAGTCGGTCAGGTAGTGTCCGGCCGCTTCCTTGGCCCGCGCCACCCGCACGTCGCGCTCGGTGGTGGCGAGGCCGCCGGCCAGCACGTCGGCGACCCGGGCGTACAGCTCCCGCAGCAGGGTCGCCTTCCAGCCGTTCCAGACCTTGGCGCTGACGGCGCGCATGTCGGCGACGGTCAGCACCAGCAGCAGCTTGAGCCGTTCCGGCGA
>CAXSHI010000212.1:0-7541 GCA_964236755.1 uncultured Acetobacteraceae bacterium
AGGTGCACCACAAGACGAGCAACGCTGTCTGCATGTCAGCGCCGGACGCTTACGCTGGAGCGGTTCTTGGACGAGTACATCACCGCCGCCGACATCGCCGGCGACGCGGATGGCCCGCTCTTCCGCTCCGCCGGTCGCAAGACCGGCCGCGTTGAAGCCCTCTGGCAGCAGGACGCATACCGGATGATCCAGCGCCGTGCTGCCGCGGCCGGCATCATGACCAAGATCGGCAATCACACCTTCCGCGCCACCGGCATCACCGCCTACCTTAAAAACGGCGGCATGCTCGAACACGCCCAGACCATCCCCAACCACTCGTCGCCACGCACCACGAAGCTTTATGACCGCAGGTCAGATGAAATCTCACTCGACGAGATCGAGAAGATCATCATCTAACCGATGCTAGGTTTTGGTTCGGCTTGCCCTCACGGGACGCGCCAGAACGGGTTGCAGGGACCGGGCTGCATCCTTCGCGGATTTGCACGGTGCAAATCGGCGGCTGTGTCGATAATGGTCTTGCGATGGTTTACGATGGCGCTGCGACAGGGGAGCGCGCGATGAACGAGCAGATGCGTGTGGCAGGTTCCGCGATGATGCAGGCGGAACGTGCTGCCCTTCAACGTGCCGCAGAGAAGGCGCTGGCGAGGCGTCGCGCGAGCGGTGAGATCCTGACCTACGAGTTGGAGGGCTGGGTTGTGCAAGAGCATCCTGGCGGGCGCGTTGAGCGCCTTGCTCCCATCGACCAGTTCCGGGACGAGGGCAGTCCGTATCCTGGGTTCACGCCCCCTGCGCGTTGAGGCAGCTCATCGTCTATGCCGGTGCGAACGGCGCCGGCAAGAGCAGCTTGCGCGCGGGCGGCGCCGATCCGGTTGACGTTGAGATAGACCCGGACCGCATCGCCCGGCAGATGAACCCGACCGATCCACGTTCAGTCGATTTTGCCGCGGGCAAGGAGGCCTTGCGACTGTTTGACCGAACTCTTGCCGAGGGACGTTCTCTGTCCTTGGAGACGACCTTGACGGGACGGACTGTGCTCGGACGGATGCAGGCGGCCAAGGACTTGGGCTACGATGTGACGTTGCGCTATGTCGCGGTGAACGATGTCACGATGAACATTCGTCGGGTCGAGGGCCGTGCCATGCAAGGCGGGCACTGGATTGAGCCTGAGACGATACGGCGCCGTGTTGCGGGCAGCTTGGGCAATCTCCCGGCGGCCATCGTCATTGCGGACCGAGCTGTGCTGCTTGACAATTCCGGCAGCGGCCACCGGCAGGTTCTCGAAATCGAACGCGGCCGGGTTCTGTTTGAAGCGCCGGACCCGCCGCGATGGCTGGCCGGGCAGGTGCCTCGCATTGCGGCCGAGTTGGAGCGTGTGGGAAGCCAGAGCCGTCTCACTCCTTCCCTCTCGCCCGATGGCAGGCTTGTGCAGGCTGCGTTCAACGAGAAAGCCGAACGCGAGTTGGGTCATCTCGACGCGGCCGGGCGTGCCAGGGCGAAAGCTGACTTTGCGCGTGCGCTGAACGAGAAGGAAAGGCAGGAGGGGCCGATTGCTCCGAACGCGGAGCTGCGGCGGCTTGCGACCGCGCCGGAACCGCCGCCGGGCAAATCAAACGAGCCGGAGCCTCCGCGCACTGAGCCAGACAAGCCGAGCAAACGCCGCCAATGATGGCTGCTGACTTTTACGCCGTGCAAATCGCGACTGCTTTTGACAAGGCGCAAAGTGTACAGGGCGGCCAGATTGAAGCTGTCCACACTCAAACCACCGTTTCAGAGTGAACAGATGCCGGCGTTCATCGCCTATTACCGCGTCTTTCGCATGACAACCAACGCTGTAGCCTTTAATATGCTCACGCGGAACACGAGGCCGTGGGCAGGGATGCCCACCATCCAAGTGTCCCCGCATATCGCCGTGCCTAATTCCTGCAAGGATGCGACTGAGGGTGCCTTCCCGCCATAGCGGCCTGATGCTGCGGGATGCGAGTGCGTAACGGCCGACTTCGGGCCGATAGCAGGATAGGGAATCCACACGACGCCTCGGCTGAGCGAAGTACAAGTGAGGCCGGGGGCTGATAAAACCTTCTAACGGCAGTCATACCGTTCGCAGGGATCAACCGTTCAACCCCCTTCGGTTGTCGGCGCGTCGGCTACCGGGAGACCTGACCAATGCGGTCAAAATTCCGGTTTTACGTAACGTGCAAAGTTGACGTGGCGCAGATCATTTATGCGATTGCTGCGCTCATTGCAGCTTTGCATACGTGAGGGGTTCGGGGTTCGCTTCGGCGGCCCCGACCTTTCGGCAGCAGTAAACCGGATCATCACGTGCTAGTTGGGCTAGGGCGTGTCTGCAAACAGCGGTTACAGCCAGAGCAGGATCATGCCGAGCATGACCATGGCCAAGTAATTGACGCCGCGCTTCTCGTAGCGGGTGGCAATGCGGCGGAACTGCTTGAGGCGGTTGATCAGGCGCTCGATCCGGTTGCGCTGCCGGTAGGCGTCGCGATCAAAGCGGGGCTGCCGGCGCTGGTTGCTTTTGCTGGGGATCACCGGCCGGATGTGCCGCCGACGCAGGCGGCTGCGGGCCGTGGGACTGCTGTAGCCCTTGTCGCCGGCCACATGCCGTGGCCGCAGGCGAGGACGGCCCCGACCGGCGCGTCGGATCGCGCCGTTGTCGAGCAGTATCCCCAATGCGATCTGCTCGTGCCGCTCGCCCCCGGTCAGCACGGCGACCATCGGCTTGCCAAGCCCTTCAGCCCGCAGATGCAGCTTGGTCGAGAACCCGCCCTGGCTGCGCCCCAGCGCCTCGGCATCCCTGACAACCCCGGTCCGGCGCGCGCCAGCCGCATGCTGGTGCGCGCGGATGATCGTCGCGTCCACAAAATGCAGATCCCAATCCACCTCGCCCCGGGCATCGGCCTCAGCTTGCAGCGCCGACAGAATGCTGTCCCAGATGCCTGCTTTACGCCAGCGGTAGAACCGGCTCGACACCGTCCCGACAGGGCCGTAGTGCTCCGGCAGGTCGCGCCACGGCGCCCCTGTCCGGTGCACCCATAGCATGCCGTTCAGAATGCGGCGGTGATCCTCGTTCGGTCGCCCTGTCCAGGGTTTCGCGGGAGGCAATAGCGGCTCCAATCGCCGCCATTGCGCGTCCATCAACTCTCTTCGTCTCACATCATCAATATGGGATCTCAGACCCGGAACGTCCGCTGTTTGCAGACACGCCCTAGTTCCAGCAATGGCGTTTCGCATCCGACTTCTGCACCTTTATGGTCGCAGTCACCGTCGGCCGAGCTGACGAGGCCACCGTTGATTGAGGACGAGGCCGCACCGGCCGACGCAGCCGAAGTTACACGCAGAGCCGCTTGACGGTGGCAACCCAGTTCCACCTGCATTTCCCGCTATGTCAGCGGGAGCTACTGAACGGTGGCGCGAATCGAGTTATTGTCTGGAATCTTATCCAGCTCTGCCTCCACGTCTAAAGCAAGGTTCCACCGACTAGCGTCGGCATCGGCCGAAGACAGGCCGGATTTGGCCTGATCTATTGCTCGCTTCAAGGCAGGCTTCATTTCCGGACCAGCATTTCGCACAGCAGTCATCAACGCATTAAGCGCCTGAAATTGAATGTAGGGTACTTCTTTAACGGTAGCTGTTGCCAGCCAACCCAAGAGGTTATAGTCTGGTACTACTTGAAGAGCAGCAATAGCAAAAAGCCTTTGCCCAGGTGACGGGCTACCCACAAGTTCGTGCCGATAAGGGAACACAGCGCGGGCAAGGGTTCGCATTTTTGCCATTACGGCTCCCATTTGCCTCGTTCGAGCCGATCCTGAGGGCATTTGAGCCCTGACTCCTTCGTATTCAGCAGAAATCTGGTCGATCTGCGAGCGTATAGCCTCTGGACTAAGGCCTGAAGATAGAACCCCCACTTCGGCAGCCCTCCGGATTTCATCGCTTGAAATCGTTGTGGGCGGCTCGGGTGTGGTAGATGAAAGAACCGCCGCTGCCGATGCTTCTACCTTCTTCTGGACTTCCTCTTCAGTCTCTAAGCTAGTTCCGGCAATCCCAACCTTTCTCACCCTCTTGATTAGGCCCCGTAACTCCACCTTAAACAACACAACTCCCACAATGAAGGCTGTCGGCCATGCAAGAGCACTCAGTATCTCTGATATACTATGCAGTCGTTCCGAAGAAAAAATCGAGTTGTTTTCCACATGGCCAGCTAATTTTAGGAGATCCGCAATAGATTTAATAATTGCTGGAGATGTAATAGTATTATCTGACTGCTCTGCAACTGCGTTTTGTGCAAATATTATTTCAATTATTATATTTATTACTAAGCGGTGCCGATGCGTCATGTTTGACATTCTATAAGAGGCAAGACGCTCCCAAAGGCGAAAATACCACTTGGTATTTTTAGTGTCGGACATCACCCCCAAACTCCCTTGATCCTAGATTTTCAATACAAGTTCGGCACCACCAGGCCCGTCAACGCCGAAACACAGGACGACGACGTTCCCAAAGGCGATTGTGCAACAGGCTCTATGTCAGCCTCGAAATCGTCGCCTGTGAGACATTGAAGCTCCGGGCGATACTGCGTTGCGTCTCGCCTTGCTCGATCCGCTTCAACGCTTCCCGCTGCTGGTGCGGGGTGAGGGTGGGCTTCCGCCCGAACTTCACACCCGCCGCCCTGGCGTTGGCCCGACCCCGCGCGGTGCGCTCAAGGATGCGCCGCCGCTCCAGCTTGGCGGCAACTCCCAGCATCGCCAGCACCAGCTCAGCAAAGTCCCCGGTTGTGTCCAGCACCGGCTCGGCCAGCGAGCGGAGGCCCGCGCCCGCCTGCTGAATGTCGCGGGCGAGGGTAAGCAGGTCGGTCGTGTCCCGGCTCAAGCGATCCACGGCGGCGACGATTACCACGTCACCGGGGAGAAGGGCGGTGATCAGCTTCTTGAGCTGCGGGCGTTCGGCGGTCGCCCCGCTGATCTTCTCCCGGTAGGTTTTGCTGCACCCCGCCGCCTTGAGCTGGTCCAGCTGGTTGGCGAGGTCTTGGGCGTCGGTCGATACCCTCGCATAGCCGTAAATCACGCCGCTGTTGTGCATCAGAATTACGTATCAAAATACGCCAGCAATTTCAATGTGCCTGTGGCTGATGCAGAAGTTTTGAGTTCCGGATCAGGAACCGTGGATCGGTGTTGCTTCGCGGCCTGGCAAGCAGATACACGTCAAATTGCCCGGCGGCGGCATGTTCAGCACCGCCACATGGACGGCTGCTCCGGCAATTGCTGCCGCCGTCATGAACAGAGCCCGGGCGGCAGAGTGTCCTTGACCAGCAATATCCGAACCAAGTCAATCCCAACTTCCAGGGAACAGCTATCTCGCCTTGCACTAAAGCCGGTTTAGCTTCATCGTACAGGACCTGCTACCGACAGCATGCATATCTCTGGTTGCAAGACTACTCGCTCTGGAGTTCTGAAGACCGTGTCTGCGTCAGTGCCCTCTCCGTCCATAGATCTCCCATACGGCGGCAATCTCGCAACAGCCTCGGAATGTGGGAAGGGCATGTAGGACATGCGTGCGCAAGACAACGAACAGAATGCTCATGAAGCAAAGGGCGATGCAGCTCGCATAGCGGCTATCCAGGCCTGCTATATTCTTGACACTCCTCTGAACTCGCGCTTCGAAGCCTTCACTCGTTTGGCAACTCGGATATTCAAGGTACCTATGTGTGCCATTTCTCTCCTCGACCAACGCCGTATATGGTTCGTGTCCGCCGTGGGTTTGCAGTTCATCAACGCTTCCCGGGAAGGCTCGTTCTGCGGCCACCTCGTCCGGCAGCCAGATCGGCTGCTGATCGTAGAGGACGCAACGCTGGACGAGCGCTTCGCCGACAGCCCGTTCACCAGAGGCGAGCCATATATCCGCTTCTACGCCGGCGCTGCATTGTACAGCCAAGAAGGATATGCACTCGGGTCCTTCTTCGTCGCCGATCATGTGCCGCGTCACATGACCAAAGAAGAGGCGAGCCAACTGGCTGACCTGGCCGCCGGAGTGGAGGCTGTGCTGGCCCTGCACGAGTGCGTGGTGTCGCTCAGCAACGCCGTCAACTGCGACTACCTGACCGGTCTGCTCAATCGCGGCCCTTTCGAGGTGCGGCTTGGGGAGGCAGTCAGCAAAGCAGTGCCTGGTGCCGCATGCGCGGTGATCTGCCTGGACGTCGACAGGTTCAAGAGGATCAACGACGCCCATGGACACGCCGTCGGCGATGCTGTGCTGGTCGAGACTGCCCGCCGTCTGCGCGCCGCCGTGCGCGCGACCGATCTGGTGGCCCGGCTGTCCGGGGACGAGCTGGCGGTCCTGATGCCCGGTCCGGTCAGGCTGGAGGATGCTCGCATGTTCGCCGAGCGGGTGCTTGCTGCCTTCGTGCCGCCGCTCCCGGTTGGCGATGCATCCATCCCCATTCAGGTTTCGCTCGGTGCGGCATTCTGCCCAGACGATGCACAGACCGTCTCCAAGCTGCTTCATTGCGCCGACATGGCGTTGTATCAAGCCAAGCAGGCTGGAGGGAGCCGCTACAACATCTTCAATCCAGCCCAAGAGAATGCATTGCTGGACTGGAGGCAGATGGAGTCCGACCTGGGCACCGCCGTTAGCCACAACGATTTTCACCTGCACTGGCAGCCGGTGGTGGCACCGGCAACCGGGGTCCTGCGCGGCTACGAGGCGCTGCTGCGCTGGAAGCGGCCGGGCCACGGCCTGGTGCCGCCGTCCGAGTTCATCCCGGTTGCGGAGGCGTGCGGCCTGATCGCGACAATTGATCGCTGGGTGCTGTTGGAGGCTTGCCGGCAAGCCTCGCTGCTGCCGCCGCACCTCGTCGTCTCGGTGAACATCTGGGCGGGATGGTTCCCGCTCGGCCAACTCACCGCAGTGGTGCAACACTCGCTCGACGCCAGCGGCATTGATCCGGCACGCCTGGAAATCGAGATCACCGAGCGTGTGCTGGTGGAAAACAATCCGGCCACACTGCATCAGATGCATGACCTCAAGGCGCTCGGCGTGAAGCTCGCGTTGGATGATTTCGGGACCGGCTACTCCTCGCTCAGCTATCTGTCCGCGTTTCCGTTCGACACCATCAAGCTGGACCGCAGCCTTGTCGGCGACCTGTGCGTAAACTCCCGTTCCAGGGCCGTTGCGACCGCAGTGTTGAAGCTGGGCCATCAGCTCGGCATGGAAGTCTGCGCAGAAGGCGTAGAAAGGCCTGAGCAGGTGGCTATCCTGCGCGAAGACGGATACGACTGGATACAGGGCTACCTGATTGGCCGTCCGGCGTCATTGCCAATTACGCAAGCATGGCAACCTGAGATCATCGATGCCTTCGGACCACAACTAGGACCTTGAACCATTATGGCATGGGCCGGGCAATGGGTGGAGTTGCCCCCAGAAAATCGGACACATGGCAGGTTGAAGGGCTATTCTGAACGTCAGAAGTCTTGAGTTCTGCGTGCGACGACCGGACCAAGGGGGCACGATGGCGCAGGCTTCAGCCATGATCG
>CAXSHI010000213.1:0-7508 GCA_964236755.1 uncultured Acetobacteraceae bacterium
TCCTGCCGGTGCTGTTCTTCGCCGTGCTGTTCGGCGTGGCGCTCGCCAAGGTGGGGGAGCGCGCGTCCGGCCTGGTCCGCGGCCTGGACCAGGCCAACGCCGCGTTCTTCGGCATGGTCTCGCTGATCATGCGGGTGGCGCCGCTCGGGGCGTTCGGCGCCATGGCGTTCGCCATCGGCCGCTACGGCATCGGCACGCTCGGCAATCTCGTGTTCCTGATGCTCGCCTTCTACGCGACCTGCGTGCTGTTCGTCTTCGTCGTGCTCACGGCCGTGATGGCGTACTGCCGGCTCAGCCTGTTCCAGCTGCTGCGCTACCTGAAGGAGGAGTTCTTCATCGTGCTCGGCACCTCCTCGTCGGAGGCGGCGCTGCCGACCTTGATGGAGAAGCTGGAGAACCTCGGCTGCTCCCGTCCGCTGGTCGGCCTGGTCGTGCCGCTCGGCTATGCCTTCAACCTCGACGGCACCAGCATCTACTTCACGATGGCCATCGCCTACATCTCGCAGGCGCTCAACATCCCGCTCAGCCTGCAGGAGTGGGCCGGCATCCTGCTGATCCTGCTGCTGACCTCCAAGGGGGCGGCGGCGGTGACGGGCGGCGGCTTCATCACGCTGGCGGCGACGCTCGGCACCCTGGCCGGCAAGATCCCGGTCGAGTCGATCGCGCTGGTGTTCCCTATCGACCGCTTCATGTCGGAGGCGCGGGCCATCACCAACCTGTTCGGCAACGCCGTCGCCACCATCTTCGTCGCCCGCTGGGAAGGACAGCTCGATTACGCCCGCGCGCGCGCCGTGCTCGCCCGCCACACCGCGCCGGAGGTGCTCAGCCGGGTCTAGCGCCTGCCGCCGTGAACGCGGCCAGCAGGTTGTTGGCAGGCATCGCCGTGACGACCGGCGGCCCGAACCTGGCCGACGCCGCCAAGGCCGCCACATCTTCTAGCCGGCGCAGGCCCCAGGCCGGGTCGCGGGCGCGGAGGCCAGCGTCGAAGGCCTGGTTGCTCGGAGCGGTCTGAACCCCGTCTTGCAGGAACGGGCCGTACAGCGCCAGCAGCCCGCCCGGACGCAGCACGCGGCCGGCGCCCGCGACCAACCCCTGCGCCGCCGCCCAGGGCGCGATGTGGATCATGTTCACGCACAGCACGGCATCGGCCCGCGCAACCGGCCAGTCCGGCACCGCAGCGTCCAGGTCGAGCGCCGGGCGCACGTTCGGCAGCCCGCCGCACCAGGCGTCGATGCTGGCCCGCGTTTCCGGATGGGGATCGCTTGGCTGGAACGTCAGGCCCGGCAGCGCCGCGGCGAAGTGCGCCGCGTGCTCGCCGCTGCCGCTCGCAATCTCCAGCACCAGGCCTGTCGGCGGCAGCAACGGGCGCAGCGCCGCCAGGATCGGGTCGCGGTTGCGCTCCACGCTGTGCGACGACCGCCTGGCGTCCATGGGAACCCTCGAAGCTTGGTCCCGGACCTTGTGCCCGCCCGGCGGCGCGTGTCAAACCGCGGCATGACCCCCATCCTCGCCATTCACGGCGGCGCCGGCACCATGCCGCCCGGCAGCATGGACCCGGACGCCGAGCGCGCCCACCGCGCCGGGCTGCATCGCGCCCTGATGGCTGGGCACGCGGTTCTGACCGCAGGCGGCCCGGCGATGGAGGCCGTGACCGCCGCCGTCGTCGCGCTGGAAGATGACCCGCTGTTCAACGCCGGCCATGGCGCGGTGCTCACCCGTGACGGCCGGCATGAGATGGACGCGGCGGTGATGGACGGCGCGACGCTGGCCGTGGGCGCGGTCACCGGCATCTGCGGCCCGCGCAACCCGGTGCTGGCGGCCCGCGCAGTGATGGAGCATTCGCCGCACGTCCTGCTGGCCGGCCCCGGCGCGCTCGACTTCCTGCGTGCGGGAGGCGTGGCGTTCGCCGAGCCCGGGTATTTCGATACGCCCCGGCGCCGGGAGGCATTGCGGGCGATGCTCGCTGCCGAAGCTGACTTCAACCCCGACCTCGACGACGCCGACCGCCACGGCACGGTGGGCGCGGTGGCGCTGGACCGCGCCGGGCGCCTCGCCGCCGCGACCAGCACCGGCGGCATGACCGGCAAGCTGCCAGGGCGCGTCGGCGACACGCCGCTGCCCGGCGCCGGCACCTGGGCGGACGCGGCCTGCGCCGTGTCGGCGACCGGCCATGGCGAGAGCTTCATCCGCATCGCCGCCGGGCACGAGGTGTCCGCGCGGCTGCGGCTGGCGCAGGAGGATCTCGACGGCGCCACGGCCGCGGTGATGGCGGCGCTGGAGGCGGTCGGCGGCACCGGCGGCCTGATCGCGGTGGATCGCGCCGGGCGCGTGGCTCTGCCGTTCAACACGCGCGGCATGTATCGCGGCGTCGTGGGTGCGGACGGCGCGGCGCGCACCGGCCTGTATCAGGGACCGATGAAGCTGTACTCCGCCGGGCAATAACCGGTTCCTTCTGCGCTTGCGCTGGGTTATCCTGCCGTTTCATTCTGTTGAAGTTACAAGCAAGCAGGGGTTGAATGATGGGCTATCGGGTCGCGGTTGTCGGTGCCACCGGAGCAGTCGGGCGCGAAATCCTGAAGACCTTGGCCGAACGGGACTTCCCGGTCAGCGAGGTCGCCGCCGTCGCCTCCGCCCGCTCCGCGGGGCAGGAGGTGAGCTTCGGCGACAAGGCCGTGCTGAAGGTCAAGAACCTCGACACGTTCGACTTCGCCGGCTGGGACATCGGGCTGTTCAGCCCCGGCGCCAGCGTGTCCGCCGTGCACGCGCCGCGCGCCGCCGCCGCCGGGTGTTTGGTGATCGACAACACCAGCCAGTTCCGCATGGAGCACGACGTGCCGCTGGTGGTGCCGGAGGTGAACCCGGAGGCGCTGCGCCGCATCCGCCGCGGCATCGTCGCCAACCCGAACTGCTCGACGATCCAGATGGTCGTGGCGCTGAAGCCGCTGCACGACCGGTTCCGCGTCAAGCGCGTCGTGGTCTCGACCTACCAGTCCGTGTCCGGCGCCGGCAAGGAGGGCATGGACGAGCTGTGGGCGCAGTCCCGCGCCATGTACGTGAACGACCCGGTGACGGCGCAGGAGTTCACCAAGCCCATCGCCTTCAACTGCATCCCGCACATCGACAAGTTCATGGAGGACGGCTCCACCAAGGAGGAGTGGAAGATGGCGGTGGAGACGCGGAAGATCCTGGGGGCCGACATCCTGGTGCAGGCGACCTGCGTGCGGGTGCCGGTGTTCATCGGCCACAGCGAGGCCGTCACGGTGGAGTTCGAGCAGCCCGTGTCGGCGTCCGAGGCCCGCGCCATCCTGCGCGAGGCGCCCGGCGTCGTGGTGATGGATACCCGCGACGACGGCGGCTACATCACGCCGGCCGATTGCGCCGGGGAGGATGCGGTGTTCGTGAGCCGCGTCCGCCGCGACCCGACGGTGGAGCACGGCCTGTCGTTCTGGTGCGTGTCGGACAACTTGCGCAAGGGTGCCGCGCTGAACGCCGTGCAGATCGCCGAGGTCGTGGTGGCGCAGGGGTTACTCAAGAAGGCGGCTTGACGCCCGGGAACAAGGCTCCAGGGCCGCTGCCGTTCGAGTTGCCTCCCTGAGACAGTCTTCGCGCCGGGCCACAATAGGTTTGCGCAAGGACCAGCGTGGGTCGCTACCATGGCCCACGCCGGGTTTCTGACGGGCTGTTCCTGACACGCCTCCTTTTCGCTTGCATATCGTTAAGAACAAATTGAGAACGCTTGCCAGTGAGGAGGCGAGCGGCAGATGGTTTTGAGGATCACAGGACTGAACGAGCTTCGAGAACGCCTTGAACGCATGCGCCCCGAGGAAGTGATGGCACGAGCCTTGGCCGAGCAGGCGAAACGCATGGCGGAACGAGTGCGGGAGGGCTTGTCGGAGGCGCCAGGCGCTGCTGGGCACGATGAGCCATGGCTCAAGAGCGGCGCGCTACGGAACAGCGTAGGGACGCAAGCGGACGGGTTGCAGGCCGCGGTTGGTAGCAGCGACGCGGCGGCCGTGCCTCAGGAGTTAGGCACGGCGCACATGCCAGCCCGCCCGTTCCTGGCGCCGGTGGCGGCGGACATGGGCGAGGAGGTGGCTCGGGCGGTGGGGGCCGCGGTGGCGGCCGCGCTGCGGGGTAATGACCCGGATGCCAGCAGCACGGACGCTAACTCAAGGGGGGGGGCGGCTTGGACGGTGACAGCTTTTTGGGTGGGGGCAATGCGAGTGGTAACAACGCTTCGGGTGTCCACATCAACATGGTCGCGCAGGTTGCCGCACGAAGCGGCTTCAACCCAGGCACTTCTAATATCACCAAGGCTGCGAGCTACTCCACTCCTGATGGCGTGTACTACGGTGACAAAATCAATAGGCAGATGACGACCAGGAGTTGGACGCCACAGGAAATTGATGACGCGGTGAAGAATGGTCAACGTATTGACGCGATCAACAAAGCTAATGGCAATTCGGCGACCCGGTATGTCAATCCGCAAACCGGCAAATCTGTTATCATCGATGACGTGACCAACGAAGTGATACAAGTCGGAGGCAAAGACTTCAGTTTCGGCCCAGCTAGCGGTGATAAGCCCGGAGCAGTCCTGAGGCCGCCCGCTTCCGCTCCCGGCACTCCGCCGTCCGCTCCTGGTAATGCTCCAGAGATGCCGAAAACGCCGATCCCCGAGGTTCCGGAAGTCCCCGAGCTTCCCGATCTCCCAATCGTTATTCCCGAGGCATGAGAATGCACACGAACTCACACGGCGAGCTGCCGGACGAACTGATGAAGTCGGCCTACAAGTCTGGCGTCGAGTTGGCCTGGCCTCGCGATCAAGCCATCGAGGCTGTAAGGGCTTTCGCACGCAGCGGCTGTAAGC
This sequence comes from uncultured Acetobacteraceae bacterium, assembly GCA_964236755.1. Classification (GTDB taxonomy): domain Bacteria; phylum Pseudomonadota; class Alphaproteobacteria; order Acetobacterales; family Acetobacteraceae; genus CAHJXG01. The sequence continues at coordinate 4,868 of CAXSHI010000213.1, forward strand.
TGCTCGGGGTTGATACCTGGCTGCTCACAAATGATGACCCGCCGAAACCTATTCCACTTACACGCGACTGGAGTGCAGACCTTCAAGCAGGCGCAGACGAGATTGCTTCATCGGCTGCGGCCTTTATAGCCGATTTTCGTTGCCGCCCGGACGATTGCAATCCGGACAATAGGCCAGTCTATTTCAACATAGTGGTTGAATGACATTGCGGCGCTGAAAGCCGAGGGCGCGGCGCGCGGTTGGGGCGATAAGGTGGTGTACTGGCCATGATCGATGATCGCGACGGCCTCATTCAGCGCATCCGCCAGCACCGCCTTTGGGCCGAGTCCATCGGCCGGAGCGGGACGCGGCTCTCGGCCGAGGATCTGGACCTTTCCGGCCTGGACCTGTCGGGCCAGGACCTCAACGGCATCGAGGTGCCGGGCGGCCGGTTCGCGGGGACCACGCTGGCGCGGGCGGACCTGTCTGGGAGCAACCTGGCGTCGGCCGAGCTGGCCGGCGTGGACCTGACCGGCGTGCAACTGGTCAAAGCCAACCTCGATTACGTGAACCTGTCCCGCGCCCGGCTCGCGGGCGCCAACCTGCGCCGCGCCAGCCTGTTCCAGACCAAGCTGACCGGCGCGGTGCTGGACGGCGCCGATCTGCGTGGTGCGTACCTGCGCGGCGCAGACCTCACCGGAGCTTCCCTTGCAGAGGCCAATCTGGAGGGCGCGTGGCTGGACGGCGCCATTCTAAACGGTGCGCCGACCGCATCATGAGGGGACCAAATCTCGCCCTTTCTGATGCCGAAAGGGCCTGAGTGAGATCGAGATAAAGCAAGCCTCTTGGTAGCGGCTTGCTTTCTATAACCGGACGAGAGTTTCGAACTCCGTTAACAACGGCCTTATCCCAGTCGCGGCACCCATGGCGACGGCGACCCTCGGTTGACGGCGCGTTGACCCCGCCCACCTCAAGCCATAGGAACACACGATATCCCTGCTCGGAGCTGACCACCCTATGGCCGCATTATGAAGGATGTCCGGGACGCGCTGATGGTGGCGTACACCAGCGACGGCAAGACGGTGCGCCGCCCGCTGTCGCCGCACCTGCAGATCTACACGCCGCAGATGACGTCGATCCTGTCGATCATGAACCGTGTCACCGGGATCGCCGTCTCTGTGGGAACCCTGCTGCTGGTCTGGTGGCTGGTCGCCGCCGCCAGCGGACCCGGCGCGTTCGCCACGGTGCAGGGATTCATCGCCTCGCCGGTCGGGCTGTTCGTGCTGTTCGGCTGGACGGCGTCGCTGTTCTTTCATTTCTTCAACGGCATCCGGCACCTGGCCTGGGATGCCGGCTATGGCTTCGACCTGCCGCAGACCTATGCGAGCGGCTGGGCCGTGGTCATCGCCACGGTGGCCGCCAGCGTGCTGGTCTGGGCCGTCGGCCTTTGGCTGCTGTGAGGGGCTGAGTTTATGCGGGAAAGCATCTCCATCGACGTGCGCCGCAGCCAGCTCGGCCGGGCACGGGGCGTCGGCGCCGGGCATTCGGGGGTCGGGCATTGGCGCAGCGAGCGGATCACCAGCATCGCGCTGGTGCCGCTCACGCTGTGGTTCATCTACGCGATGCTGCACCTGGTGAGCGCGTCGCAGCCCGGCGTCGCGGCCTGGGTCGGCAATCCCATCAACGCGACCTTGCTCCTGGTGCTGATCGTCATCACGTTCCAGCACATGCATCTAGGCCTGCAGGTCATCTGCGAAGACTACGTGTCCAACAAATGGCAGATGACCTTGATGATCCTGGGCGCCAAGGCAGTTTCGCTCGTGTTGGGCCTGCTGGCCAGCATTGCAGTTCTGAAGCTGGCGCTGGCCTAGGCGACTGGCTGAATCCACGTTCGACGCCATATCGTCTGATATCTCTTCTGAGGCGAGCCACATGAACGCGATCACCATGCCGTCGGCACGGGCCTACAATGTCATCGACCATACCTACGATGTCGTGGTGGTGGGCGCAGGCGGCGCCGGGCTGCGCGCGACGCTGGGGATGGGCGCCGCCGGGCTGCGGACCGCATGTCTGACCAAGGTGTTCCCGACCCGCAGCCACACGGTCGCGGCGCAGGGTGGCATCGGCGCGGCGTTGGGCAACATGGGCGAGGATGACTGGCGCTGGCACATGTACGACACCGTGAAAGGGTCGGACTGGCTGGGCGACCAGGACGCCATCGAATACATGTGCCGCGAGGCGATTCCGGCCGTCTATGAGCTGGAGCATTACGGCGTGCCGTTCAGCCGGACGGAGGATGGTCGCATCTACCAGCGCCCGTTCGGCGGGCACATGAAGGACTACGGCAAGACGCCGGCGATGCGCGCCTGCGCCGCCGCCGACCGCACCGGGCACGCGATCCTGCACACGCTTTATCAGCAGAGCCTGAAGCATGAGGTCGAGTTCTTCGTCGAGTACATCGCGCTCGACCTCCTCATGGACGAGGAGGGCGCCTGCCGCGGCGTGATGGCCTGGTGCCTGGAGGACGGCTCCATGCACCGCTTCCGGGCGCAGAGCGTCGTGCTCGCCACCGGCGGCTACGGCCGGGCCTACTTCAGCTGCACCAGCGCGCACACCTGCACCGGCGACGGCAACGGCATGGCGATCCGCGCCGGCATTCCCA
>CAXSHI010000214.1:0-7451 GCA_964236755.1 uncultured Acetobacteraceae bacterium
AAGCCGGGGCGGGATGGGTGGGGTCGGGTGAGCCAGGTTCGGTCATAGCAGCGCCAAAATTGAATCCAGCGTCGGCTTAGCCGAGACGCGCACGCGACGCCAGGGCAAGACGCACAGGGCGTCCGCCGCGGGCTGGCCAATCGCCAAGGCATCAACCGCGGCCAAGGCGGGATGCAGTCGCGGCGGCAGCAGCCGGACGAACGCGCGGGCGGTTTCCGCAGACAGGAACAGCGCCGCGCTCAGGCTGCCGTCCCGCAAGGCCCGCACCGCCATGGGCGGCATCCGGCTGGCCGGGCAGGCAGCATAGACGGCCCGGCGGCGCACCACGAACCCGTGCGCCCGCAGCGCCGCCGCGAGCGGCGCGCCCTGTCCCCGCGCGGTGGCGAACAACAGGGCGGCGCCGGGCGGACAGGACCGCCGGGTCAGATCGGCCAGCGCCGCCGCGTCGCCGTCCGCGCTGGCGACCCGGGTGAACCCCGCCGAACGAGCACGCTCGGCCGTGGCATCGCCCACCGCCAGCAGCAGCGCGCTATGCAGGCTGAGTGGCAGGAACGGCACGGCGTTGCCGCTGGTGACCAGAACCGCGCCGACCTCGCCAAACGGCGCGAGCGCCAGCGGCCGGATGTGGAGCAAGGGCGCGATGATGGGATCGTGATGCAGCGCCCGCAGCCGCCGCGCCGTCTCGGACGCGCCCGGCTCGGGGCGCGTGACCAAGACGCCACCTTCAGCCAAAGATATCGCGCGGGCTGTCGGCCCGCAGGCTCGCGCCCAGCTCGGCGCCGAGCCGCGCGGCGTCGTCCGCCGAGCCGTGAAGGCTGCGCTTCAGCAGGAACGACCCGTCCGCCCGCGCCACGAGGCCGGTCAAGTGCAGCCGCGGCACCTGCCCCGCCGCCGTGGGCAGCAGCCGGGCATGGCCGCCAATCGGGGTGCGGCAGGAGCCGTCCAGCGAGGCGAGCAGGCTGCGCTCCGCGGTGGAGACGGCGCGCGCCTCCGGGTCCTCGATGCCCGCCAGCAGCTCCCGCAGCGCCGTGTCGTCGCGGCGGACGGTGATGCCGACGATCCCCTGGCCGGCGGACGGGACGATGGCATCGGGATCAAGTGGCAGCGTTGATCTGTCCTCCAGCCCCAGCCGGCGCAGCCCGGCGAGCGCTAGCAGGCTCGCGGTGCAGTCGCCGCGCATGACCTTGGCGATCCGCGGCTGCACGTTGCCGCGCAGCAGCTCCATGCGCAGATCGGGCCGCATGTGCAGCAGCTGCGCCTGGCGGCGCAGCGAGTTGGTGCCGATCACCGCGCCGGGCGGCAGCACGGCGAGCGGGTCGCCGGGCCGGGGCGGCAGGCAACGGGGGCCGAGGATCAAGGCATCCCGCGCATCCTCCCGTCGCAAGGTGCAGGCGAGCACGATGCCGGGCGGCATCTCGGTTTCCAGGTCCTTCAAGCTGTGCACCGCGAAGTCGATGCGGCCGTCCAACAGCGCCTCGTGGATCTCCTTGCTGAACAATCCCTTGCCGCCGATGTCCGCGAGCGAGCGGTCCTGCACCTGATCGCCGGTGGTGCGGATCACATGCTGCTGGAACACCTGCTCGTCGGAGAAGCCCGGCGCCAGCACCGGGCAGAACCGGGTGAGCAGCGACAGGAACAGCCGCGTCTGCGTCAGCGCGAGCGGCGAGCCGCGCGTGCCCACCCGCAGCGGCAGGCTGCGGCCATGGTGGCTCGGGACGCTTCCGACGGAGCTTTTATGCAACACAGGGGCGAGCGCAGGCTGGGCGTCTGGCATCCAGGTGTCCTATGAGATCGGGCCGTGTAAGGAAAGCCCGACCGATGCAGACCGGCCCGCGACCCCGAAAACCCGTAATTGGGATCGAATCGTCCTGCGACGAGACGGCCTGCGCCATTCTGGCGCCGGACGGCGCGATCCTGGCCGAGCTGGTGCTGAGCCAGCAGGCCGACCACGCCCCGTTCGGCGGCGTCGTGCCGGAGATCGCCGCCCGCGCCCACCTGGCGCACCTGCCGGGCCTGGTGCAGCGGTCCATGCGCGAGGCCGACCTAACATTCAGCGATTTGGGCGGCGTCGCAGCAAGTTGCGGGCCGGGCCTCATCGGCGGCCTGATCGTCGGCACTGGCGTGGCGAAAGGCCTCGCCCTCGGGGCCGGCCTGCCCTTCGTCGCGGTCAACCACCTGGAGGCCCATGCGCTGACAGCACGGCTGCCCGGCTTGGTCGCGGGAGGCGCGCCGTTTCCCTACTTGTTGCTGCTGCTGTCCGGCGGGCATTGCCAATGCGTCGCGGTGGAAGGCGTAGGCCGCTACCGCCGGCTCGGCGGCACCATCGACGACGCGGTGGGGGAGGCGTTCGACAAAGTAGGGAAACTGCTCGGCCTGCCCTGGCCCGGCGGCCCGGCGCTGGAGCGGCTTGCGGCGACCGGCGACGCGGCCCGGCACCCGTTCCCGCAGCCGCTGCGTGGCCGGGCGGGGTGCGATTTCAGCTTCTCCGGCCTGAAGACCGCGGTGGCGCAGCGCATCGCTGCCCTGCCTTCGCCGCTGCCGCCGCATGAGGCCGCCGACATCGCGGCCGGGTTCCAGCGCGCCGTCGCCGAGGTGCTGGCCGACCGGGCTGGGCACGCGATGGCGATGATGCCGGAAGCGCGGCTGCTGGTCGTCGCTGGCGGGGTCGCGGCCAACGCGGCGGTGCGCGCGGCGCTGGCGGGTGCGGCGGCGGCCCGGGGCGTGGCGTTGGCAGCGCCGCCGGTGCGGCTATGCACGGACAACGCCGTCATGGTCGCCTGGGCCGGCATCGAACGGTTGCACCTGGGGCTTGCGGACGCGCTCGACGTGGCCCCGCGGCCGCGCTGGCCGCTGGCCGAGCTTTCGGCCGGATGAACTACCGCCATGCATTCCACGCCGGCAACCCGGCCGACTGCATGAAGCACGCGCTGCTGGTCTGGATGCTGCGCGCCTTGGCCCGCAAGCCCGCGCCGGTGTTCGTGCTGGACACCCATGCGGGTTTGGGGCGCTATGATTTGTTATCCGACCCGGCGGAACGCACGGGAGAGTGGCGCGCCGGCATCGCCCGGCTGCTGCACGAGCCGCCGCCGCCGCTTGCGGACTACGTGGCGATGGTCGAGCGGCTGGGCCTCTACCCCGGCTCGCCGGCGCTGATCCGCGCCCTGCTGCGGCCCGAGGACCGGCTGGCCTGCTGCGAGTTGCATCCCGAGGACCACGCGGCACTTGCCCGCCTGTTCCGTGGCGACCGCCAGGTGGCGGTGCACCTCCGGGACGGCTATGCGGCCATCGGCGCCCTGCTGCCGCCGCGGCAGGCGCGCGGGCTGGTGCTGATCGACCCGCCGTTCGAGGCGCCGGGCGAGTTCGACCGCGTGCTGGCCGGGCTGCAGGCGGGCGCCGCGCGCTTCGCCGCCGGGGTGTGTGCGGCGTGGTATCCGATCAAGCATCGCAGCCCGGTCCGCGCCTTCCACGAGGGCGTGCGCATCGCCGGGCTGCGCGACGTGGTGTGCGCCGAGATGTGGTGGCGGGAGCCGACCGACCCTGCCCGCCTGAACGGCTGCGGACTCTTGGTCCGCAACCCGCCCTGGGGTTTCGAGGACGCGGCGCCCGACGTGCTGGCGGCGCTGCTCGGCCGCCTTGACGGCAAGCAGGCCGGCCATGGCCACGCGCTGCTGCGGCTGACGGATGAGTAGCGTCCTGGTCGTGGGGGCGGGTGCCTGGGGCACTGCGCTGGCGCTGCACCTCGCGCGGGACGGCCGCCGGGTCACGCTCTGGGCGCGCGACCCGGCGCCCATCCTCGCGACCCGGCACAGCCTGCGCCTGCCGGGCCATCGCCTGCCGGACCAGGTCTTGGTGACGGGACGGCTGGATGCCGCGCCCTTCGACGCCGTGCTGCTGGCCGTCCCGGTGCAGCATATGGCTGCAATCGCCGCCGGCCTGCCCGGACGCGCGCCCGTGGTGGCCTGCGCCAAGGGCATGGAGGCCGGCACGCTTCGCCTTCCTCTGGAGATCCTCGCCCATCTCCACCCGGGCCGGCCCGCCGCCGTGCTCACCGGCCCCAACTTCGCCCATGAGGTCGCGGCCGGGCTGCCCGCCGCCGCGGTGCTGGCCGCCGCCGACGGCGCGCTGCGGACCCGGCTTGCGGAGATGGTCGGCGGCCCGGCCTTCCGCATCTACGGCAACGACGACCCGATGGGCGCCCAACTGGGCGGGGCGGCGAAGAACGTGATCGCCATCGCTGCCGGCGCGGTCATCGGCGCCGGCTTGGGGGAGAACGCCCGCGCGGCGCTGATCACCCGGGGCCTGGCGGAGATCGGCCGCCTGGTCGCGGCCCTCGGCGGCCGGGCGGAGACGGTGGCCGGCCTGTCGGGCCTGGGCGACCTGCTGCTGACCTGCACAGGCGCGAGCAGCCGCAACTTCTCGCTCGGCCTGGCGCTGGGCCGGGGCATGGCGCTGCCCGGCATCCTCGCCGGCCTCGACGCGGCGGTCGAGGGCGTCGCGACCGCCCCGGCGCTGGTCGCCCGGGCGAGCGGGGTCGATCTGCCGGTGTGCTCCGCGGTGGCGGCGCTGCTGGACGGGCGCTGGCGGCTGGAGGAGGCCATCGTGGCCCTCCTGGCCCGGCCGCGGCGGGACGAATAGGGTGCTGCGCGGCATCGTCACCGTCGGCGGCTGGACCATGGCGAGCCGCGTGCTGGGCTTCCTGCGCGACATGCTGCTCGCCGCGTTGGCCGGCACCGGGCCGGTCGCGGATGCCTTCTTCATCGCGCTCCGCCTGCCCAACCTGTTCCGCCGGCTGTTCGGGGAGGGCGCGTTCAACGCGGCCTTCGTGCCCGAGTTCAGCGGCATCCTGGCGACCGACGGCGCCCCCGCCGCCAAGCAGTTCGCCCAGGAGGCCATCGCGGCGCTGGCGTTCTGGCTGCTGGCCCTGACGCTGCTGGGCGAGGTGTTTATGCCGCAGCTGATGGCGCTGCTGGCGCCGGGGTTCGAGGGCATCGCGGGCAAGGCGGAGCTGACGGTCGAGTTGGCGCGCATCACCTTTCCCTACCTGTTCCTGATCTGCCTCGCGGCCTTGCTGTCGGGCGTGCTGAACGGCCTGGACCGGTTCGCCGCCGCCGCCGCGGCGCCGCTGGTGTTCAACGGCGTGTCGATTGCGGCGATGCTGCTGCTCACGCCCTATGTGCCGACGGTCGGGCACTCGCTGGCCTGGGGCGTCACCGTGTCGGGCGTGCTGCAGCTGGCGCTGCTGGCCTGGGCGGTGCGGCGGGCCGGCATGGCGCTGCGCATCCCGCGCCCACGCATGACGCCGCGCATGGCGCTGCTGCTGCGCCGCATGGGGCCGGGGCTGGTCGGCGCCGGCGTGACGCAGCTCAACCTGGCCGTGGACGTGGTGATCGTCAGCCTGCTGCCGCCGGGTTCGGCGTCGCTGCTGTATTATGCGGACCGGGTGAACCAGCTGCCGCTGGGCGTGATCGGCACCGCCATCGGCACGGCGCTGCTGCCGCTGATGTCGCGCCAGGCTCGGTCGGGTGACGCGGCGGGGGCGGTCGCGACGCTGAACCGGGCGCTGGAGATCAGCCTCGTGCTCACCTTGCCGGCGGCGCTGGCACTGGGCGTCGCGGGCCAGCCGATCATGCTGGTTCTGTTCGGCCGCGGCGCGTTCGACGCGACCAGCGCCCTGCTGAGCGCCCAGGCCCTCGCCGCCTATGCCTTCGGCCTGCCGGCGTTCGTGGTGCTGAAGGTGCTGGTCCCGGCGTTCTTCGCCCATGGCGACACCGGGACGCCGGTGCGGGTGGGCATGGCGTCGATTGCGCTGAACCTGGTGCTGAACCTGCTGTTCATGGTACCGCTGGCCCATGCCGGCCCGGCCTTGGCCACCAGCCTATCGGCGATCTTCAACGTGCTGACGCTCGCGGCCCTGCTCAGCCGGCGGCGGCAGCTTGCGCTGGACAGCCGGCTGCGCCGCCGGCTGCCGCGCATGGCGTTGGCGGCGCTGGCGATGGCGACGGCGCTGTGGGCTGCGGACCGCACGGTGTTCGCCGAACTCGGCGCAACCGTTGGGCTGCGCTGGCTGGCGCTGGCGGCGCTGGTCGGCTTCGGGCTTGCGGCCTATGCCGTGGCGGGGCAGATCCTAGGCGCGTTTGACGCGCGGCAACTGCTGAGCGTCCTGCGGCGACGCGGCGGCAAGCAATGAGGCTGGACGCCGAAATGGCCCATCCCTCATTGTTTTGTGCTCGTGACCTCTCGGGTGAACCTCTGCAAGGTGCCCAAGGTCACGCTGTATCGGCGCCACGGCGCCGATACAGCGTGACCGAGTAGCCCAAGCCCGGCCCAGCCCCGATCTAACTTGACCGATCCGGGCCGGGCGGGGACAACGCCGGACATGCAACGCATTTTCTCCGGCATCCAGCCGTCCGGCGTCCCGACACTCGGCAACTACCTCGGCGCGATCCGCAACTGGGTCGCGCTGCAGCGCGACCACGAATGCCTTTATTGCGTCGTGGACATGCACGCCATCACCGCTTGGCAGGACCCGGCGACTTTGCGGGCTGCCACGCGCGAGCTAGCGGCGTCGTTCATCGCCTGCGGGATCGACCCGCAAGCGCATGTGCTGTTCCATCAATCGGCGGTGCCGGCGCACGCGCGGCTGGGCTGGATCTTCAACTGCGTCGCCCGGCTCGGCTGGCTGAACCGCATGACCCAGTTCAAGGACAAGGCCGGCAAGGACCGGGAGCAGGTGTCGGCCGGGCTGTATGTCTATCCCAACCTGATGGCTGCCGACATCCACGCCTACCATGCCACGCGCGTCCCCGTGGGCGACGATCAACGGCAGCATTTGGAGCTGGCGAACGACATCGGGCAGAAATTCAACCATGACTACGGCGTCCAGTTCTTTCCGACTATCGAGCCGTTGATCCTCGGTCCCGCCGCGCGTGTGATGAGCCTGCGCGATGGCAGCAAGAAGATGTCGAAATCCGACCCCTCCGACCAGAGCCGCATCAACCTGACGGACGATGCCGACACGATTGCGCTCAAGATTCGCCGGGCACGCACGGACGCGGAGCCGCTGCCGCACGAGCCTCAAGGCTTAGAAGGCCGGCCGGAGGCGCGGAACCTGGTCGGCATCATGGCGGCGCTGCTGGACCAAGACACTGCCGCCGTGCTGCAAGAGCACGGCGGCAAGGGATTCGGTGCCTACAAAGAAAGCCTTGCAGCCCTATTGGTCGAGAAGCTCAGACCGATTGCCACTGAGACGCAGCGCCTTTTGGCCGATCCCGGCACTCTGGACACCATTCTACGGAACGGCGCCATCCGCGCCGCGGCAATCGCTGATCCCATCGTGGCGGAAGCTGAGCGGCTGGTCGGTTTCCTCAAGGTGTGATGCATCCGTATCGCTGCCGCGAAACAGATGGGGTGATTGGGGTGTCTCTGGTGATCCGGTGGCTGCTCCTTTTGGG
>CAXSHI010000215.1:0-7434 GCA_964236755.1 uncultured Acetobacteraceae bacterium
GCATCCACCATTGCATGCGGGCGATCGGCATGGCGGAGCGTGCGCTGGAGATGACCTGCAAGCGGGCGCTGAGCCGCCGCCCGTTCGGCAAGCCGCTGGCTGACCAAGGCGTGATGATCGAGCGCATCGCCGAGAGCCGCATCAAGATCGACCAGGCGCGCCTCCTGGTGCTGCACGCCGCCTGGCGCATGGACACGGTGGGCAACAAGGCGGCCCGGCGCGAGATCGCCGAGATCAAGGTCGCCGTGCCCGCCATGGCCTGCGCGGTGATCGACTGGGCGATCCAGGCGCACGGCGCGGGCGGCGTGTCCGACGACTTCGCGCTGGCGTCCATGTACAAGATCGCCCGCACGCTCCGCATCGTGGACGGGCCGGACGAGGTGCACCGCCACCAGCTCGGCCGGCTGGAGCTGGCGAAGTACAAGCCCGAGCGGCCCAACGCATGACGGCGCCGGCGGCCGGAGGGGCCGACGGCTCGCCGGTGCTGGTGCCGGTGCTGCCGAACCACCGCTTCGACGAGGCGGCGCTGGGGCGTTACCTGGCCGGGCACCTGCCGGGCTTCGCCGGGCCGTGCGCGGTCCGGCAGTTCCAAGGCGGGCAGTCCAACCCGACGTTCCACCTCCAGGCCGCGTCCGGGGAGTACGTGCTGCGGAAGAAGCCGCCCGGCACGCTGCTGCCGTCGGCGCATGCGGTGGACCGGGAGTACCGCATCCTGGGCGCGCTGCGGGACAGCGGCGTGCCGGTGCCGGCCGTGCACCTGCTGTGCATGGACGATAGCGTCATCGGCACGACGTTCTTCATCATGGACTACCAGGCGGGCCGGGTCTTCCCCGACCGCACCTTGCCCGGCGTCAGCCCCGCCGACCGGGCCGCGATCTACGACGACATGGGCCGCGTGCTGGCCCGGCTGCACGGCGTCGATTGGCGGCGGGCGGGGCTGGAGGGCTTCGGCCGGCCGGAGAACTACATCGGGCGCCAGATCGACCGCTGGGCGAAGCAGTACGCAGGCGCGCGCGTGGGCGAGGAGCCGGCGATGGACCGGCTGATGGACTGGCTCAAGGCGCACGCGCCCGTGCCGGACGAGACGACGGTCGCGCACGGCGACTACCGCCTCGGCAACCTCATCGTCCACCCGGACGAGCCGCGGGTCGTGGCGGTGCTGGATTGGGAGCTGGCGACCCTGGGCCACCCGCTGGCGGACCTGGCGTACAGCTGCCTGGCCTGGCGCCTGCCGCCGGACCTGCAGGGCATCGGGGGGCTGGACGTGCCGGGGCTGCCGACGGAGGCCGAGTACCTGCAGGCCTACTGCCGCCGAACCGGCCGCGCCGGGGTGCCTGACCTGGAGTTCTTCATCGCGTTCTCGCTGTTCCGCTGGGCGGCGATTGCAGCGGGGGTGTACCGCCGGGCGCTCGACGGCACGGCGGCGGACGCGCGGGGGCGGGAGGCGGGCGAGAAGTTCCGTGCGCTGGCGGAGCATGGGTGGAGGACGGCGCAGGCGGCCTAGCAATTTGCGGGCTGGCCGCTTTTGAGGGCAAACGGCGTCGCCACGTCCATAGCTTCATTCCGAGCCGTGCAGCCGGGCTGCACGGCTCATCATCAAGGAAATGCATCCATGTCCGACTCCGACATCGTGCTTTGGGGCTTCGACGGCTCCACCTACGTCCGCACCGTCAAGATGCTGCTGGCCGAGAAGGGCGTCACGCAATTCACCCAGATGCCGCTCAACGTCTTGGTGGGCGAGCCGAAGACGCCCGAGCACCTGAAGCGCCATCCCTTCGGCAAGGTCCCGGTGCTCGACCATGACGGGATGCGCATCCTCGAAACCTCCGCCATCGCCCGCTACCTCAACGACGTGTTGCCGGGCAAGTCGCTGGTTCCCGCGACCCCCCGGGACCGCGCCCGGATGGACATGATCGTCGGCATCATCGACTCCTACGGCTACGGCGCGTTGGTCGGCGGCGTCGCGGCCTACCATCTCTTTCCCGATTTCGTTGGCGGCAAGAGCGACGCGATGCGGGACAGCGGCATCGAGAACGGCCGCAAGGTGATCGAGCTTGCTATGAGGACCAAGGGCGCGTCGCCCTTTATCGCGGGCGAGCTGAGCCTGGCCGACCTGTATCTCGCGCCGGTCGCCTTCTATGTCTCGCTCACGCCGGACAAGGACGCCGTGTTCGGCGTGGAGGGGTTTGCGGAGTGGTGGGCGAAGATCCAGGCCCTGCCGAGCTTCAAGGGCACGCAGCCGAACCTTGGGTGAGGGCATGCCGCGAACGTGGTGCACGGCCCTGAGATCCGGCTCGCCTGCACCTGGCTGTTGCAATGCAGTCCGGAATCGGATGTCACCTCGACAAACCTTGAGGCGTCAAAGGTAGCGCGCTACCCTCAGTCCACCTTGAGGGACAGTACTATGCCGCGGACGGCCCAAACAGATGGCCTTGGTAAGTTCCAACGCTACCGAGCATCCCGGCGGGCGAGCGGGATGAAGCTTTTGCGCGTATGGGTTCCCGACCCCCATGCTCCCGGGTTTCGAGAGGAAGCCCAGCGACAGGCGCTGCTTCTGCGCGGGGCTTCAGAGGAGTTGGATGCGCTCAATTTCATAGAGGCGGCAGCCAATTGGGTTGATGCCGGCTCGTGAAAAGGGGCGATTTGGTCACTGTCGCCGTGAGCGGCGACTACGGCAAACCTCGCCCCGCTCTCGTCGTTCAATCGGACTTCCTGAACGAAACCGATAGCGTGCTGGTTTGCCTTCTGACCACCACGCTGCGCGACGTACCCTTCTATCGACTCTCGCTGCCTGTTGGAGAAGTGACCGGTCTCCGGGAAGCCTGCCAGGTAAGGGTGGACAAGATCATGGCTGTCCGCCGCGACCGATGCGGGGCGCCAATAGGCCGGGCGGACGACGCTGCCCTCCTGGCACTCGGGCGACTGCTTGCCTTTGTTGTTGGCGTTGCCGACTGAGGACAGTTTCTCCTAATTCTCAATGCGCTCCGTTGCACCGTCACTGCCCCAGCGGCACCGCGTTGCGCGGCATTTGGCCCGGCGGGGTCGCCTCGGGCGTCGGCGCGGGGCCGCCCGGCGCGCCCTGCAGGATCACGCCGCCACCCTGGTAGGCGCGGCTCGCCGCCGGGGTGAAAGGGCCGCGGTCATTTGGGGTTCCGCTCATATGGCCATGGCGTGCGAACGCCGGGTGCGCCGGACGCCGATGCGGGGCGGACGGCGCCGGGGCTTGCGAGGGTGTCGTTTGGGCGAGCACGGGTCCCGACATCAGGGCGAAAGCCGCAGCGAACAGTACAGTCGGGCGCATGGGACCTCCATTCTTCATGCAATGCAGCAAACGACGCCCCCCTGCGCTGCGCAAGAGAAATAGCTGGTTTGAGAGTCACTTGCAGCGTCGGCCAGCGTCAGGACTCCGGTGCGCATCACCCCTTCGGTTCACCCCCGCAGCCGCGTCGCATGCTCCGCATTCACCGCCCCCTCCGGCATCCGCCCCTCTGCCAACGCCCCCACCTGCCGCACCGTGTCGAACGCCTGGTGCTCCGCCGCCTCGGGCGTCAGCCCGCCGATGTGCGGCGTCGCAATCACGTCAGGGCGGCCCGCCAGCCCCGGCGTCGGCTTCTGGTCCGGCGCGCGGCCCACGTCCAGCGCGGCACCGCCCAGGTGCCCGGCCTGCAGCGCGTCCCGCAGCGCCGCCTCGTCCACCAGGCCGCCGCGGGACAGGTTGACGAAGAACGCGCCGCGCTTCATGCGGGCGAAGGCGGCGGCGTCCATCAGGGTCTCGGTCTCGGCGGTGGCCAGCGCCAGGCAGACCACGAAATCCGCCTCGGCCAGCAGCGCCGCGAACGGGACCGCACGCAGCGCCGAGTCTTCCACCGCCGCATAGGGGTCGGCCACCAGCACCCGCATGCCAAGCGCCACGCCGACCGGCGCCAGGCTGCGGCCGATAGCGCCGTAGCCGATGATGCCGAGCGTGGCGCCCGCAAGCTGCCGCCCCGGCCGCGGCTGCGGCTCGATCCCGGCGCGGTAGTCCACCACGGCGCGCGACACGCCGCGGGCCAGATCGACCATGAAGCCCACCGCAAGCTCCGTCACCGCCGCGACGAAGCCCGGCGTCGCCCGCGTGACCAGCACGCCGTGGCGGGACGCCGCCGCCACGTCGATGGTGCTGACATCCACCGCGACGCGGCACACCGCCCGCAGCCCGGGCAGCGCCGCAAACGTCGTGTCCGTCACCGGAACCTGCCGGTCCGCCACGATGACCTCCGCATCGCCCGCGGCGGCAACCAAGGCGTCCGGGTCGTCCAGCACGCGGCCGGACGTGTTCAGCCGCACGTCCCCATGACGGCGCAGTGCCGCCAAGGCGCGGTCGCCGTAGTAGTTCGCCAGCATATGCGGCGTGTGGGTCAGCAGGATGCGCATCATCCCCGCAGACTGGCAGACCCGGCGGTTGATTGCACGCGAGGCCCGCCCTAGGCTTCGGCGGCGAAAAGAACCGGCCGCAGCCGGACACAGGGGACGAGGCGATGGATGCTGGGATCATGGGGACCCGCCGGGCCTTGCTGCTCGCCGCCGGGGCATTGGCGGCGCCCGCCCTCGTTGGCCGGGCACAGGCGGCGCCGCTCCGGATGCGGCTGTCAAGCTCGCTGCCGAACGACCCGAAATACGCCAACGGCCGCACCTTCTCCGACCGGCTGCAGCAGGCGCTGGCCGAGAACGGCCTCGCCGACCGGATCGCCCTGCAGTTCTTCCCCGACAACCAGCTGGGCCAGGAGATCGACGTCATCAACTCGGTGAAGCTCGGCGTCATCGACATGATGGTGTCGGGCACCTCCATCTCCGCCAACCTGGTGCCGCTGGTGGGCGTGCTGGACCTCGGCTACCTGTTCCAGAGCTTCCCGCAGCAGACCCGGGCCATTGAGGCGGGCGCGGGCAAGCCGGTCGAGGACGCGCTGCTCAAGGGCGCTGGCATCCGCATCATCGCCTGGTCCTACAACTTCGGCGCCCGCAGCGTGCTGGCGAAGAAGCCGGTGCACACGCCCGACGACCTCGCCGGCCTCAAGGTGCGCACCCTGCCCAACCCGGTGATCACCGAGTGCCTGCGCCTGATGGGCGCCGCCGCCACGCCACTCGCGTTCGGGGAGATCTACACGGCGCTGCAGGCCGGCGTGCTGGACGGGCTTGAGCACGACCCGCCGACGGTGCTTGCAGCCAAGTTCTACGAGACCGCCAAGTTCTACGCGCTCACCGAGCACATCTTCTCGCCGCTGGTGCTGTATTTCAGCGACGCCACCTTCAAGCGCATGGACCCGGCTCTGCGGGAGGGCTTCCTCGACGCGGCCGGGCGCGCCGCGGCGGCGCACCGGACCTACGGCCTTGCGGCCGAGCAGGAGGCGCTCACCGTGCTGAGGGCCAGCGGCGTCACGGTGACCCCTTGCGACAAGGCGGCGTTCCGCAGGCGGGTGCTGCCGCAGACCGAGGCGTTCCTCCGCCGCATGCCGGACGCGAGGCCGGTGGTGGACCGCATCCAGGACACGGCCGCCTAGCCGGGTGTTCCGCCTCGGCCGGGCGTGCGACCGCGGCGCCGGCATCCTGCTGGCCGCGGTCGCCGCCGTCGCCGCCGCGCTGCTGTTCCTGGACCTGCTGGTGGTCTCTGCCTCCGTGCTGTCCCGCTACGCGCTGAACAGCCCCATCGAATGGTCCGACGACGTGGCGCGCGGCCTGATGGTGGCGTCGAGCTTCTTCGGCGCGGCCGGCGCCATCGCGCGGGGCGAGAACGTCGGCGTGTCGTTCTTCGTGGACCGGCTCGGCCCGGCGGCGCGGCGGGCCGCGGCGGCGGCCGGCGGCCTGGCCGTGGCGCTGGTGGCGGGGGCGGTGGCGCTCTATGCGCTGCGGCTCGCCGTGCTCACCACGGGGCAGACGACGGGGTCGGGCCTGCCGCTGGAGTGGGGGTTCTACCCGATGGGCGCCGCCGGGCTGTGCATGGCGCTGTTCAGCCTGCACCGGCTGACCAGCTTGCGTTTTCGCGATCTGCTCGCCGGCGCTGCCGTGGTGGCCGTGGTCGCCCTCGCGCTGCTCGCCTGGGGCGCGCTTGTGGACGAGCCGGACGCGGCGCTGGCCATGCTCCTGGGCTTCGTCGCCTGCCTCATGGGCGGCATGCCCATCGGCTTCGTGCTGGCGCTGTCGGCCCTGCTGTTCGTCTGGATGGACGGCACGCTGCCCGGCGTCATCTTCGCGCAGCAGCTCGCCCGCGGCATCGACAACTTCGTGCTGCTCGCCATCCCGTTCTTCATCCTCGTCGGCTACGTGATGGAGGCGAACGGCATGTCCGTCCGCATCATCGCCCTTCTGGAGCGCCTGGTGGGCCGGGTGCGCGGCGGGCTGGACGTGGTGATGGTGCTGGCGATGGTGGTGTTCTCCGGCATCTCCGGGTCGAAGATGGCGGACGTGGCCGCGGTCGGCTCCGTGCTCATTCCGGCAGCCCGGCGGTCGCGGCAGGACCCGGGCCGCGCCGTGGCCCTCCTGGCCGCCTCCGCCGTGATGGCGGAGACCATCCCGCCCTGCATCAACCTGATCATCCTGGGCTTCGTCGCGAGCCTGTCGATCGGCGGGCTGTTCATGGCCGGGCTGGTGCCGGCGGCGCTGATGGCGGCGGCGCTCGTCGGCGTGTCCGTGCTGCGCGGGCGCGGCACCAGCCGGGCGGACTGGGACGCCGTGCCCCGGCCGCCGCTGCGCCAGCTCTGGAGCGGCGGCGCGGTGGTCGTGGGCCTGCTCGTCATCATCTTCGGCGGCTTCCGGTCGGGCTTCGCGACGGCCACCGAGATCTCGGCGTTCGCCGCCGCCTACGCGCTGCTGGTCGGCGGGATCGCGTTCCGGGAACTCAGCCTGCATGGCGCGGCGCTGACCTTCGTGCACGCGGCGACGCGCTCCGGACTGGTGCTGTTCATCGTGGCGGCGGCGCAGGCGGTGGCGTTCGTGCTGACCATCCAGCAGATCCCGCACGCGCTGGCGGACGCGATGGTCGCGCTGTCCCGCGGCCACGGCACCTGGGTGTTCATGCTGCTCAGCATCGGCATCCTGATCACCATGGGATCGGTGCTGGAAGGGGCGGCGGCGCTGATCATCTTCGGGCCGCTGCTGGTGCCGGTGGCGGCGCAGCTCGGCATCGCGCCGCTGCATTACGGGGTGGTGCTGGTGGTCGCCATGGGCATCGGCTTGTTCGCGCCGCCGCTTGGCCTCGGGTTGTACGGCGCCTGCCTGATCGGCGGCGTGCCGGTCGAGGCGACGGTGCGGCCCATGCTGGCCTACCTGTCCCTGCTGCTCGCCTGCCTGCTGGTGATCGCCTTCGTGCCGGCCCTGGCGCTCTGGTTGCCGCACGCGATGGGATACTAGGTTCTGTTAGGTTTTGAGTTCTGTCTCCATATTTGCGGCATGACGAAGAAT
>CAXSHI010000216.1:0-7385 GCA_964236755.1 uncultured Acetobacteraceae bacterium
GACTGGCTCAAAGCCACGATCAAAAGCAAGCATTCAAGACCTAACAGAACCTAGCTCCAAGTGGAGGAGAATACGGGGGTCAGGTCACGCGTTACATCTTGGGTAAGGGTCACAACCCTTCTGCCATCCGTTCTGCCTGTTTCTCCGCAACGCCGTACTTAACAACGCAGTTCCAGCATCTCAGCCGAACACAGCCCATTCGGGTCCGAAACGCCACTCGCGAAAGCTGGAAATTGCGTTTTTTCCGGGCGTGCCGGTCAGCACTGCATAAGATGGTTCTTCCGCCGCTTGATCGGCAGCGGGATGCCACCTTTTCGGCCACGACAGAGCGTAAAGCGCACATCTCTCCACCTTTCCCCTTGCATCGGCCCGGGACTTATCTATCTTGTGCAGTGCAGCATGGCTCTGTCATGCTGCGGACGTTTCCTCCCTAAACTTGGCGGCACTTTCGGGTGCCGCCTTTTTTTGCGACGCACCCGGCTCAAACGGCGTCCAGCGCCTCCGACAGGTCGTCGAGCAGGTCGTCCGCATCCTCCAGCCCGACAGACAGGCGCATCATCGGCTCATCGACGCCGCCCGCCAGGTGCGCGGCCGGGTCGGCGCGGAGCGCCCCGCGCAGCAAGGCGCCCGGACGCATGATGAGCGACTCCGCATCCCCCAGGCTGACCGCGCGCAGCACGAGCTGCAGCCGGTCCATGAACCGGTCCGCGCCGTCGTTGCCCGAAACAAGGCTGAACGACAGCATCCCCGAGCCGTTCGCCATCTGCCGCCGCGCCGCCGGGTAGCTGGGGTCCGACGGCAGAAACGGGTAGCGCACCCGCGCCACCGCACCGTGACCGGCCAGCATCTCGGCGACGCGCTGCGCCGTCCGGCCGTGCCGCTCCATGCGCAGCGCCAGCGTCTTCATGCCGCGCAGCACCAGAAAGGCCGACATCGGCGACATCGTGGCCCCGGTGATGTAGCGCAGGCCATGGCGGCGCAGCCGCTCGACAGTCGCGACGTCGCCTAGCACCGCGCCGCCCAGCAGGTCGCCGTGGCCGTTGATGTACTTGGTCAGCGCGTGCAGCACGAGGTGCGCGCCGTGCTCCAGCGGGCGTTGCAGCGCCGGCGACGCATAGGTGCTGTCCACGACGGCCAGGGCGCCCACCGCACGGGCGCGTGCCGTGATGGCGGCGATGTCGAGCACCTCGGCGGTCGGGTTCACCGGGGTTTCGAAATAGACCATCCGGGTGCGGCGCGACAGCACCGGGTCGAGGTTCGCTGGGTCCGACATATCGACGGGGACCACCTTGATGCCGAACCGCGGCAGCGCGTCCTCGGTCAGCGCCAGGGTGTTGGAGTACACCGTGCGGTGCACGACGACCTCGTCGCCCTGCGACAGCAGCGACAGCATAAGGGACCCAACCGCCCCCATGCCGGAGGCGAAGACGACGCAGGCCTCGGCGCCTTCAAGGTTCGCAAGCCGGGCTTCCAGCACCGATTGGGTCGGGTTCTCCTCGCGCCCGTACAGCGGGCGCAGCAGCTCGCCGGCCGCGACCGCCTCGCTGTCGGCGGCGTGCTCGAAGGCGTAGGTCGAGGTCATGTAGATCGGCGGGATCAGCGCGCCCTGGACGCCCGTGCGGTCGTAGCCGTGGTGGATGGCGCGGGTGGCGAAGCCGGGCGCCCGGTTGCGCCGGGGCAGGCCGTTCACGCCGCGACCGCCTGCCGCCAGCGCGGATGCGTCACCCGGCCGCCGGCCAGCGCCGTCACCTCGGCCGCCGGCATCTCGCCCGCGATGGCCCGGCCCACCAGCTCGCCCATCAGCGCCCCCAGCTTGAAGCCGTGGCCGGAACAGGCGCTGACCAGCCAGCCGGCCGCCCCGGTCGGATGCACCAGGAACTCCTCGTGCTCGGTCACGGTGTAGAAGCACGCCTTGGGTTCGAGGACGCTGTAGCGGTCGAGGTCCCGGTAGGCGTCGCGCGCCGCCGGCCACAGCCGCTTCAGGTCATGGGAGTTGGCGATCCGGTCGCCGTCGGGGTCGCCGGTGCGGGAGAACACGTGGTCGCCGACCTTGAGCCGCGTGCCGCGCCGCGGCGGCAAGGTGTACAGCCCGCCGTCGGGCCGCACCTCCAGCATCACCGGCGCCGCCGCCCAGGCCTCTGCCAGGTCCGCGGGCGGCGACAGGTAAAGCACCGCCTGCCGCGACGGCACGGCGACGCCGCGCAGGCCCGGCACCAGGCGGTCCGCCCAGGCGCCGGCCGCGACCACCACCACGTCGCCCTCGTGCGTGACCCCGTTGGCGACGACCCGGCCGCGCTCCGGATCGACCTCGCTGACCAGGGTTCCCGTGCGCAGCCCCACGCCGAGCCGGCCCAGGAGGACCACGAGGTCGGTCAGGATGCGGACGGGAAACAGCATGCCCGCGCCGTCCGTGCTGACGACGCGCTCAAGGCCCTCCGCCTGCACCATCGGGAACCGGCGCCCGACCTCGTCCAGCGGCACGTCGCGGTAGCCGATGCCCATGGCGTCGAGCGAGCGCGACACCCCGCCGTACCAGCCGCTGTCGTGGCGCAGGAAGTACACGGCGCCGCAAGGCTCGTAATGCGACGTGCCGATGGCCCGCCACAGGCTGTCCCACACCCGGAACGCCTCGGGCATCAGGTGCGCGTAGCCTTCCATGGTGCCGTAGGCGTGCCGGGTGATGCGGTGCTCGTCGTAGGAGGACGCCCGCGGGTTCGGCAGCGGCCCCTGCTCGAACAGCTCGACCTCGATGCCGCGCCGGGCCAGCGCCCAGGCGGTTGACAGCCCGGCGATGCCGCCGCCGACGATGAGGGCCTTGGTCATGGGCGTCTCCTGCGAATAGGTGAAGCTTCCATCAGACCGTCCGCAGATGCGCGCGGCGCGTGGCGCGGCTCTCGTCGGAGGCGGCGAACCGCTCGATGACCCAGGAGCGGAACGCGGCGACGGCGGGGTCGGCCAGGTCTTCCGGATGCACGTTGAGGAAATAGCCGTAGCCGTCCTCGACCGCGGTGTCGAACGGCATGGCGAGCCGCCCCTCGGCCAGGTCGCGGGCGAACAGCCGGATATCGAGCAGGGCCACCCCTTCCCCCGACTGCGCGTACTGCGCGGCCAGGCACGCGGTGTCGAAGGCGAGGCCGCGGGACACATCGACCTGCAGGCCGGTCTGCCGGGCGAAGCCTTCCCACAGCATGTGGCGCGGCTCACGCTCCAGCTTGACGTGCAGCAACTCGGCCTCCGCCAGGAACGCGGCCGGCCCGGCGGCGCGGGCGCGCTCGGCCAGGCCTGGGTGGCACATCGGCGCGACCTGGATCATCCACAGCAGGTTCGAGACGTGCGTGCCACCCTGGGGCCGGGCATACACCACGGCGGCGTCCACATCCTGCGGCGGCGCGCCCACCGTGCCGGGGCTGGAGATGTCGAGTGCGAGGCCGGGGCACTCGCGCCGCAGGTCCTGCAGCATGGGCACCGCCAGCATCTGCGCGAAGCTCGGCGGCAGATGCAGGCGCAGCGTGCGCTGGCCGGACCCGTCGCTGGTGATGCCGTTCAGCGACTGCTCCATGCGGTCGAACGACTTGGCGACCACGGGCAGCAGCGCCACCCCGGCCGCGGTGAGGGCCAGGCCCTGCGGCCGACGCTCGAACAGCTGCACCCCCAGCAGCGCCTCAAGGCTGATGACGTGACGGCTGATGGCGCTCTGCGACACGCCGAGCGACTGGGCGGCGCCGGTGAAGTTGAGGCGCTGCCCGACCGCCTCGAACGCGCGCAGCGCATTCAGCGGCAGCCAGCGCCGGTCAATCGGCGGACGTTGCGACTTCAACCGGCAATCCTCACGCCTTCTTCCTGACCACCCTGCCCTGCGATGAAGTCACGGCGGCGCTAAACTGCCTGGCCCCTGAGCATCCCGGCAACCCCCGCGCGATGCTGCGGACAAAAACAGATCGCGCCATCCCAAAAAGCGATGAGCCGGGCGGGGCCGAGTCCGGCATGATGCCCGTGCTTCGTCCCCATCGCGCAATCAAAAGGAACCGCATGACCGACCTCGCCCGCATCCGTGCCCTGCTCGACCAACGGCGGCCCGGCCACGCCCTGCCGCGCGAGTTCTACACCGACCCCGAGATCTTCGCCTTCGACCTCGACGCGATCTACAACCGGTCCTGGATCCTAGTCGGCTTCGAGGCGGAGCTGCCGTCGCCGGGCTGCACCCTGGCGCTGACGGTCGGGCGCTCCCCGGTCGTTGTGGTGCGCGGGCGGGACGGCGCGCTGCGGGCGTTCTTCAACTCCTGCCGCCACCGCGGCGCGCAGATCTGCGCGGACGGGCTGTCGAAGCGGCCTCGGCTGGTCTGCCCCTACCATCAATGGGCCTACGACCTGGAAGGCCGCCTGGTCAACGCTTCCCGCATGGCCGCCGATTTCGACCCGGCCGAGCACGCCCTGCGCCCGGTGGCGCTGCGTACCGTCGCCGGCACCATCTACGTCTGCCTGGCCGATACGCCGCCCGCCTTCGACGAGTTCCACGACCGGTTCGAGCCGATGCTGGCGCCGCACCAGCTGCACCGGGGCAAGGTTGCGTTCGAGGCGACGCTGGTGGAGAAGGCGAATTGGAAGCTCGTGATGGAGAACGCGCGCGAGTGCTACCACTGCGCCACCAACCATCCGGAGCTGGCCGTCACCTTCCCCATCGGCCGCCGCTCGCTGGCCATGGCCGAGCAGCAGGAGGTGAGTGCGGCCTTCGACGCGCGCATGGCCGAGCAGGGCCTGCCCACCGGACCCGTCGAGGGCGCGTGGTGGCAGGCCGGGCGGTTCCCGCTGAACGCGGGGGTGCAGTCGCTGACGATGGACGGCCGCCCCTGCGTGGCCCGCACCATCGGCCGGGTCGGCAACGGCGATGTCGG
The DNA here is from genome assembly GCA_964236755.1 of uncultured Acetobacteraceae bacterium. GTDB lineage: Bacteria > Pseudomonadota > Alphaproteobacteria > Acetobacterales > Acetobacteraceae > CAHJXG01. The sequence goes on from CAXSHI010000216.1 coordinate 4,893, forward strand.
CTCGCTGCGCTGGGCGTTGGAGCCGCACAGTTTCGCCCACGCGCTCGGCGACTACGTGTTCATGTTCAGCGCCATGCCGACCGCGCCGGAGGAGACGGTGGTAACGGCCAAGTGGCTGGTGAGCGCCGATGCGGTGGAAGGCGTGGACTACACGATCCCGCAACTGACGGAGCTATGGAACAAGACCAACCTGCAGGACCGCGTGTTGGCCGAGAACAACCAGCGCGGCGTGCGCTCGGCTGGCTTCGTGCCAGGGCCGTACTCGCCGGAGGCTGAGTCGCTCGTGCTGCGCTTCGTCGATTGGTATTGCGGCAAGGCGCGCGAATACATTGCGCAAGGCGGCAAGCCTAAGGAAGCCTCGGCCGTTGAGACTGCGAAAGCGGCTTGAGCTGATTTAATCCTTGCGAACCCCTGGGCATCGGGGCACTGTTTTTGCATGATATGGTGGTCATGGTGCCGTGATGGCGCCGTGACAGCCGGGAAATGCTTGCCGGTTCTGCCCAGGGGAATGCTCATGCGACAAATGCCGAAGCCCATGGCGCCGAAAATCCTGGACCGCCTGCGCCGCGAGGCGAGCGACCTTGAGAACCACGTCGTCGATGAGTTCCTGGCCGGGCGCCTCGACCGGCGCGGCCTGTTGCGGGAAGGCAGCCGGTTTGGCCTGGCGCTGCCGCTGATCGGCGGCCTGCTCGGCACTGCCAATCCGTTTGGCGTCGGCCGCGCGCTGGCGCAGACGGGTCAGCCCAATGCCACCATCCGCGTCGCCTCGCCAACCCCGGCGGGCGCGGTCGAGCCGGTCAGCGTGGCGAACTCGGGCGGCCTCATCCTGCTCATGCAAACCGGCGAGTTCCTGATTTTCGACCAGCCGGACCTGGTGCTGCGGCCGATGCTGGCGCTGTCCTGGAAGGCCAACGAGGACGGCGACATCTGGACGTTCACGCTGCGGCCCAACGTGAAGTTCCACAGCGGCCACGTCCTCCAAGCCGATGACGTGGTGGCGACCATGGACCGGCTCGCCAATCCGAAGAACGGGTCGAACGCGCTTTCGGCATTCCGCGGCGTGCTGTCGGTCGGCGGCGCGCGCAAGGTCGATGACCTGACCGTTGAGTTCCACTTGGACGCGCCGAACGGCAATTTCCCCTACATCGTGTCGTCCGACAACTACAACGCCATCATCCTGCCCGCCGACTACGCCGGCGACTTCGAGAGGACCTTCAACGGCACCGGGCCGTTCAAGCTGGAAAAATACACCGCGAAGGTCGGCGCGAGCTTCGTCCGCAACCCCGATTACTGGGGCACCAAGGCGCTGCCGGCGCGGACCGAGTTCACCTTCTTCGCCGACCAGCAGCCGCAGATCCTGGCGTTGCAGGGCGCCCAGGTGGACGTCATCTCGCAGATCGCGGTGCAGGGCGCCCAGGGGCTGCTGAACGACCCGGACGTCAAGATCGTCAAGGTGCGCGCGGCCACGCACCGGCAGCTCCACATGCGCAACGACGTGCCGAAGTTCGCCGACAAGCGGGTGCGGCAGGCGGTTGCGTTGGCGCTCGACCGCCCGGCCCTCGTCGCCGGGCTGTTCCGCGGGCTCGCCGAACCCGGCAACGACTCGCCGTTCGCGCCGGTCTATCCCTCGACCGACAAGGCGGTGCCGCAGCGCAAGAAGGACCTTTCGGCGGCCCGCGCCCTGATGGCGGCGGCCGGCGCGCCCAACGGGTTCGAGGCGACGCTCACCACCATGCGGCTGCAGGAGATCCCCGACTACGCCGTCCTCGTGCAGAACGCCTGCCGCGAGATCGGCATCAAGCTGAACCTCAAGATCGAGACGGACAGCGCCTACTACGGCAAGGCGCAGCCGGGCCAGTCGGACTGGCTGGATTCCGAGATGGGCATCACCGACTACGGCCACCGCGGCGTGCCCAACGTGCTGCTGGGCGCCCCGCTGCTCAGCACCGGGGCGTGGAACGCCGCGCATTTCAAAAGCCCGGCCTACGACGCGCTGGTCGCGCAATACGTCGCCACGACCGATCTCGGCCGGCAGCGCGAACTCGCCGGCAAGATCCAAGCCCTGCTGCTCGACGAGACGCCGGTGATCTTCGCATATTTCTACGACTACCTCATGGCGACCGCGACGGGCGTCGCCGGAATCACCGTCACCGGGATCGGGCAGGTGTTCCTCGCCAACGCGACGGTCGCGTGACGGAGGCGGCGCGGTGCTGACCCTCGGGCGGCAGGTCGGGCGGCGGCTGGGCCTTGCCTTGCTGACCCTCGCCTTGCTCAGCATCGTGGTATTCGCCGGCGCGCAGCTGTTGCCGGGCGACGTGGGCCGGGCGATCCTGGGGCCGCTCGCCGATCCCGACGCGGTGGCGGCGATCAACCACGAGGTCGGCGCCGACCGTCCGGCGGTCGAGACCTACCTCGCCTGGATCGGCCACTTCGTCACCGGCGACATGGGCCGCTCCTACACCTTCCGCACCCCCGTCGCGCCGTTCATCGGCA
>CAXSHI010000217.1:0-7292 GCA_964236755.1 uncultured Acetobacteraceae bacterium
ATGATCGGCACATCGACCAGCACGTTCTTGTTGATGCTGCTCGGGTCGATGTCGGCGTGGATCTTGCGGCTGCCGGGGCTGAAGGCGTTGATCCGCCCGGTCACCCGGTCGTCAAAGCGCGCCCCGATGTTCAGCATGACGTCGCAGCCATGCATGGCGTTGTTGGCCTCATACGTGCCGTGCATCCCGAGCATGCCCAGGAACTGCGGGTCGTTCGACGGGTAGGCGCCCAACCCCATCAGCGTGCTGGTGCACGGCATGCCCGCGGTACGCACGAAGGCGACCAGCGCCGCGGTCGCGGCATCGCCCGAGTTGATGACGCCGCCGCCGCTGTACACGATGGGCCGCTTGGCCGACTTCAGCAGCCGCACGGCCTCCGCGATGCGGGCCGGGTCGGGTCGGGTGACTGGGCGGTAGCTGCGGTGCGGCTCGGCCGAGGCGGGCTGATAGGGTGCCGGCGCGATCAGGATGTCCTTGGGCAGATCGATCAGCACCGGGCCGGGCCGGCCGCTGCGGGCAATGTAGAACGCCTCGTGCACCGTGCGGGCCAGGTCCTCCGACTGGCGGACCAGGTAGTTCTGCTTGGTGGCGGCACGGGTGATGCCGGTGGTGTCCGCCTCCTGGAAAGCGTCGTTGCCGATCAGGTGGGTCGGCACCTGGCCGGTCAGGCAGACGACGGGGATGCTGTCCATCAGCGCATCCACCAGGCCCGTCACCGCGTTGGTGGCGCCCGGCCCGCTGGTGACAAGCACGACGCCCACCTTGCCGGTGCTGCGCGCGTAGCCCTCCGCCGCGTGCACCGCCGCCTGCTCGTGCCGTACCAGGATGTGGCGGATGCTGTTCTGCTGGTAGATCGCGTCGTAGATCGGCAGCACCGCGCCGCCGGGATAGCCGAAGATGACCTCGACGCCCTGGTCGCGGAGCGCACGGAGCAGGATCTCGGCGCCGGACTGCTGCTGGATGGCCGTCATGTCGTGTCTCCCCTTACGCCGGGCGCCGCCCCGTCCGATGCGGCGCGCCGGTCCGCGATCCTCATGAAATGCATTAAACCACACCAAACGCTTTCCGAAAATTGCGTTCCGTCCGCGAACCGCGCATGGATCGTATGCGTGGCGCACGGGTCAACGATGGCCCGGCGCCGGAACCATGTCGCTTGGCGCTTGGTGTACTGCCTCGTCACCGATATTGCCCGGCACTGCGCTTCTTCCAGCGTCAGCTCGCCGCGCAGATGCGCCGACAGCTCCGGCACGCCGTGCGCCCGAAGCACCGGCAGCGCCGGGTCGAGGCGCAAGGCAAGCAATGCCGCCGCTTCCTGAACCGCGCCGGCCGTCAGCATGCTGGTGAACCGCTTTTCAATCGCATTGCGCAACATATCACGCGGCGGGTCCAGCAGCATCATCCGAAAGGACCAGGCCGGCCGCGCCGGCGTTGCCGCTTCCGGCGTTGCCGCTTGCCAGGCCGCGAGGCCCCGCCCGGTGCCGCGCCAAACCTCCCAGGCGCGCGCCAGGCGCTGCCCATCGCTGGGACGCAGCGTGGCCGCCGTCACGGGATCGGCCTCCGCAAGCCGGGCGTGCAGGGCGGCCGGGCCGAGATCCGCGAGCATCAATCGCGCCTCCGCCCGCGCCTCGGCGCCGGGGTCGGGAATGTCGGCAAGGCCTTGGGTCAGCGCCTGCAAGTACAGCCCGGTGCCGCCGCACAGGATCGGCAGCCGCCCGGCGGCGCGCGCCGCGTCCATGGCGGCCAGCGCCGCGCCCCGCCACCACGCGGCGCTGCCCGGCTCGGCGGCGGAGCGCACGCCATACAGCGCATGAGGGACCGCCGCCTCGTCGGCGGCGCTCGGGCGCGCGGTCAGGATGCGCAGCTCGCGGTAGACCTGCATGGAATCCGCGTTGATCACCGCGCCGCCCGTGCGCCGGGCCAGCTCCATCGCCAGCGCCGACTTGCCGCTGGCGGTGGGGCCGGCGACGATCACGGCACGCGGGAGCCGCGCGTCAGCTTGCCCCACAGCACTTCCCCTGGCATCCCTCCGCCATGCATGTCCTCACCCTCGTCGCCCCCCAAGGCACCGGCGCCCTCACCCCGGCGCTCATCGCCCGCGTCGCCGAGGCGGTGCGCGGCGGGCCGCCCCGCCCCCTGTCCCCGGGCGAGGCTGCCGAGATCCCCGTCCCCGCCGCCCCGGACCCGGCGCTGATCCACGCGGCGCTCGACGCCGCGCCGGTCGATGCCGTCGTGACACCGGCGGAGGGCCGCCGCAAGCGCCTGCTGATCGCCGACATGGACAGCACGGTCGTCACCACGGAGACGCTCGACGAACTCGCCGCCTACGCCGGGCTGCAGGACCGGGTCGCGGCGATCACCCGGCGCAGCATGAACGGGGAGATCGACTTCGCGGCGGCACTCCGGGAGCGGGTCGGCCTGCTGCGTGGCCTGCCGCTCGACGCTTTGGCGCGGACCTGGAAGGCGACCGCGATCATGCCGGGTGCTGCCGAGCTGGTCGCCACCATGCGGGCGCATGGTGCTGTGACGGCGCTGGTGTCGGGCGGGTTCACCTATTTCACCGGGCGGGTCGCGGCGCGGCTCGGCTTCGACGTGCACCGGGCCAACACGCTGGGGGACGACGGCGCGGCGCTGACCGGCGAGGTGGGCGAGCCGATCCTCGACCGCGCCGCCAAGCTCGACGCCTTGCGGGAGTTGGCCGGGGAGCGCGGCCTCGCGATGGGCGAGTGCCTCGCGGTGGGGGACGGGGCCAACGACCTCGCGATGATCCGCGCCGCCGGGCTGGGGGTGGCGTTCCACGCCAAGCCCATCGTGAGCGCCGAGGCGCAGGCGCGCATCGAGCATTGCGGGCTGCGCGCGCTCTTGTTCATCCAGGGCTACACGGCCGCCGAGATCGTGGCCGCGTGACGCCGATTGCGCCGGACCGGCTGGACGGCGTGCTCGCGCTCAACAACGCCCACGCGGCGGAGCTGTCGCTGCTTGACCACGGCCGGCTGACCGGGCTGGTGCGGCAGGCGCTGTGGGCGGCGCAGGTCGGCGACGTGGACGGCTTCGTCCTGCTGCTGGACGAGACGGCGGCGTACGACAGCCCGAACCACCGCTGGTTCCGGGAGCGGTTCGAGCGGTTCGCCTACGTGGACCGCGTCGTGGTCGCGGCGCACGCCCGGGGCCGCGGCCTGGCGCGGCGGCTGTATGCCGGCGCCTTCGCGGCGGCGGGTGCCGCGGGCCAGCGGATGGTGGCCGCCGAGGTCAACCGCATCCCGCCCAACCCGGCCTCCGACGCCTTCCATGCCGCCCTGGGTTTCCGCAAGGTCGGGCAGGCCGCCATCCATGGCGGGACACGGACCGTGCGCTACCTGGTGCGGGACCTGCCGTGATCCGCACCGCCGAGGACCTGGTCGCCGCCGGCCTTGCCGCGCCCGAGGACCGCGCGGCGCTGGAGCGGGTCGGGGCGCGCTACGCCGTCGCCATCACGTCGGCCATGCGGGCGCTGATCGGGCATCCCGCCGACCCTATCGGCCGCCAGTTCATCCCGGACCCGACGGAACTCGCCACCGCGCCGCACGAGCGCGCCGACCCCATCGGCGACGACGCGCTGTCCCCCCTGCCCGGCGTGGTCCACCGCTACCCCGACCGCGCGCTGCTGAAGCCGCTGCTGGTCTGCCCGGTGTACTGCCGCTTCTGCTTCCGGCGCGAGCATGTGGGGCCGGGCGGCGGGCTGCTGTCCGACGCGGAGCTTGAGGCCGCCTACGCCTGGTTCCATGCCCACCCGGCGGTGCGCGAGGTGATCCTGACCGGCGGCGACCCGCTGATGCTCTCGCCGCGCCGGCTCGGCGCCATCCTGCGCCGGCTTGCCGACATCCCGCACATCGAGCACTTACGCATCCATACCCGCGTGCCCGTCGCCGACCCGTCCCGCGTGTCCGACGCGCTGGCGGCGGCGATGGACGTAGGCCCCCCGGTCTGGCTGGTGCTGCACGCCAACCACGCGCGGGAGTTCACGCCGGACGCCCAGGCGGCGCTGCGCCGCATCCAGGCGGCCGGCGTCCCGCTGCTCGGGCAGTCCGTGCTGCTGCGCGGGGTGAACGACAGCGCGCAGGCCCTTGAAGACCTGCTCCGCGCCATGCTGCGCGCCCGGGTGAAGCCTTATTACCTGCACCATCTCGACCCCGCGCCGGGCACGGCGCGCTTCCTCGTGCCGATTGCGGAAGGGCAGCGCATCCTGCGGACGCTGCGCGGCCGGGTCACGGGGCTGGCCTGGCCGACCTACGTGCTGGACATCCCGGGCGGGCACGGCAAGGTGCCGATTGGGCCGGGTTTCTTGGAGGACGGCGGGGTGCTGGACCCGGCGGGAGGATGGCATGCGCTGTACGACGACATGCCGGGCCAACGCTGACCTGCGTGCAGATCGCTGCCGTGGCCGGGACGCTGCCGCACGGCATTGCCGTTCTGCGCGCGGAAGCGCGGCGTGAGGGCCACCGGTTCCTGGAACGGCTCGCCGCCGATTGGACATCGGGCATCGTGCGCTTCGACCGCCCGGGCGAGGCATTGCTCACGGCCAGCCTGGCGGGCGCGCTCGCGGGCGTCGGGGGCCTGACGCTCGACCCGGCCGTGCCGGGCGCGCTGCGCATGTGGCGCTTCTACATTCATCCGGCGTGGCGGCGCCAAGGGATCGGGCGGAGGCTGGCCGTGGCCCTGCTCGAACGGCCGGGCACGGCAGGCCGGAGCGTGACGGTCAACGCCGGCACCGTGCTTGCGCCGGTGTTCTGGGAGGCGCTCGGCTTCGTTGCCGATCTGTGCAACGGGCATACTCATGTCCGCCAGCCGCCATGAGCCCTCGGCGGGTCGAAGCATCAATGGTCGGAACTTAGATTGCGTCGTTGCTATAAGCATCTTATAAGTGAGACACTGCGGCAAGTGGCTCGGGTTTCCGCAAGGACGCGAGATGGGCTATGCCGAGTCAAGGGGTCGGCCCATGTCAGGCACATCGGACAACACGTTGATTTTCCGAATCTTGCAGCAGATCCAGGAGGGACAGGCTGCCACCCACGCCACGCTATCTCGGCTGGAGCGTGCCGTCGTCCGGCATGACCGGAAGTTTGCGGAGACCGAGTTGCGGTTCAACCACATCGACCAGCGATTCAGCCATTTGGAAAATCGTCTAAACGACGTTCAAGCTGGCGTACGAGACGCGGTGGATGAGCTTGAGTCCATCATCAAGATGGAGCTTGGCGGGCAGACTGGAATGCTGAAGGTGCAGGTCGGCCATCGCCTCGATGCATTGGAAGAAAGGATCGCCGCCCTTGAGCAGGGTCCTCCCCCGTGACAGGGGAGCACCTCCGCGAGTGGCGGAACCGCCTGCGCCTGACCGTGCAGCACTTGGCTGACGTGCTTTCCAACGAGGACCGTACTGTCGATTCCCGCCTGGTCCGTCGCTGGGAAGCGGGCCAGCGGCCGGTGCCGCCGGAGGTTGCCGCCTGGCTTGAAGCGGCGGCAGCCGTGCCGGCTCCCGCCGGGTTCTGGTTCGAGCGTCCGCCCGGCCCCTAACAGATCGTCTGCGTGCAACCCGCAACAGACACAGGCGTCCCGCATCATCCCAAGCGCCCCGCGTCCCCGCACCCCAGGCCGCATCCTTGCCGGGGTGCCGGGCACCGGCTAGAAGCGGCTTTCAGCATGCGGGCCGTGCCCGCGCATGATCCGTCTTCGATAAGCAGGTCCGTTCGATGAAGCAGCAGGCAAACCTCATACGCGCCGGCCAGGTGCTGGACCACGGTGGCCGCCGCTGGACCGTGCTGAAACAGCAGATCATTACCCCGGGCAAGGGCGGCGCCTTCATCCAGGTCGAGATGCGCGACCTCAAGACCGGCAACAAGACCAACGAACGCTGGCGCACCGCCGACACCGTGGAACGGCTGGCGACCTCCGAGAAGGAGTTCACCTACTCCTATACCGACGGCGCCAACGTCGTGCTGATGGACCCGGAGAACTACGAGCAGACCATGGTGCCGCTGGACCTCTTGGGCGACCTCGCGCCGTTCCTGCAGGACAACATGACCGTCACCGTCGACATGGTGGAGGAGGAGCCGACGGGCGTGCGCCTGCCCAACACCGTGGTGCTGGAGGTCGTCGAGGCCGATCCCGTGGTCAAGGGCCAGACCGCCACCAGCAGCTACAAGCCCGCCCGCCTGTCGAACGGCGTCAAGACCCAGGTGCCGCCCTTCGTCGAGGCGGGCGAGCGCATCGTGGTGCGGACCGAGGACGCGAGCTACGTGGAGCGGGCGCGCGGCTGATGGCGCTCCGCCTGTCGCCCCACATGACCGTCATGCAGAACGCGGCGCAGAAGGCGTCGAAGCGCCTGCTGCGCGACTTCAACGAGGTCGAGCAGCTCCAGGTCAGCGTCAAGGGGCCGAGCGACTTCGTGAGCCAGGCGGACCTGCGGGCGGAGGCCACCATGCGGGAGGAGCTGGGCCGGGCGCGGCCGGGCTACAGCTTCCTCATGGAGGAAAGCGGCATGTCGGGCAGCGCCAACTGGGCCTGGCGCTGGATCGTCGATCCCCTCGACGGAACAAGCAATTTCCTGCACGGCATCCCGCAATGGTGCATCTCCATCGCCCTGGAGCGGCGGCTGCCGGACGGCGGCAGCGAGATCGCGGCGGGCATGATCTACAACCCCGTGCACGATGAGATGTTCTGGGCGGAGAAGGGCGGCGGCGCGTTCCTGAACGAGCGGCGGCTGCGCGTGTCCGCCCGGCGCGAGTTCAAGGACGCGCTGCTCGCCACCGGCATCCCGTTCGCGGCGGTTTCCGGCGGCAACCGGCTGGCGTTCGCCCGCACGCTGGGCGTCTTGATGCCGCAGGTCGCCGGCATCCGGCGCTTCGGGGCAGCGGCGCTGGACCTCGCCTGGGTCGCGGCCGGGCGTTTCGACGGGTATTGGGAGCTGGGCCTCAAGCCTTGGGACATGGCGGCCGGGCTGCTGATCGTGCGGGAAGCAGGCGGCTTCGTGACCGACCCGGCGGGCGCGGAAAGCACTCTGCACGACGCCGGGCCGAACGACATCGTGGCCGCCAACCCGCACATGCACGCCCGGCTGCGGGAGGTGGTGGCGGAGGGCGTCGCCGCCGCCGAGGGCCGCGCCGGCTGATGCGCGGGGGCACGGCGGCCCGGCGGACCCTGCTGCTGCTCTGCCTGTGCGGCGCCGCGCGGGCGCAGCCGGCGGCGCCCGCGGTGAACAACGGCGCGCTCGATGCCCTGAAGCCCGCGGCGCCCGCCCATAGACCGCACCCGGCGCCGCGCGC
>CAXSHI010000218.1:0-7267 GCA_964236755.1 uncultured Acetobacteraceae bacterium
CCGGCAAAAGGCAGAGGACCAACTCGACACCCACACTCCCAATCAGAGAAGGGCACCACAGGGGTCGTCCGGTCCCTCGTGTTGGGACCGGAGACGCGCTGCCAGATATCAGCGGCGGCGGTAAACCACACGCGGCGCCGGCTTCGTCGCCATGGCGATCAGGAAGCCCACTCCGGCCGCGACCAGGATGGCCGTGATCGGGCGCTGATCGACCTGCTCCGCCAGGTAGTCGCCCGCCTCCTCAAGCTGGTCGAGCATCTGCGAGCCATAGTCGCTCGCCTGGTCGCCGGCCTGTCCGGCGAGGTTGCGCATGCCGTCCTTCGCCTGCCCGTACGCCCGCTGCGCGCTTCCGGACACCCGGTCCATCGCGCCGTCCGCCTGCATCTTCCGGTCCCCGGTCAGGTCACCGACCGCCCCTTCGAGTTTCCCGCCAACCTTGCGGGCCGCGCCTTCAAAACGATTCTCGTCCATCCGCTGTCTCCTTCGGTGTTGTCGATGCAGCATGAAACCCCATTGGCGCAATACGGTTCCCTGGACGCCTTGGGCTCTGCTCGTGGGCCGGGTGACAGCCATGGCGGGTGGTTCGGCTTTGTCTCAGATCACCCGGGTGCCGATGAGGCGAAGCGCGTCACCGAGCCATAGGCGATGCTGGCCTGGATGGCGTCGAGGATCGGCACCCTGAGCGCCACGTGCAGCAGGCAGCGGATCGGCCCGGCATGGGTCACGAGCAGCGTGGTGTCAGCCGAGCTTGCGATGCCGGTCCAGGCGCGGCGGACGCGCATCAGCACGTCGGCGGCCGACTCGCCGCCGCCGGGCCGGTAGCGCAGCGGGTCGGCGGCCCAGGCGTCGATCTCGGCGCGCGGGATGGCGGACCAGGCCTCGCCTTCCCAGGCGCCGAAATCCATCTCCGCCAGGCGGTCGTCGGTGCGCACCGGCGCGCCGGTGCGGGCGGCGACGGCACGGGCCACATCCTGCGCGCGGGCGAGCGGGCTGGCGATGATGCGCTCGATGGGATCGTCCACCGCGGCGATCAGCGCGGCGGCGCCGGCGGCGGCAGGCTCGGCCAGCGGCACATCCAGCCGGCCGTAGCAGATGCGGCTGCCGACCCGCGGGCGCGGGTGCCGGGCCGCAAGGATCAGGCCGCGCGCCACAGCGCCACGAGCAGGATGGCCAGCTCCGTCATCTGCTGCACCGCGCCCAGCCCGTCCCCGGTGTAGCCGCCCAGCCGCCGGTCGTACCAACGCGCCATGCCCCAGGCCAGCCCGGCCGCCAGCAGCAGCGCCGGCGCCGCCCGGCTTCCCAGCAGCAGCATCGGCAGCACGCCGCAGCACCCGGCCACCGCGAGTTCCACGGCGCCGACCCCGCCTGCCACCGCAGCCGCCTTGCCCTTCGTGCGGGCATACGGCAGCCGGGCCAGCACGCAGACGACCAGGAACCGGCTGCCGGCATGGCCCGCCACCAGCGCCGGCCCCGCCGCGGGCAAGGCGGACAGCGCCGCCACCTTCAGGCCCAAGACGACCGCCAGCCCCGCCGCGCCATAGGTGCCGAGCCGGCTGTCCCGCATGATGCGCAGCGCGTCGTCCCGGGTGGCGCCGCCGCACAGGCCGTCCAGCGTGTCGGCCAACCCGTCCTCATGCAGCGCGCCGGTCAGCAGCAGGGTCGCGGCGACCGAAAGCAGCGCCGCCGCCGGCCTCGGCAGCCCGGCGCCGGCAAGCCCCAGCACCGCCGCCCCGACCAGCCCCACGCCGATGCCGACCAGCGGCAGATAGCGCATCGCGCGGTCGAGCTGCCCCGGGCCGTGCCCGACCCAGCCCGGCACCGGCAGCCGGGTGAGGAACTGCACCGCCGTCAGCAACAGGCGCACCTCTCGCCGGATCAAGAAACGTCCCGCAGCTCCGCCATGTCCGACAGCACCGCCGACGCCGCCCGCAGCAGCGGCAAAGCCAGGGCGGCGCCGGACCCCTCCCCCAACCGCATCCCGAGGTCGAGCAGCGGCACGGCGCCCAGATGGGCCAGCATGGCGTCGTGGCCCGGCTCGGCCGAGCGGTGGGCGAACACGCAGGCGTCCAGGCACCCGGGCCGCATCGCGTGCGCCAGGAGGACGGCGGCGGTCACGATCACGCCGTCCACCACGACGCAGACCCGGCGCTCCGCCGCACGCAGGACCGCGCCGGCCAGCATGGCGATCTCGAACCCGCCATACTCGGCGAGCGCGTCGAGCGGCGCCAGCCGGGACGGCGTGCGGGCAGCGCCTTGTGCGGCCACCGCCCGCTTGCGCGCCAGCCCGGCGTCGTCCAGCCCGGCGCCGCGCCCGATCAGCGGATCGAGCGGCAGGCCCCCGGCCTTGTGCGCCAGCAGCGCGGCGCTCGCGGTGTTGCCGATCCCCATCTCGCCCAGCGCCAGCACGGTGCAGCCCCCGTCCGCCAGGCGGTCCACGACCGCGGCGGCCCCGCGGAGGCACGCCTCGGCGTCGGCCGGCGTCATGGCCGGGCCGTGCGCCCAATCCCGCGTGCCCCAGCCGACCTTGGCCGCGATCAGGCCGGGGTGTGCCGGCAGCTCGGCCGCGACGCCGGCGTCCACCACCACCACGCGGGCGCCGGCCTGCCGCGCGAACAGGTTCACCGCGGCGCGGCCGGCCAGATAGGTCCGCACCATGGCCGCGGTCACGGCGGAGGGAAACACCGAGACGCCCGACGCCACCGCGCCGTGATCGCCGGCGAACACCAGCACCACCGGGTCCTCCACGCGCGGACGCAGCGTGCCCTGGAGCGTGCCGAGCTGGACCGCCAGATCCTCGATCCGGCCCAGCGAACCCAACGGCTTGGCCTTCTCGTCCAGCGCGCGGCGCAGGTCGTCCTCGATGGTCATCGGCTGAACAGGCGTCCCCAGAACCCGGTCGCCTCGGCCCGCCCGTGCGTCACATGCGGGCGGCGGGCGGGCGGGCGCAGGGCGCTGCTGATCATGTGGCGCGCCGGGTCGGCGGCGGCGATGCGGTCGCGCTGGAACGCCAGGATGGCGGCGCTGTTCTCGTCGAGCGCCATGCCATCCAGGGCCGCCGCACGGGACGCCGCGGCGGCGAAGTCCCCGGCCCGGCGCAGCACGTCGATCAGCCGCAGCGCGTCCTCCAGGCCGCCGGAGTTCCCGAACAGCGCCGCGGCGCGTCGGCGCAGGTCGGCGGCAGGCTCGCCGGCGTCATCCAGCGCCCATGCGGCGTGCAGCGTCGCCTCCGCCGCTGCCGCGGCATCGCCGGTCCGCTCGCAGATCAGCGCCCAGCGCAGGAACGGCATGGCCGGACCTGGGGTGCGAAGCGCACAGTAGGCCTCGGACCGCACGACATCTGCCGCACCAGCCGGCAGCGCCGAAAGGTCCGGGCCCGACGCGCCGCAGCGGCGGCATGTGGCGACCCATCGCGGCAGGGTGGAGCGGGCCGGCTCGCCGGGCCGATGGTCGAGGTCGGGGGCAAGCTCGGCCGCGGGTGCGCGAAACGGCGGGCGGGCGGGCGCACCGCAGACGCTGCAGGGGGCCTGGCTCACCGCGCCTGCAGCCCGGCGCGCAACCGGTGCATGGCGCGCTCGATCCGCTCCGCGTTCTGCGCGAAGCACAGGCGCAGGTAGCCCTCCCCCGCCTCGCCGAACGCGCTGCCCGGCGCCAGGGCCACGCCATGCTCGTGCACCAGCGACAAGGCGAGCGACAGGCTGTCCCGCAGCCCGTCCACGCCGATGAAGGCGTAAAACGCGCCGTCCGGGGCGGCGAGGCGTATGCCGTTCAACCCCGCCAGGCCGTCCAGCGCCAGGTGCCGCCCGGCGGCGCAATGGGCGCGGAACGCCCCGACGAACGCCTCGTCCTCCAGGGCAGCGAGAGCGCCGGCCTGCGCGAACGGTGCCGTGCCGCTGTGGGTGACTTCGACGATCTCCGCCACCTGGTCCCGCGCGCCGGCGGGCAGCACCATCCAGCCCAGCCGCCAGCCGGTCATCGCGTAGGTCTTGCTGAAGCTGTTGCACACGATCACCCGGTCGGAAGGGTCGGCCACGTCCAGCAGGGACGGCGCCGCCTCCGACCCGTCATAGACCAGCCGGGTATAGACCTCGTCGGCGATGAGCCACACGCCATGCGCCCGGCACAGGTCCAGGATCGCCATCGTCTCGGCCAGCGTCGCGGTCCAGCCCGTGGGGTTGTTGGGGGAGTTCAGCACCAGCGCGCGGGCGCCGGGCAGTTTGGCCGCGAGAAGGTCCATGTCCAGGTGGAACCGCCCATCCGGCAGGGCGTCGAGCGGCAGCGCATCGACGCTCGCGCCGCGCAGCAGGGTGGCGTTGGCCGGGTTGGGCCAGGCGGGCGTGTGCAGCACGACGCGGTCGCCGGCGCGCACCACCGCGGCGAGCGCCACGTTGACCGCGGTCATGCCGGATGCCGTGACCTGGATGCGGTCCTCGCTGACCGGCCGGGCGTGCAGGCGAGTCAGCATGTCCGAAAGCGCGTGCCGCAGCGGCAGGATGCCGCGCACATCGGAGTACAGCGCGTCGCCGCGGGCCAATGCCGCCGTCGCCGCCGCGATGGCGCCCGGGGGACCGGGCCGGTCGCTCTCGCCGAAGCACAGGAACTCCGTATCCGGGCGGGCGTAGGCGGCCCGCGCGACGGCAACGATGCGCGACGGCATGAGAGTGGCGATGTCCATGCCCGTCCCTACGCGATCTCTGCGGACGCGGCTAGACCAATGTAGTTTTGACTGAGAACGCGACAGCGTTGCCAGTCATGCGACAAGTTGGTCGTTAAAACAAAATTTAGGGCGGCACTATGCGGCACTATATAGCACCCGTCACCACAGGAACATAGCTCCAGCACGGCCCCAACGGTAAAATTCGCTCACGATCTCAGACAACATTGCAACCAGAACTCCCGTCCTGTTAAGCCTGATCCGCAAGCGCCAAGAGATCGCCACCGAACTAGCTCGGCGGCTGACCGAAATAGGATTGCCTGGGAGCGAGGGGGTCAGTGACAGTGAGGATCAACCAGGGCGCATTACCGGCTCGGTTTCTGTTCGCGGTGATGAAGGTTCTCGGCGTAGGCACGTTGCGGCTGCACTGATGAGCGCAGGTTCTACTTCAATCCCACAATCAGGGAAAACTGATCTTCGGTGGCGGTTGGCAGGTTTACAAAATAAGCTGAAATACCTCCCTCCTTGAGAGCGTCACGCAAGATCAATGCCGGTGGTGGCGGCGCGCGGTAATCTTTCACGCCAATCATGAGACCGCGGAAAGCGGGGGACATCAGGTCTAAAGGGTCTATGCCCGCTGATTGACGAGGGCCGTTGGCCAAATGCAGCCCAGATCCAAAGAACACGCTCATAAAATCACTCGCGTATTGCATGGACTCGGGATTGCGGGCCGATGTCACGCCAAAGACAGGCAGACGGTCAGCCACCTTCCTCAAAGCAGCATACAGCTTTTGGCTCTGGTCTTCATCGAGACGTCGTTCAAGCTCCTGAAGTGCGTAATAATGCACTGCTGCCGGGATGCTGCTTTTAGTGATAAGATACCCGAACAACGAGAGCGAGGCGAATGGCACCACGAACATGGCAAACAAAACCCAAGCTAAGGTGGCAAGAAATCGCCTGTCGCTTGGATGTATGTAGGTTGATATGAACCATAGGTGAAACCCGCTCCAGAAAGCGAGGACGATTGAGACGACGGGGGACGCGAGCGTGTCCAGCATAGTTGCCACAGCTACCCCGCTAACTGCTTGAACAGCAGGTAGGTATAGGTCGATGACTCCCTTCCAGCTGGCGATCCCGAACAGCACCGAAAGCAGCAACCCCGTCCATCCTGGGATTTTCTCGGGCGAGAGGACCTTTTTGAAGAGATCGAATGCCGGATGCGCAGGTATGCGCTCCGGACTCGATGAAGGGAGCGGTTGAGACAACGACGGTATGGGGGCGGCATCGAGGTCGGGCATGCCGACAAACATGTGGACCCAGCTTGGATTATTCCAGACACTCGCCAGTAGAACTAAGGTCTGGTGGCGGGCGCTACATGATGCCGACCTAGATCGTGCCCTGACACAGTCAGGGCGATCGCGGTTTAACTTTCAGGCCATCAGGGCGCGGAGCTTGGCGGCCATCGCGTCCGGTGCCGTTTCGTGCGTGAAGTTGGCGGCGAAGCGGCCGCGTGGGTCCATCACGTAGATAACGCTGCTGTGGTCCATGTCGTACTCGCCGCCGGCCTTGGGGTGCTTGGCGTAGTACACGCGGTAGGCCTTCGCCGCCGCCGCGACCTGCTCCGGCGTGCCGCTCAGCCCGGTGATGGGCGCGTCGAAGGCGGTGACGTAGTCCTGCATCACGGTGGGGGTGTCACGCTCCGGATCGACGGTGATGAACAGGACGGCGACTTTGCGCTTCGCCTCGGGGCCCAGGCTGTCCAGCGCGTTCGCCATGTCCTGCAGCGCCGTCGGGCAGGCGTCGGGGCAGTGGGTGTAGCCGAAATAGACCAGCATCCAACGGCCGCGGAACTCCGCGTCGGTGACATCCCGCCCGTCCGCCGCGCGCAGCCGGAACGGGCCGCCGACCTGCGGGACGTCATCCTCCCGGCGCAGCGCCGTCCAGCCCGCAGCACCCAGCAGCCCGGTCCCGAGCAGCCCTGCCGGGGCGAGCAGCAGCAGCCGGCGCCGAAGGGTCAATGCGCGTGCTCCATGCCCGGCTTCGCCATGCCCGGCCCCTGCGCGCCGACCGGCGCGACCCGCACCTGCAAGTCGAGCGGCGGCGCGTGCTCGAAACGAAGCTGCACCGGCACCACCTGCCCGGCCACCAACGGCTGCTGCAATCCCACCAGCATGACGTGCAGGCCGCCCGGCGTGAGCTGGACCGCCTGCCCGGCCGGCAGCCTCAGCCCGTCCGCCAGTTCCCGCATCCGCATCACGTCGCCCTGCATCGTCATCTCATGCACCTCCGCACGGCCGGCGACGGGGCTGCTGGCGCCCAGCAAGCGGTCATCGACGGGACTGGTGAGCGTCACATAGACGCCGCCGACGGTTTGCCGAGGGGCCGTGGCGCGTGCCCAGGGCTGCTCCGCACGCACGGCGGACGACTGGGCCGCGACGTGCGTAGCCATCGGCGCAAGCAAGCCAAGCGCGAGGATCAGGCGGTGCATCGGGCCACTCCTGAAGTGCCGGGACCAGCCCCGGCACGCGGGTGAGATAGCACGGATGGCAGCCGCTGCATGCCCCTCAAGTTCTGGGTGCGAAACGATATGGGCTGTCGCTTGCCAGCAGCGGGTCG
>CAXSHI010000219.1:0-7225 GCA_964236755.1 uncultured Acetobacteraceae bacterium
CGTGGTGTTCGGCGACGACAGCCGCATCCGCGAAGGCGACACCGTGACCCGCACGGGCGACATCGTGTCCGTGCCGGTCGGCCGCGGCCTGCTGGGGCGCGTGGTGGACGGGCTGGGCCAGCCCATCGACGGCAAGGGGCCGCTCGCGGACGTGACGCAGAGCCGGGTCGAGGTGAAGGCGCCCGGCATCATCCCGCGCCAGTCGGTGCACGAGCCGATGCAGACCGGCCTCAAGGCCATCGACGCGCTGATCCCCGTCGGCCGCGGCCAGCGCGAGCTGGTGATCGGCGACCGGCAGACCGGCAAGACCGCCGTGATCATCGACGCGATCATCAACCAGAAAGGCATCAACGCCGGCACCGACGAGGGGGCCAAGCTCTACTGCATCTACGTGGCCATCGGGCAGAAGCGCTCGACGGTCGCGCAACTGGTCCGCACGCTGGAAGAGAACGGCGCGATGGAGTACTCCATCGTCGTCGCCGCCACCGCAAGCGATCCGGCGCCCATGCAGTTCCTGGCGCCCTACACCGGCTGCACGATGGGCGAGTACTTCCGCGACAACGGCATGCACGCCATGATCTGCTACGACGACCTGTCGAAGCAGGCGGTGGCGTACCGCCAGATGTCCTTGCTGCTGCGCCGTCCGCCGGGCCGCGAGGCGTATCCGGGCGACGTGTTCTACCTGCACAGCCGCCTGCTGGAGCGCGCGGCGAAGATGTCGGAGGCGTTCGGGTCCGGCTCCCTGACGGCGCTGCCGATCATCGAGACGCAGGCGGGCGACGTGTCGGCCTACATCCCGACCAACGTCATCAGCATCACCGACGGGCAGATCTTCTTGGAGACGGAGCTGTTCTTCCGCGGCATCCGCCCGGCGGTGAACGTCGGCCTGTCGGTGTCGCGCGTCGGCTCCTCCGCGCAGATCAAGGCGATGAAGAAGGTCGCTGGTTCCATCAAGCTGGAGTTGGCGCAGTATCGCGAGATGGCGTCGTTCGCGCAGTTCGCGAGCGACCTCGACGCCTCCACGCAGAAGCTGCTGGCGCGCGGCGCCCGGCTGACCGAGCTGCTGAAGCAGCCGCAGTTCAGCCCGATGCCGGTGGAGGAACAGGTCATCAGCCTGTATGCCGGCACCAAGGGCTACCTGGACGGCATCGCCGTCGGCAAGATCGGCGAGTTCGAGCGTCGGATGATCTCCGAGCTGAAGACCAAGGAGCCGAGCGTGCTCGCCGGCATCCGCGACACTCGCGAGATGAAGCCCGACGTCGAGAAGACGCTGGCGTCCTTCATGGACGGCTTCACCAAGAATTTCGCCTGATGGCTAGCCTCAAGGCGCTCCGGGCGCGGATCAACAGCGTCAAGTCCACCCGCAAGATCACGTCGGCCATGAAGATGGTGGCGGCGAGCAAGCTGAAGCGGGCACAGACGCAGGCAGAGGCGGCGCGCCCCTACGCCGAGCGGATGCAGCGCATGCTGGCGGCGCTGGCGGTGAGCGCCGCCGGGTCGCCGAACGCACCGAGGATGCTGATCGGCACCGGGCGCGAGCAGGTGCAGTTGCTGGTCGTGGTGACGGCCGATCGCGGCCTGGCCGGCGCCTTCAACACCAACGTCGGCCGCGCCGCCCGCACCGCCATCCAGCGGCTTGAGGGCGAGGGCAAGACGGTCCGCGTCATCACCGTGGGCCGCAAGGGCCGCGATTATCTGCGGCGCGAGTACGCGGACCGGCTGATCGGCGAGTACAGCTTCGCCGGCAAGAAGCGCGTCGAGTTCTCCGACGTGGACGAGGTGGCGGCGCGCATCACCGCCATGCTGGCGGCCGGCGAGTTCGACGTGTGCACGGTGATCTACAACCGGTTCGTGTCGGTGATCAGCCAGGTGCCGACGGAGGCGCGGCTGGTTCCGTTGCCGATGCCAGAAGCCGAGGCGGCGGAGAAGCCGGCCGGCCCGCAGGCGCAGTACGAGTTCGAGCCGGACGAGGAGGCGATCCTCGCCGCCCTGCTGCCGCGCAA
Source organism: uncultured Acetobacteraceae bacterium (assembly GCA_964236755.1). GTDB lineage: Bacteria > Pseudomonadota > Alphaproteobacteria > Acetobacterales > Acetobacteraceae > CAHJXG01. The sequence continues at coordinate 2,004 of CAXSHI010000219.1, forward strand.
CATGGCCATCCAGCTGTTCCGCGCCTTGATCGAGAGTGCGGCCGGTGAGCAGGGTGCTCGCATGTCCGCCATGGACAACGCGACCCGCAACGCCGGCGACATGATCAACCGCCTGACGCTGAACTACAACCGCACGCGCCAGGCGAACATCACCAGGGAACTGATCGAGATCATCTCGGGCGCCGAGGCGCTTTAGGGCTGGTCAGGGAAGGAATTCAATAATGGCGAAGAACAACGTCGGCAGCGTGACGCAGGTGCTGGGCGCGGTCGTGGACGTGCAGTTCGAGGGCGAGCTGCCCTACATCCAGAACGCGCTGCATGCCAAGAACGGCGACGCCACGCTGGTGCTCGAAGTGGCGCTGGAGATGGGCGAGAAGACCGTGCGCTGCATCGCCATGGACAGCACGGACGGCATGGTGCGCGGCAGCGAGGTGGTGGACACCGGCGCGCCAATCAGCGTGCCGGTCGGGCCGGAAACCCTGGGCCGCATCCTCAACGTCATCGGCGAGCCGATTGACGAGCGCGGCCCGGTGAACAGCGCCATGCGCTATCCGATCCACCGCATGGCGCCGTCCTTCGAGGACCAGGCGACCAGCTCGGAGATCCTGGTAACGGGCATCAAGGTCGTGGACCTGCTGGCGCCCTACCTGAAGGGCGGCAAGATCGGGCTGTTCGGCGGTGCCGGCGTCGGCAAGACGGTGCTGATCCAGGAGCTGATCAACAACATCGCCAAAGCGCATGGCGGCGTGTCGGTGTTCGCCGGCGTGGGGGAGCGCACCCGCGAGGGCAACGACCTGTATCACGAGATGATCGACGCCGGCGTCATCAAGCTCGGCGAGGGCACGACCGAGGGCAGCAAGGTGGCGCTGGTCTATGGCCAGATGAACGAGCCGCCGGGCGCCCGCGCGCGCGTGGCGCTGTCCGGGCTGAGCCTGGCCGAGTACTTCCGCGACGAGGAAGGCCAGGACGTGCTGTTCTTCGTGGACAACATCTTCCGGTTCACGCAGGCCGGCGCCGAGGTGTCGGCGCTGCTGGGCCGCATCCCGTCCGCGGTGGGCTACCAGCCGACGCTGGCGACCGACATGGGCGCGCTGCAGGAGCGGATCACCAGCACCAAGAAGGGGTCCATCACGTCCGTGCAGGCGATCTACGTGCCCGCCGACGACCTGACCGACCCGGCGCCGGCCACCAGCTTCGCCCACCTGGACGCGACGACGGTGCTGAACCGCGCCATCTCCGAAAAGGGCATCTACCCGGCCGTGGACCCCCTGGACTCCACCAGCCGTTCGCTGGACCCGCGCATCGTGGGGGAGGAGCACTACCTGGTGGCGCGCGAGGTGCAGCGCGTGCTGCAAACCTACAAGAGCCTGCAAGACATCATCGCCATCCTTGGCATGGACGAGTTGAGCGAGGACGACAAGGCCGTCGTCGGCCGCGCCCGCCGCATCGAGCGGTTCTTGTCGCAACCGTTCCACGTCGCCGAGGTGTTCACCGGCAGCCCCGGCATCTTCGTGTCCATCGCCGACACCGTCCGCAGCTTCAAGGCTATCGTGGACGGCCAGTACGACCACCTGCCGGAGGCCGCGTTCTACATGGTCGGGACCATCGACGACGCGGTGAAGAAGGCGGACGGGCTGAAGGTCGCCGCCTGATGCCGACGCTGCTGGAGATCGTCAGCCCGGACCGGCTGCTGCTGTCGCAGCCGGTCGATATGGCTGTGATCCCGGCGGCCGAGGGGGAGATGGGCGTGCTGCCGGGCCATGCGCCGATGATCGTGCTGCTCCAGGGTGGCACGATTTCCTTGCACGAGGGCGGGCGGGTCACAAGCCGCCTGTATATCAGCGGCGGCTTTGCCGAGGTCACGCCGGAACGCTGCACCGTGCTGGCCGACGAGGCGATTGCGGTGGCCGAGGTCTCCCGCGGGACTGCCCAGGCCCGGCTGGCCGAGGCGGACGCGGCGTATGCCGCGGCGGGCAAGACCGACATCCCTGCGCTGGAAGCCGCGATGCAGCGGCAGCAGGCCGCCCGCGCCATGGTTGCCGCCGCCGAGGCCGCGTAAGCCTGTAACCTTGCGGCAACATCCCATCCGGCAATGCCGCTATGGTCGCAACCCGATGCTGTGTTTCCTGTTGCTGCGGCTGTCATGCCGGCCTGCTATGGCCGTCGAATTTCAATGAGACGGCCCACGGATGAAGCACTGGCGGATTGCGGATGTTGATTGGGACCGTTTCGATCCGCCTTTAGTTGATCCCGACATCATCCCGCTCGTCAAAGCGGCCGCCATGGTCGAGCGGAACGGAATGGATTACGCGGTGTACCTGGGCCGCATCTTCCAGGACGATCCCGATTTTCGCGGGGCCACGGACAATTGGGCGGTCGAAGAGGTCCAGCATGGGGATGCGCTGGGCAAATGGGCGATGCTGGCCGATCCCGACTGGGATTTCGAGGCAGCCTTCCTGCGCTACCGCTCCGGCTACAAGTTGCCGCTCGATGCCGACGCTTCGGTCCGAGGATCGCGCACCGGGGAGCTGATCGCCCGCTGCATGGTGGAGACCGGAACCAGCAGCTACTACACGGCGCTGGCCGACGCCGCGGGCGAGCCTGTGCTGCAGCAGGTCTGCCGGCTGATTGCGGCTGACGAGTACCGGCATTTCAAGCTGTTCTACGACCATATGCGTCGCTACCTGGTTCGGGAGAAGCTCAGCATGCTGACCCGGTTGCGCATCGCTGCCGGCAGGATCACCGAGAGCGAGGATGACGAGCTGGCCTATGCCTTCCATTGCGGGAACGAGCCGGAAAGCCTGGCGTATGCGCATGACCGCTGCATAGCCGCCTACATGGGCCGGGCAATCGGGTTCTACCGCCTACGCCATATCGAGCGCAGCATGGGAATGGTCCTGAAATCGGTGGGCCTTCCACCGCGGGGAAGGCTTTCCGTGCTCGGCACAAAGCTGGCCTGGACGCTGCTGCAGCGCCGGCGTCGCAAGTTCACCGGAGATGCCCCGTTGCCGGCCTGACAAGGCGGCGTGGGCAGGCGGGCGGCACCGAGGTTGGCAGGCGGTGTCCCGGTTGCTAAACCGTCGGCGAATGCCGGGTTAGCTCAGATGGTAGAGCACCTGATTTGTAATCAGGGGGCCGCGGGTTCGATCCCTGCACCCGGCACCAATCTGGATGGTGATCCGAACTCGTCAGTGCCGCTTCGTGTCCATGCCGTGCCCACTGCTGGTGGCGCGGATGACCGCGGCGAGCAGACGCAGGGCGTCCGGGCCGCCCTGGTCGGTCAATGACCCGGCGTCCATCTCGGCTGCGAGGCTTTCGGCCTGTCCAGCGATGGTTTCGGCTGCGCGATGCAGCGCCTGTTCAGCCAAGGCGAGCTGCAGGTCATCAGACAAGGCAGTCCATTGAATGCGGCGCTTTGCGGCGGGAACGGTGGACATGGCGACAATCCCAGGTGACGGTTGAAGCGCATTCTCGACTATATAAGTTAAAACAATCCTTATAAGATTACACGAAAGATAAAGTTACGGCGGGCAACGGGGCGAACTGCACCGTGATCTCGGCCGGGCCATCGAGCCAGATCGGCGGGCAGATGCTGCCGAGCATCACGACCTGCCCGGCGCGCAGGCCGCCGAAGGCCGCGGCCTCTTCCGACGCTGCGAGCCAGGCCAGCGCGGTGATCGGGTCCCCGAGAAGGTCGGCGCCGATGCCCGCGCCGCGCTCATGCCCGTTCACCGAGACGCTGCCGGCCAGGCCTCGGAGATCGAGGTCGCGCCAGTCCGGGTAGGGCGTGCCCAGGACCGCGCCGGCGTGATACACTTGGTCGGCGACCAGCGTAGGGATGCCGAGGGCGTCGAGCGGGCCGTAGCGGTTCTCCACCACCTCGATGCCGGCCATAACCTCGCCGATGGCCGCAGCGGCCTGGGCGTTGCTGCACGGGCCGGGTGCTAGGTCCTGCGCCAGAACCACGGCAAGCTCGCACTCGACGCCGGCGTGCAGGAAAGAGTGGAAGCTGAACGTGCTGCCGCTGCCATGCAGCCCGGCCTCGGCGATGAATCCCGCAAGCGGCCCGGGCAGGCCCAGGTATTCCTGCATCCGCTGGGACGTCGCGCCGATCTTGAACCCGGCGGGAGGCTGGGCGCCGGACAGGCGGGCGACAGCGAGCTGGGCCGCGATCCCGTCCGCCAGCCTGCGCGGCGCGACGTCGGGCGGCAGCCACTCCAGCACCCGCCGGCTCCGCCGGGCCGCAATCAACGCATGGGCGGTGCGCTCCGCATCGAACGCGCCTGCGTCGGCAGGGCCGCTCATCAGGGAGCGCGCCGCAGTTCGTAGAGCGCCACGGTCGCGGCGGCCGACACGTTCAAGCTTTCCATGAGGCCCGGCATGGCAAGCCCCGCGATCTCGTCGCAGGTTTCCCGCGTCAGGCGGCGCAGGCCGGCGCCCTCGGCCCCCAGCACCAGCGCCACGCGCCGTTCCAAGAAGGCTGCGCCGCGGAGCGGGGCGCCCCCGGCGTCAAGCCCGACGACCCAAAGCCCCGCCGCCTTGAGCGCCGCCAGGGTCCGGGCCAGGTTCACGGCGCGCAGCAGCGGCACCTGCTCCAAGGCGCCCGACGCGGCCTTGGCGAGCACGCCCGTCTCCTCCGGCGCATTGCGGTCCTGGGTGATGACGCAGGCGGCGCCGAACGCCGCGGCGCTGCGCAGCACGGCGCCGATGTTGCGGGGATCGACCACCTGGTCCAGCACGAGGACCGGCCCCGGCCGCTCCAGCACGGCCGAGAGCGCGGGAGGCGCCAATAGGTCCGCCAGCAATGCGGCGCCCTGGTGCACGGTGTCCCGGCCCAGCAGGTGGTCCAGCTTGGCGCGATCCGCACGCTCCGCCGGGAGCGGCCAAGACTGCGGCAGGCGGGCCAGCAGCGTGGCCTCTGCCTCCTCGGTCAGCAGCAGGCGCTTCAAGCGGCGGGCCGGGTTGGCCAGCGCCGCGGCCACGGGGTGCAGCCCGTGCAGCCAGACGCTGCCCCGCGGCGCCGCCGGGCCATGTGCGGCTGGCACCGCAGCCGGAGGGCGAACTGCAGGCGTCTTGGGCGCGCGGAGCGTGCTGGCTCCGGCGTCTGCCGCCGGAGGCGGCGTTGGCGCCAGACTGCGTGGCGGGCGCGGCTGCCCCAGGTGCGGCTTCGCGGCTGCCGCGGCGCGCGCTCAGCCATTCCGACAGCGCGTCGACCTCGGCGG
>CAXSHI010000220.1:0-7211 GCA_964236755.1 uncultured Acetobacteraceae bacterium
GTCTCGTAGTACAGCAGCATCGTCGGCTCGTAGAAGAACCGCATCGGCAGCCCGGCGCGGTGCCCCCAGGTCGCGTCCACCAGCACGTCGTAGCGGGTGCCGTCGATGTGGATGCCGTCGGCGCGCTCCTCCACCGCGTCGATTCGCTGGCCGAGCTGCAGGCTATCGCCCAGCCGCTCGGTGAAGTAGCGCCGGGCGCGCTCGATCAGCAGCACCCGCTCGCCCGCCAGCAGCAGCCCGTCCACGCCGCGCAGCAGCACCGAGCTTTCGCGCACCTCGCGGTAGTCGATGCCGGACGAGGTCATGATCAGGCGGTAGGTGGCGAAGTCGATCAGGCTGTCCTCGCGCGGGACCGCGTAGATGTTCTCGGCGACCTCCCGGCTCAGCTGCGGGTAGCGTTCCACGAACCGCATGAAGCCGTCGCGCGACTGCGCCCGGGTGCCGTGGTGGCGCGGGTAGTGGAAGCCGAGGTGCAGGCGGAACTGGTTGTTGCCCGACGCCTCGTGCATCGCGCGCTCGTTCTGGTCGAACACGGTCACGTCGAGGCCGAGGCCGCGCAGCGAGAGGGCGATGTGGCACCCGTACCAACCCGCCCCGATGACGGCCACCGACAATGCCACGCCTGCCTCCGTAATTGCTGAACCCGAACCCGCGTCGCGCCGCCGGTTGCGCTCGTGCCGCTAACCCTGGCATTACGCCATGAGAAGGTTGCAGGAGGCGTTCAGTGCAAGCAAGCGAAATTATCGACTCAAAGTTGCAGCACGAGCCGCGTCCTGGATTTAAAATTGTGCCCTTCACGCAGGCCAGCCTGAGTAGCATGCCAAATTTCGGGAAACGCTGGCAGGCGCTGCACGCAGTGGTTGCCGACAGTTTCACGATCTTTGAGCTTCTGCATGACCAAGGCATGCGGGCGGAATGGTTCTTCGACGGCGCCGGGCGGCAGTCCAACACCATGGAGCCGTGGCCGGCCGACACCCGCGCCGCGCTGCGCAGGGCGTTCCGCCCGGCGCTCGACGCCCTGCGCGGCACGCTGCTGCCGACCTATCCCGTCAGGCTGCATCCGGCGCAGACGGACGCCCTGCACGAGTTCCTGCGCCTCGGCCCGGGGCTGCGATGCACCGTCATCGCCGCGCTGCAGGCTGAGGTGCTGCCGGACCCCGCCCCGTCCGACATCGACGCGCCCGGCGCCGCCCCGCCGCCCTGGGCCGATCCGGACGCCTTGCGCCGCGCCCTGTCCGTCGATCTGCAGGACCGCCTCACGGCCGCCATGCGGGCCGGCGCGCTCACCTGGCCGTCGCCGTCGGGCGGCGCGGACATGCCCTGCACCGGCGCCTTCACGCTCGACGACCTCAACAGCCTGTTCCGCTTCGCCGACTGGTCGAGCGGCCTCGACATCTTCGTGCTGGCGACCGAGCACCTGTCGCGCATGGCCGGCCTCTACGTCCCGGCGCACGGCCTGGCCATCAGCCTAGCTGGCGACCAGAAGCGCCTGCTGCTCCAGCACTTCCCGGCGCTCGGCCGCCGCCTGCTGCGCCACCTCGCCGACTTTGCCGAAAGCCTGCTGGCCGCCCGAGCGCAGCCGGCCTCGCCCGCCCGCTTCGCCGTCTTCCTGCGCGGCTGGACCAGCGCGCATCTCGGCCACCAGCTTTGGAACGAGCTGACCGCCATCGACGCGCTGGTCGGGGCGCTGCCGCCGGACCGGCTGCCGGAGTGGCTGGTCCCGGGCCTGCCCGGCGAGGTCGAGTTCTACGGCCCCATCGACGCCCTGTTCCCCGAGATCGCCGGCCGGGTCCGCCGCGGCTTCGCCGACCAGCGCGCGCTGATCGCCTACGCCTACGAGAGCCGCCTGATCCTGTTCCGCGCGACGCGGGAGCGCGTCGGCGTGAGGCTGCGGCGCCGGGTCACGGCCCATGCCGCCCGCGGCGCTCCGGCCTTGCCGCCCAGGGGACGCACCGTGCTGGTCGGCCTGCGCGTCGAGAACCGCACCGTGACCGATCTCGAAGCCCTGTGCGCCCTGGTGATCGAGGAGGCAGTGCGCTGGCAGGCCGGCGAGGCCCCGCCTGTGACGGTCGTGTTCGACGGCCACAACGCCCGCGGCGCCGTGCGCAGCGACGAAACCATCGGCAGCCACCGCGAGGGCATCGCCAGCCAGTCCCCGCTGGCCGTCGAGCGCGCCGTCGTGGCCGCCCTGCGCCAACGCTTCGCCGGCCAGCCGGTCGCCCTGCTCGACACGCTCGGCGAGCCGATGGCCGTGAGCCTCGCCTGGGCGCAAGCCTGCGACGGCTTCGTGGCGCTCTGGGGCGCGGGGCTTGCCAAGTACCGCTGGGTGGCGAACAAGCCCGGCCTGGTCGTCACCAGCCGTTGGAACCTGGAAAACAAGGGCGACCTGCACATCTACGACGCCGCCATCCACATGGACGACCCCACCCCGCTGGCCTACGTGCGAAGCGACACGGTACGCGACCTCCCCGATGCGCCCATGCTGGTGCCGCTCGACGACCCGACGCACCACAACTTCGCCTTCGACCCGGACGCCATGCGCAGCCAGATCCGGGCCTTCCTCGCGGCGCTGGACAGTCCGCCGGAGGCATTGGCGGCACTCGCCAGGCCGCCCTGGCAGCGGCGCGGCAGCGTGGACCTCGTGGACTTCGCCGTGCGCGGCTGGGCCATCCGGGCGGGCGAGAACCCGGTCATGCTGGACATCGTGATCGACGGCGCCGTGGTCGGACGCGCCGCATGCGACATGCCGCGCCCGGACCTACTGGCGGCGGGCCTCGGAACCGCGACCGCGGGCTTCGGCTTCGTGATCCCCCCGGCCTTCCTGGACGGCGCGCCCCGCCTGCTGACGGTGCGCTACGCGGACGGGGCGTGCCTGCCGATGCTGTCGCCCAACACGCCGGACCCTTGCGCCTTCCGCCTGGGCCAGGCGCCGCGCCCCGGATGACGCGCCCGGCGAACTGCGGTAGGCTGGTGGTTCATCGCCGAAAGCCATCCATGCCGAAACTGACCGCTGCCGTCCTCGCCGCCCTGCTGCCGCTTGCCGCCCCGCTGTCCGCCGCCGCGCAAGGCGCCCCGGTCCGCATCAACGGCACGGTCACGGCCCTTGACGGCGACCGCCTCGCGGTCCGCACCGCGGAGGGTGACGCCCTTGACATCCAGCTCCCGCCCGGCGTCCGCATCGGCGCCGTCGAGGACCGCAGCCTCGCCAGCATCCAGCCCGGCGAGTTCGTCGGCTCCGCCGCACGGCACGGCCGGGACGGCAAGCTGCATGCGCTGGAGGTGCATATCTTCCCCGAATCCATGCGCGGCACCGGGGAAGGCCACCGCCCGATGGACGCGCCGGAGCAGACCATGACCAACGCCACGGTGGACGGCATCGTGGGGGACGGCATCGCCGGCGTGGCCTCCGGCCGCACGCTGCACCTCCGCTACCCCGGCGGCGAGCAGGACATCGAGGTGGCGCCCGACGTGCGCGTGGTCGGTCTGCTGCCGGGCGACCGCAGCCTGCTGGTGCCGGGCGCCGCGGTCACTGTCCGGGCGGTGCAGGGCGAGGACGACCACCTGACCGCCCTCTCCGTGCAGGCCGAGAAGGACGGCGTGAAGCCCCTGCCATGACCGGCGCCGCCCCGGGCGCCGCGCTTTGGGCGCCGCCCTTGGCCGACCCGGCCCCGCGTGGCCTGTGCACGGATTGCGGCGTGTCGCGCAGCGGCACCCCCGGCGACTGCGGCGCCGCCTGCCAGTTCATCGCGCCCGACTACCCCGGCCTTGAGGCCCGCGTGCACGGCCGCGCCCGCGATCCTGCCCGCCCGGACGAGCTGTTCTTCGGCCCGTTCCGCCGGATGCTGCGCGCGTCCCTGACCCCCGCCCGGCCCGGCGCGCAATGGACCGGCATCACCACCCGCATCGCCGAGCGCCTGCTGGAGACCGGCGCCGTCGATGCCGTGCTGGCCATGGCCCCGCACCCGGACGACCCCTGGCGCCCGGTTCCGGTGCTGGTGACGCGGGCCGCGGGCATGGCGGAGTGCCGGGGCATGCGCATGGGCTACGCGCCGCTGCTGGCGCTGCTGGAGCCGGCGCGGCAGGCCGGCCATCGCCGCATCGCGGTGATCGGCATCCCGTGCCAGGTCCACGCCCTGCGCGCGCTGGAGCGGCGGCTCGGCTTCGAGCGCATCTACGTCATCGGCACGCCCTGCTCCGACAACACGACGACGGAGAATTTCCACCAGTTTCTGGCGCTGCTGTCCGACGATCCCGCCAGCATCACATACCTGGAGTTCCGCGCCGACTACCATGTCGAGCTGCGCTTCCGGGACGGGCGCCGCCGGGCGATCCCGTTCCTGCAACTGCCGATCAGCAAGCTGCCCGCCGACTTCTTCCCGCTGACCTGCCGCACCTGCGTCGATTACACCAACGTGCTGGCCGACATCACCGTAGGCTACATGGCGGGCGAGGGCGAGCAATGGCTGCTGGTCCGCAACGGGCGTGGGGAGGAGCTGCTGGCGCTGCTGGGCGACGAGGTCCGCACCGCAAGCCTCGGCAGCGCCGGCAGGCGGCAGGGGCCGGTGCGCGGGTTCCTGAAGAACGTGGCGCTCGCCGCGGGCGGCCTGCCGGTGCGCGGGATGCCGAACTGGCTGCGCCCGCTGGTGGGCTGGCTGATGCCGCGCATCGGGCCGCGCGGGCTGGAGTTCGCCCGCGCCCGCGTCGAGATGAAGGCGGCCGAGACCGTGCTGCACCTGCGCCGCCAGCACCCGAGGCGGCTGCGCAGCATGGTGCCCCGGCACATCTGGGACCTGGTGGCGCCCTACGGCCTCGTGCCCGCGCCCGACGAGCTTCCGCACGCATCCGGGAACGAAGCCCGGCGCCGTGCGTCATGGAAGCAGCCCCAGCAGGACCCTTCCCATGCGCGAAGATGATCTCCGAGAAAGCAGCAACATCGAGGACCGCCGCGGCATGGGCGGCGTGGCCACCGGCGGCCTCGGCCTCGGCGCCGTGGTGGTGCTCAGCCTGCTGGGCTGGGCCTTCGGCATCAACCCCGCCGTGCTGATCAACGGCGCGGAGCAGGTGGCCGGCAGCGCGCCCGCCACGACCCAGGCCCCGGCCGGCCGCACCGGTGCGCCCGACGACGAGACGGGCCGCTTCGTCGCCCGCGTGCTGGGCGAGACGGAGGACGTGTGGTCGCAGATCCTGCCCCGCGAGGCCAACCGGCAGTACGAGCGCCCAGTGCTGGTGCTGTTCTCCGGCGTCACGGCCTCCGGCTGCGGCTCCGCCGAATCGGCGATGGGGCCGTTCTACTGCCCGCTCGACCGCAAGCTCTACCTCGACACCTCGTTCTTCCAGGACATGCAGCGCCGCATGGGCGGGGGCGGCGACTTCGCCTATGCCTACGTCATCGCGCACGAGGTCGGGCACCATGTGCAAAACCTGCTGGGCCTGCTGCCGGAGGTGCAGGGGGCGCAGCGCCAGGCGCGGCAGGACGGGGACCGGGCGACCGCCAACGACCTGTCGGTGCGGACCGAGCTGATGGCCGACTGCCTGGCGGGCGTGTGGGCCAACGCGATGAACCAGCGCCACCGCAACATCGACGACGCCGACCTGCAGCAGGCGGTCGCAACCGCCTCCGCCATCGGCGACGACCGGATCAGCCAGGCCGCCGGCCGCGCCGTGGTGCGGGACAGCTTCACCCACGGCTCGGCGGCGCAGCGGGTGCGCTGGCTGACCACGGGCCTGCGCACCGGCACGATCGCCGGCTGCAACACGTTTCAGCAGTGACCGGTCGGCAGTAATCAGCGCCGCGCGAACAGCGCCAGCAGCGCCGCCGCCAGCAACATGGCGCGCGGCACCGCAAGCTCCTTGTCGCCGCGCCGCACTTCGCTCGCCAGCACGGTGGCCGAGGTCGCCGCCGCGATGGCGCCGCCGAGCCGCCGGGTCGAACCGGCCGCGAGCAAGGCGCCGCCGGCCATCTCCGCCATCGCCACCGCGCGCAGGCCGCCGCGCGACCAGCCGAGGTGGTTGAACATGCGGGCGTAGCCCCGGTTGCCGATGATCTTGTCCGCGCCCGCCACCGCGAACGCCGCGCCCAGGACGGTGAAGAAGCTGGAGCCGATGCGTGCCATGTGTCCTCCTATGTCAGCGGCGCTGATCGTTGCCTTGCAGAGGGCGCCGCGTGCCCCTGGAGTCGCGCCTCGCTCTGCCCTGCTTGAAGTCGGCAAAGGGCGGGGTCACGGCAGCAGCGCACGGCGCCACGATGTTGAACACACCGTGAGCCGCCTCCGCAAGCCGCATGAGGATCGCCGGCGAGCCGTTCGGCCATGCGCATGGCCCGCCCCGTGGGGGCATCCGGGTCGTCCGCGTTTGCGGCTTCCCCGCCTGCGTGGCCAGCGATGCGCCGGTCCCTTGGCCCAGCTTCAAGATTGCGAGTGCCGGGTCGACACGAAAGACCGATCTTCGCATGGATAAAGACCATAAACATCACGAAAGGCAGCATTTACGAAGCATGTGAAAAGCCTGCGGCGGTTTTTAGGCCATCACCAAACACCAGAAACCAGAAAGGTTCGGCCCTATGCGCGAGGAAATGGCACCAACGCTTACAAGCGGGGCAGACGCCGCCCTGAACCGGAAAATCGACTCGATCCAGCCGTCGCTGCATTCGCGGCGCTACATGCGGATCGTTGCGGCCATCGCCGCCATCTGCGGCGGCCTTTACGGCTATGACACTGGCATCATTTCCGGTGCGCTCCTGCTGATCACCAAGGAGTTCCACCTCAGCAACACGCAGCAGGAGGTGGTCGCCTCGGCGATCCTCGCCGGCGCGGTGATCGGCGCGCTTGTCTCGGGCTGGCTGTCGTTGAAGTATGGCCGGCGCACGACGGTGAAGATCGTGACCGCCGTGTTCGTGGTGGGCGCCGTCGCCTGCTCGCTGTCGCCGAGCGTGGAGGCGCTGATCGCAGCGCGGGTGTTCCTCGGCTTCGCCGTGGGCGGCGCGACCCAGGTGGTGCCCATGTACATCTCCGAGCTCGCGCCGGCCGGCAAGCGCGGCAACATGGTGACGATGTTCAACGTCGCCATCGGCATCGGCATCCTGTTCGCCAACATCGTGGGCTCCCTCCTGACGGACGTGTGGAGCTGGCGGACCATGATCGTCATCTCCGCCCTGCCGGCCGGCTTCGTGTTCGTGTGCATGTTCTTCCTGCCGCGCAGCCCGCGCTGGGCGG
>CAXSHI010000221.1:0-7093 GCA_964236755.1 uncultured Acetobacteraceae bacterium
TCGCTTTGATCGACTTGGCCCAGGATGACTCCATAATCGTCGCCCATGCTCGATAGGAGGGTCGAGTGGTTCTCAAGGTGGTCGTGGTTCGATTCGACATCGACGATCTTGGTGCCCGGCTTGCAGAACACTGCATTGAATAGGCCCGCCCCCCCGAGAACGACAATGCGGCGTTCCGACCCGAACAGCTCGATCTGTTCTTCCGGACCCAAGTACTCTGGGTCAATTGGGCTGTACGCCATCGTGACCAGCCGGTCCATCAACTCGCGCTCGTTCGCCAACGACCTGTAGCCGCCCATCTCGGTGGTCCGACGACGGCGGCCGACGTAGAGGTGGTGGGCGCTCGGCACGATGATGCTGCCCGCCGCCCTCTCGCGCAGTTGGGCGAACATTGCCCGGGCCTCCGGCGCGGCAGCGAACTCCCTCCGTGGTTGCCGGAACACGTCGATGCTCTCGAAACGGTAGGCCCTGCTGCAATCGTGGAGGATCACGTCGGCGGCCGTGAGGCCGAGCAGCCGCAGCATGGCGCGCATATTGGGATGATCGGCATAGACGAACAGCCTGTCATAGGCGTGCCGGCTCTCGATGAAGTGGACGACCGCGGGCAGCACGTAAAGGAGCCACATGCCCCAGTTGTGCGGCTCGTTCGACGAGGCGAACATCGTCCTGCCGCTGATGTGCTCTGCATCGTGCAGCCGGGACCGCGGAACGGCAAAGCCTCCTTCACGGCGCTGGATGCCCGCGATCTCCGACAGTCCCGGCCAGTCCACGATGCCGGAAACGGCGGTCCATGGATCGTCGTAGATCGACGTGCAGCAGTCGCCGGCGATGAAGAAGGCGGACCAGGTGAGATGCACGTCGCGCAGCCTGTCCAGCCGCCGAGCCTGCGAGGTCCGCCGGCCCGTCTGGATGGCGACGGGTCCGAGTGATCCGGAGGAGAGGTCCCTGAGTATCCTGGGCGGCCGCTTCTCCCAATCGGCCCCGTTCCAGCGTTGCACCGTCTCGAACGAAACATCTTTGTCGAAAACCAGGCGAACCCAATCCTCACCCATGACATCCTCAAAGAAACTGGCTCAAAGCAGCTGAAAACCGGACTCACCACAAATCCGCACCATCCAGGTCGCCAGCGCCAGATACGGCCCAAACGGGATCGGCGCATCCGCGGCGTGGCGCCCGAATGCCCGCTGTCCCAGCGTCGCCGCCAGCGCGGCCACCGCCGCCCCCAGCACCACGCTCGGCAGCCCCGCCAGCCCGATCCACGCGCCGGAGGCGGCCAGCAGCTTCGCGTCGCCCTGTCCCAAGCCCTCCCGCCCGCGCAGGACGCGATAGGCCAGGGCGATCGCGCGGAACGCCAGATAGGCGAGGGCGGCGGCAACGGCATGGTCCGCCACAGCCCCCGGCTCCAGCGCCCAGGTCGCCAGTAGGCCCGCCACCGCCAGCGGCAAGGTCAGCACGTCGGGCAGGCGCAGGTGGTCCCAGTCGATCCAGGCCAAGGCCAGCAGCCACCAGCCCAGCGCGCAATCCACCCAAAGCGCCCCGGCTTCCGCATACGGCAGAGCGAGCGTCGCCCCGGCCGCGACGGCGATGGCGGCCAGCTCTATCGCCACATGGAAGCGCGCGATGCCCGCCCGGCAGAACCGGCATCGCCCGCGCAACATCACAAAACTTACCAACGGCACCAGATCGCGCGGGAGGAGCGCCCGGCCGCAGCCTTCGCACTCCGACCGGGCTACCGCAATCGGGCGGCCAAGCGGCAGCCGGCGGATCACCACGCCCAGGAAGCTGCCGACGAACGGGGACAGCAGCAGCGGCAACAGCCCGTCCAAACGCGCTCCCGACTCCAACGGCCTACTCCCGGCCGCTCGGCGATCCATGTATAGGACGACTACCCATGCCACAACCGGGGTCGCTACGGGATGAATGCGCATAGCTTCAAGCAGCCGGTCGCCGTCGATCCCGGCGCTGCCGGCAGCGTGCCTGCCGCGGCAGACTCGCTGATTGAGAGCCTGGCGGCGCTCTTGGTCGAACTCGGCCAGTGCGACGCCCGCACGGTGGAGCGCGGGCGCCGGGTCGCGGGCGACAGCGGGCAGCGGCTGGACAAGGTGCTGCTGCAGCTTGGCCTGGTGACGGAGCGCGGCCTGGCGGAGGCCTATGCCCGGCTGCTGGGCCTGCCCATCGCCACCCCGGACCGCTACCCGGCCGCCGAGCCGCTGTTCGCCGACCGGCTCTCCACCCGGTTCCTGCGCAGCGCCCGGGCGCTCCCGGTCGCCGAGCAGGACGGGCGGCTGCTGGTCGCGGTCGCCGATCCGCTGGACGCCTTCGTGCCTGCCGCCATCGCCTCTGCCGCCGGGCTGCCGGTGTCGCTCCTGGTCGGCGTGCCCATCGAGCTGGATGCGGCGCTGGACCGGCTGTACTCGGACGCGCCCGCCTCGCCCGACACGCCGGAGGGGTCAGCCGAGCCGTCGGAGGAGGATGCGGAGCGCCTGAAGGACCTCGCGAGCGAGGCGCCGGTGATCCGCCTGGTCAACCAGATCATCGCCCGCGCGGTGGAGACCCAGGCGTCCGACATCCACATCGAGCCGTTCGAGGACCGGCTGCGCATCCGCTACCGCTACGACGGCGTGCTGCACGAGGCCGACAGCCCGCCGTCCCGCCTCACCGCCGCCATCACGTCGCGCATCAAGATCATGTCCCGCCTCGACATCGCCGAGCGCCGCCTGCCGCAGGACGGGCGCATCAAGCTCGCGGTGCGCGGGACGGAGATCGATTTCCGCGTCTCGACCATCCCGTCCCTCTATGGGGAGACGGTGGTGCTGCGCGTGCTGGACCGCAGCACCGTCGCCTTCGACTACGGGCGGCTCGGCTTGCCAGCGCCGGTGATCGCCCGCGTCAACACGGCGCTCGACCTGCCGAACGGCATCGTGCTGGTGACGGGGCCGACCGGCAGCGGCAAGACGACGACGCTCTACACCGGGCTGCTGTCCCTGAACTCGGTGGCGCGCAAGGTGGTGACGGTGGAGGACCCCATCGAGTACCAGCTTTCGGGCGTGAACCAGATCCAGGTGAAGCCGCAGATCGGGCTGAACTTCGCGAGCCTGCTGCGCTCCATTCTGCGCCAGGACCCCGACGTGATCATGGTCGGCGAGATCCGCGACATCGAGACGGCGCAGATCGCGGTGCAGGCGGCGCTGACCGGGCACCTGGTGCTGTCCACCGTGCACACCAACTCGGCCGCGGCCACCATCTCCCGCCTGCGCGACATGGGGCTGGAGGATTACCTGCTCACCGCCGTGCTGCGCGGCATCCTGGCGCAGCGCCTGGTGCGCCGGCTCTGCACCCACTGCGCGACCGAGGGCGAGGCGGCGCCGGAACTGGTGCGGCGCTTCGACCTGGAGCGCCGGACGGCGGGCCGCCCGGTGCGGCTGTGGCACCCGGTCGGCTGCGACAAGTGCCGCGGCACCGGCTACCGCGGGCGCCAGGCCATCGCCGAGTTCCTGGCCCCCAACGCCGAGATCGAGCGGCTGATCTTCGCCCGTGCCGAGCACACGGACATCGAGCGCGCGGCGGTGGCGTCCGGGATGGTGACGATGTTCGACGCCGGGCTGGACGCAGCACTCGCCGGCACCACCACCATCGAGGAAGTCGTGCGCAGCATCCGCGCCGAAGCGTAGCAAGGGCGCGGCCGGATGCCCGCCTTCCGCTACACCGCCATCGACCCGGCCGGCCAGACCGTGCGCGGCACCATGGACGCGGCGACCGAGGCCGAGGTCATCCACCTGCTGCAGCGCCAGGGCAGCATCCCGATGCGCGCGGAGCCGGCCAGCGCCCGCGGCCTTTCTGACCTGCTGCAGCGCGACGTCGGCCGCCGGGGCATGAGCCGGCAGGACGTGGCGAACTTCACGCGGGAGCTGTCGATCATGCTCGGTGCCGGGCAGGACCTGGACCGCAGCCTGCGCTTCCTGGTGGACACCGCGCCGAACGCCCGGGTGCGCGCGACGGTGGAGGGGCTGCGCAAGACGGTGCGCGACGGCGGCTCGCTGGCGACCGCGCTTGCGGCGCACCCCGGCAGCTTCCCGAAGCTGTATGTCGGGCTGGTCCGCGCCGGGGAGGCCGGCGGCACGCTGGCGCCGACGCTCGACCGCCTGGCCGACCTGCTGGAGCGGGAGCGCGCCCTCGCCTCCACCATCACCTCCGCAATGATCTATCCCGGCCTGCTGCTGCTGGCGGCGGTCGGGTCCATCACCCTGCTGCTGACGGAGGTGCTGCCGCAGTTCGTGCCGCTATTCGAGCAGAGCGGCGCGGCGCTGCCCCGGCCGACGCAGCTGCTGATCGCCGCGGGCGATGCGGTGTCCGCCTACGGGCTGTACGCCTTGCTGGCCCTCATTGCCCTGGCCCTGACCGTTGTGCAGATGCTGAAGCGGCCCGGGCCGCGGCTGCTGCGCGACCGCCTGCTGCTGCGCCTGCCGGTGGTGGGCGGGCTGACGCGCGAGGTCGTGGCCGCGCGCTTTACCCGGACGCTCGGCACGCTGCTGAACAACGGCGTGCCGCTGATCGCGGCCCTTGGCATCGTGCAGGACGCCATCGGCAACCTGGCCGGCATCGCCGCGGTGGAGCGCGCGACGGTGAGCGCCAAGGGGGGCGCCGGGCTGTCCCGCCCGCTCGGCGACTCCGGCGTGTTTCCGGCCCGCACGATCTACCTGCTGCGCCTGGGCGAGGAGACCGCGCAGCTCGGCCCCATGGCGCTGCGCGCCGCCGAGATCCACGAGGAGAAGACCCGACTCGGCGTGCAGCGGCTGGTGGCGCTGTTGGTGCCGGCCATCACGGTGGTCATGGGGGTGGTGATCGCCGGGATCGTGTCGTCGCTGCTGCTGGCCATGCTGGGCCTGAACGACCTTGCCGCGAGTTAGCCCGCCGCTGCGGAAAGATGCCGGCTTCACGCTGCCCCGTGAAGCCGGCTTCACGCTGATCGAGATGATCGTCGTGCTGGCGGTGCTGGGGCTGGTCGCCGGGCTGGTGCTGGCGCGAGGCGCGCCGCGCAGCGCGGGGCTGGAGATGCGGGCGGCGACGGGGGCCGTGGCGCAGGCGATGCGGGTCGCGCGCACGGAGGCCATCATGTCGAACCGGCCCGTGACCGTCGTGTTCGACCCGCGCGCCGGCACGCTGCGCGTCGGTGCCCGCACGCCGCGGAGCCTGCCGGCGGGGACCGCGATCACCGTGGTGACCACCGCCGATCTGGTGGGTGCGGGGGCGGGCGCGCCGGCGGGGATCGCCTTCCAGCCGGACGGCAGCTCCTCCGGCGGCCGGGTCGAGCTGGCGCGCGGCGCGCGGCATGCGCGGGTCGGCGTGGATTGGCTGACCGGGCGGGTCACTGTGGCCGATGATCTGTAAGCCCGATCCCCGGGAGCACGGCTTCACGCTGCTGGAGGTGCTGGTCGCCTTCGTGATCGCGGCCCTGGCATTGGGCGCGCTGAGCCAGGGCGCGGCCGGCGGCCTGCAATCGGCGCGGGTGTCCGGGCACTACCAGGAGGCGCTGTCCCGCGCCCGGTCCCGCCTCGCCTCGCTGGCGGCGCCCGCGCCGGGCGAGCAGCAGGGCGACGACGGCGGCGGCTTTTCCTGGCAGATCCGCGTGACGCCGCTCGCCACCGCCGGGCGCGCCCGGGAGGGCATCGACCCTGCGCGGCCCGGCCAGGCCGTTCTGCTGGGCGTGACCGTCCGGATCTCCTGGCGCATGGACGGCGGCGAGCGGGAGGTGGCGCTAGCGACCGAGCGCGTCGAGATGGCGCCGCCGGACCCGCCGTGACCTGGCCCCGCGGCCCGTGGTCTCAGGACGGGGGACATCAGGACGGGGCACCTCAAGAGGGGGGCTTCACGCTGCTGGAACTGCTGGTGGCGCTCGTGGTGCTGGGCTTCGTCCTGGCCGGGCTGAGCGGGGGCGTGCGCTACGGCCTGCGCGCCGCCGACAGCCAGGCCCGGACGCTCGCGGAGCGGAGCGAGCTGGACGCGGTGGACCGGGCGCTCCGCCGCCTGATCGAGCAGATGGACCCCGGCACCGCCCGCGATGGGTCCGGCTTCCAGGGGGGCGCCGGCCGGCTGGCCTTCGTGTCGGAGCTTCCGGAGGCGAGCGGCCTCCTCACCCGGCACGCGGACGTCGCGCTCGGCCTCGACGGCGCGCGCCGGCTGGTGCTGCGCGCCACGCCGCATCTGCCCGGCAAGCCGTTCGGCCCGCCGCCCTTGCCCATCGAAACCGAGTTGCTGCGCGACGTGGACCATGTCGAGTTCGGCTATCTCGCCCGCGACTCGGGGGGCGGCTGGACGAGCGGCTGGAGCGGCAAGGAGCTTCCATTCATGATCCGTCTGCGGGTCGTGTTCCCGCCGGGCGACCGGCGGCATTGGCCGGACATCATCGCAAGCCCTCGGCGGGAACGCTCGGCGGGCGTATGATGCGGCGTCTTGGCCGTCCGCGGCGTGCATCCGTTACGGCGTCTGAGAGTATTCACTTGCAGCACCCTTTTGGTTGGCGTCCATAGCGCAGCATGCTGAACGAATTCCTTCTTTGGTGGGCACGGCAGCTCCGCGCGTCGCTGCCGGCGCGGCTTGTGCAGGACGGCGCCGGGCCGGCGGCGCGCGGGCTGGTCGTGGCGCTGCACCTGCTGCCTGCCGGGCCGCACGGCGTCGATGTGCTGGCGCGGCGCAAGGGGCGCGACGCGGCGCTCGGCCGCTTCGCCTTGGACCCGGCGGGGATCGCGGCGCTGCGGGCCGCCGTCGCGGGACAGGGCGCGGCCGCGGTGCTGCGCCTGCCGCCCGAGCTGCTGCTGGAGCAGCAGGTGGCGCTGCCCATCGCCGCCGAGCGCGACCCGGAGCGCGTGCTGCAGTACGAGATGGACCGCATCACCCCGTTCACCGCCGACGAGCTGTTCTGGGCCTGGACCGTCGAGCGCCGGGACCGCGGGCAGGGCCGCCTGCACCTGCGCCTTTCGCTCGTGCCCAAGGCGCGCCTCCTGCCGATCCTGGCGGCCCTGCGGGAGGCGGGTCTGCGGCCCGCGGCGCTGGAGGCGGCGGCGCCGGGCGGCCCGGTGCGGCGCGTCGCGCTGGA
>CAXSHI010000222.1:0-7061 GCA_964236755.1 uncultured Acetobacteraceae bacterium
TCATGCCGCGCCCGCCGCCGCCCGCCGCCGCCTTCACCAGCACGGGGTAGCCGATCCGCTCCCCAACCGCGCGCGCCTGGTCAAGATCGGACACCGCGCCGTCGGACCCGGGCACCAGGGGCACGCCGAGCGAGGCCATCGCCGCCTTCGCCGCGATTTTGTCGCCCATCATGCGGATGTGCGCGGGCGACGGGCCAATGAAAGTCATGCCGTGCGCCTCCACCATCTCGGCGAAGCGCGCGTTCTCCGACAGAAAGCCGTAGCCCGGGTGGATCGCGTCCGCCCCGGTGACGGCGGCGGCCGACAGGATTGCCGGAATGTTCAGGTAGCTGTCGCGCGCCGGGGGCGGGCCGATGCACACGCTCTCGTCGGCGAGCCGCACGTGCATGGCGTCGGTGTCGGCCGTCGAGTGCACGGCGACCGTCGGGATGCCGAGTTCGCGGCACGCGCGCTGGATGCGCAGCGCGATCTCCCCCCGGTTGGCGATCAGGACCTTGCCGAACACTACTCGATGACCAGCAGCGGCTGCGCGTACTCGACCGGCTCGCCGCTCGTGATCAGGATGCGGGTCACGGTGCCGGCGTGCGGCGCCTTGATCTGGTTGAAGGTCTTCATCGCCTCGATCAGCAGCACCGTCTGCCCGGCTGTGACCGTGCGGCCGACGGTGACGAAGGGCGTCGCGCCGGGTTCGGGGGCGAGGTAGGCGATGCCGACCATGGGGCTGGTGACGGCGCCGGGGGGGGGCGCCTCCTCGGCGGCCAAGGACGCCACGGCGGGCATCGGGACCGGCATGGGGATCACGGGTGTCGCGCCCTGCGCCGCTGGCCCCGCCCGCACCAGGCGGATGCGGCGGTCGCCCTCCACTAGCTCAATCTCGGTCAGGGCGGTCTCGCGCAGGATGGCGGCGAGCGTGCGGATGCTCTCGGGGTCGAACAGGACGCCGCTCACGAGTGGGTCCTCATGGCGCGTCTTTCAACAGCGCGACAAGCAGCAGGGAACAGGATACGGCCGGGGCACTCGGACATGGCGGCGCGCCTATCACGCTCTGCCCTATCCGTCCATGGTTGCCCAGCGCCGGAAGTCCAGCAACTTAGCATCTCCTAGAAGCTTTCCCAAGAAGTTAAACTTAATGACCTCTTTTCAGACTGGGCCAGCGACGACATGATGCCGCGTCATGTCCACATTACATCTTGTACCAAACGACATCTGCGAACGTTTTCACGTCAAGGAATGGCGCAACGCCACGGGTGTACTCTCTACGGCTTGCCCCAACGAATGGCAGGAAGTGCAGGATGTGCTTCGCGATTTCAGGCTGTTGAAATCGGAGATAGTGGTGGGAGGCGGTAACCGTTCGCTTATCAGCCAACGGATCGACGAAGCCCTTTACAGCAGGGGCTGGAAGGAAAAAGATTTTGCGACTTCGATCACCGTTGATGAAAGTACGACCGATAGTCCGACACATGCGGTTGACTGTTTCAAGAATGGTGTCGCTGTCGAGATGGAGTGGAACAACAAAGATCCGTTTTTTGACCGTGATCTTAACAACTTTCGGCTGCTTTTTGAGCTACGAGCTATACAGGTCGGGATCATCATTACGCGCTCTTGGGAGCTGCAGGAAATATTCAAGCAGCTTGGCAAAGGAGCCTCTTACGGCAAGGCCACCACGCATCACGAAAAGCTCTGGCCGAAAATCGAGGGCGGCGGTGGCGGGGGCTGTCCCGTACTGACTTTTGCCATCAGGCCAATCAACTTCGTGGATGACGGCCCAGAGGCTCTTGCAACATTGAAAAGCAGCGTTGCGGAGAAAGAAAAGCGAAGAACTGGAAAGCGCCGAGGCTTCCCGCTCCCCGATAAGGAGGATGACGTTGAAGAGAGCTAATGCTTATTCTCCAAAGAAACGTAACGCGCTCTGTTTTTCACGTTCCGCAGCGCTGTTGTGATCGTAGGTTTTCCAGGTCGGCTCATAATCTGCCACTGCTTGATTGCCCCAAACGGTCCAGCCAGGCCGTACGCCACGCGCAAACAACTCCAACCGAGGCCCAGGGCTGCATGCCTCGATAACATCATATAACTCATCCGGTTTGCGGGAGTGTTCGCGCTTCCTAGTTCCGAGGTAGTTCACCTGCGTCCGACCCGGCTGCAACGTCCTTGCGTTCTTTCCACGCACTCCAAACAGTATCAGTTCGGTAACGTTGCGAAAATAGAAACCCACGCCGCGCCCATCGCTGCCGCCGTCCTTGCGCCGCTTATGCCAGACGATGTTGGATTTGTAGCTGAACCCCCATGCTTTCATCACCTGCAACCCCTCGGGCAACAGGGCATTCGGCACCCAGAGATACAAGTGTGCCGTGGGCTGACTGACCTTGGCGATAGGTAACGCTGAGATCGTCGATAGGTCCATCGTCCCATAACGACTCAGGCGCTTGTGTTCCGGTGCCATCTTTCCCGTCCGATTAGCGAACTGCCAAGGCGGGTCGGCCAGCACGCACGCGAAGGAGTTTCCTTGAAGCGACGTTAGAAGCTCCGCGGCTGGATCGGGGTTGATGATTGTCATTCGCCGCGTTCCTGTTGTGCGTGGTCGTCCCAACTCTTCTAGCACCTAAACCGTTTCGGCAAGGTCCTGGGCTGCGAGGTTCACTCACCGCCTCTCAGGCGTCCCATGACGACGGTCATGCCAGCCCCGCCCCTCGCTTGCCCCGCGCCGCCCCCTTCCACATATTGCCGGCATGGTCGATATCTCCGTGAACGGCGAGCCGCGCGCCATCCCGCCGGGCCACACCGTGGCGGCGCTCTTGGGCGCGCTCGGCCTCGATCCGCGCAAGGTGGCGGTCGAGCGCAACGAGGCCATCGTCGTCCGCTCGCAATACGACGCGACCCCGCTCGACGCCGGAGACCAGATCGAGATCGTGCACTTCATTGGAGGCGGCTGACATGGACACGTTGCTGCGGGACGATGACGCCCGGCTGGGCGAGGACACCTGGACCGTGGCGGGACGGCAGTTCCGCTCTCGCCTCGTCGTGGGCACCGGCAAGTACAAGAGCCTTGAGGAGACGGCCCAGGCCATCGAGGCGTCCGGCGCCGAGATGGTGACGGTCGCGGTGCGCCGGGTGAACCTGTCGGACCGCGGCGCGCCCATGCTGCAGGACCACGTGGACCCCAAGCGGTACACCTATCTGCCCAACACCGCCGGATGCCACACCGCGAACGACGCCGTCCGCACCTTGCGGCTCGCGCGGGAGGCGGGCGGCTGGAATCTCGTGAAGCTGGAGGTGCTGGGGCCGCCGCCGCACCTCTATCCCGACATGCCCGCGACCTTCGAGGCGGCCGAGGCGCTGATCCGCGACGGCTTCGAGGTCATGGTGTACTGCGCCGATGACCCGCTCGCAGCCCGTCGGCTGGAGGAGATGGGCTGCGTCGCCATCATGCCGCTCGGCGCGCCCATCGGCTCCGGCCTCGGCGTGCAGAACCCGGCGATGCTGTCGCTGATCATCGAGGGGGCGGGCGTGCCCGTGCTGGTGGACGCGGGCGTCGGCACGGCGTCCGACGCCGCCATCGCCATGGAGATCGGCTGCGACGCCGTGCTGCTGAACTCCGCCATCGCCCATGCGCAGGACCCGGTGCGGATGGCGCGGGCGATGAAGGCGGCGGTGGAGGCCGGGCGGCACGCGCGGCTCGCCGGGCGCATGCCGCGCCGGATGGGCGCCGAGCCGAGCAGCCCGCTAGGCGGCCTGATCCGCTGAGCGGTGATGGCCGGAGTTTCGGGCCGTTGCCTGGAACTCCGGCGCGCTTGCCGGGGTTAAACTCAATATTCCACCCTGTTTATCTAGTATTGTAGGAGTCAAGTAGAGTTAACTATAATTTTAAGTAAACCAGCCACAATTCAAACAGATCGTTGTGGCCTGTTTGGCTGTTTGGAACCTTGGACCTCGACGGATTTGCCGCGCGACAACCAGGCACAATCCTCAAATGTAAATACGATTTTGACGGATCATGGGACTTTACTGGGTTGATCTTTGACGTCGAATGAGTTGAATGCCCTTTGCACAACTCAACCGAGGCCTTGGATGAACCGATCAGCCGCCCTCCTGCCCCCCATGTTCGCGTCCGTCATGCTGCTGGCCGGCACGGCCGAGGCCGCACAGCAGCGTTGGGCGGGCACGCTGCGGGACGGCAAGGGCTGGAAGGAAAGCGGGGAAGCCAGCTGGTATGGCGCCTGGCATCAGGGCCGGCCCACCAGCAGCGGGGAGCCGTTCGATCAGAACGCCATGACCGCCGCGCATCCCAGCTTGCCGCTCGGCAGCCGCGTCCGCGTCACGCTGCAGGACACCGGGCGGAGCGTGGTCGTCACCATCAACGACCGCCTGCCGCCGAGGCGCTGGCGCGTCATCGACCTGTCCCGCGGGGCCGCCGCCCGGCTCGGCATGGTGGACCAGGGCGTGGGCGACGTGGTGCTTGCGGCCGTCAGCATGAGGGCGCCGGACAGGGTAACAGAGGCGCCGGAGGACCGCCCGGACCGGGGCAGGCCGCTCAATCCTCCGCGACGTGATCGGCGACATACGCGCCACGGGCGCCCATAGGCCGCGGTGGCCCGTCCGTGCTGTCCCGCGCCGTCTGCAGTTCCAGCTCGGCGTTCAGCTCCGCACCCAGCAGCACGGCATAGACGGTGACGAAGAACCACATCATGACGCCCACCACGGTGCCGAGCGGACCGTAGGTCGCGTCGTACGTCGCGAACTGCGCCACGTAGAACGAGAACAGCGCCGACACCAGCACCCACAGCACCGTCGCCACCACCGAACCCGGCGTCACCCACCGCCAGCGCGGCCGCTCCCGCGACGGGCCGTAGCGGTAGAGCAGCGACAGGCCGACCAGGATCGCCAGCACCAGCAGCACGAAGCTCGCGACCCGGATCAGCGTTGCTTGGTGCGCAGTGATCCCCAGCCCGGCCAGCAGCGCGGGCAGCCCGACCAGCAGCGACAACCCGATGGCGGCACTCAGGATCGCCATGATGGTAATGGCGAACGACATCAGCTGGAACCGCAGGAAGCCGCGGCGCTCCCGCTCCTCGTAGGCGAGGTTGAGCGCGGCGATGATCGACTTCGTGCCGGTCGCCGAACTCCACAACGTCACCCCCGTGTTGATCAGCAGGTGCAGGCCGAGCGACCCCGGCGGCTTGGTGACCAGCATGTGCACGCGCTCCGAGATGAGCTGCCAGGCCGACGGTGGCAGTAGGTCGCGCAGCACCTCAAGCTGCGGCTCGACGGTGGCCGGGTCGAACAGCAGGCCATAGACCGAGATCAGCATCGAGATCGCCGGGAACAGCGCCAGCGTCGCGTAGAAGGCGCAGCCGGCGGCGACCAGGGAAACGCGGTCGGTCAGCATCTCGACGAACACGCGCTTGAGCACCGCCTTCCAGCCGTGCCACGGAATGTCCGCAGGCCCTTCGGCGTGACGCCCGAGCGCCACGGCGCAAGGCTCCAGCACAATGCGGGCGGATTCGACGCCGGGTCCCGCCGCGTCGCCGCGGGGATCGTCGGACGGCGCCTCGGCCGGCGGCGGGCCGGGCATTGGATCGGTGGCCCTCATTCCTGGAATTCCCCGGCAAAATCAGCTTGTTGCGCTCGGAGCGCCGCTCCTTGCCCGCCCTTTGTAAGCCTAACCCTTCCTAACCTGTAAACCACGCTGAGAATAATCGCGGGACAAGCGGAATTTTCTCTTGCGCAGGGGGGGGTGTGGTCCTATTTCCGCGTCCACGCAGCAACGCACGTGCCTCTGGCCCCTGGGGTTACGCAACGACGTCAAGCGTTCTGGCACACCTCGCTTCCGCTAGTTCGTTCGACCGTTCCGTCAACCCGCCTGCCGGCATTGCCCGGCGGGCACGCCTCCGCATCGCCGGGGCGTCCGATCCTGGAGACTAGGCGCGATGACCCCTAAGATCGCTGCGTATCTGGCCGACCATGCGCCAGCCACCCCCTGCCTCGTGCTCGACGTGGACCGCGTCGAGCAGAACTACCGCACGCTGCTGAGCGCCCTGCCGCTCGCGCGGGTCTACTACGCCGTGAAGGCGAACCCGGCCGCCCCTATTCTGCAGCGCCTGGTCGGCCTCGGCAGCAGCTTCGACGCGGCGTCGTTCGAGGAGATCGAGTTCTGCCTGGCCGCCGGCGCCCAGCCATCGGCCATCAGCTACGGCAACACCATCAAGAAGGTGTCCGCGATCCAGCGTGCCCACGCCGCCGGCGTGGACATGTTCGCCTTCGACAGCGTAGAGGAGTTGGAGAAACTCGCCGAGTTCGCCCCCGGCGCGCGGGTGTATTGCCGCCTCCTGGTGCAGAACGACGGCGCGGAGTGGCCGCTATCTCGCAAGTTCGGCACGACGGTCGAGACGGCGCGCGAGCTGATGGTCCGCGCGGGCGAGCTGGGCCTCGACCCGTATGGCCTGTCGTTCCATGTCGGCAGCCAGCAGACCACGACCGGCAGCTACGAGATGGCGATCGGCCGGGTGGCCATGCTGTTCACCGACCTTGCGGCGGCGGGCGTCAACCTGCGCATGGTGAACCTCGGCGGCGGCTACCCCGTGCGCTACCGCGACGAGATCCCCGGCATCGACCGCTTCGCCGACGCGATCATGCATGCGATGACCCAGCACTTCGGCAATGACCTGCCGGAGATCCTGGTGGAGCCGGGCCGGTTCCTGGTCGGCGACGCCGGGGTGGTGAACGCCGAGGTGGTGCTGGTCTGCCACAAGGCGAAGGCCGACCCGGTGCGCTGGGTTTATCTCGACATCGGGCGGTTCGGCGGTTTGGCGGAGACGGAGGGCGAGTCGATCAAGTATCGGTTCGTGACCGGCCATGACGGCGAGGATGGGCCGGTGGCGATCGCCGGGCCGACCTGCGACGGCGCCGACATTCTGTATGAGCGGGCCAACTATCGCCTGCCCTTGGCGCTGCGCTGCGGCGACCGGGTGCAGATCGAGTCCACGGGCGCCTACGTCACCACCTATGCCAGCCAGCGCTTCAACGGTTTCGCCCCGCTGGCGGAGCATTATATTTGAGACATCCCT
>CAXSHI010000223.1:0-7000 GCA_964236755.1 uncultured Acetobacteraceae bacterium
CGCGGCGCGGCGCTTCGGCCCGTGCCGGACCCTCGTGCTGTGCGGACCCGGCAACAACGGCGGCGACGGCTACGTGGCCGCTCGGCTGCTGGCGCAGGGGGGCTGGCCGGTGCGGCTCGCCGCCCTCGCGCCGCCGCGCGCCGGCTCGGACGCCGAGGCCGCAGCAGTGCGCTGGCGCGGTCCCACCGTCCCGTTCAGCCCTGCCGAGGCGGCGCGGGCCGAGCTGGTCATCGACGCCGTGTTCGGCGCGGGCCTGTCCGCCGACGTGCCGGACGCCGTGGCCGAGGCCCTGGGTGCCGCGCGTCGCGTGCTGGCGGTGGATGTGCCGAGCGGCCTCGACGGCTCCACCGGCCAGCCGCGCGGCCGGGTGCGGGCCGCGGATCTCACGGTCACGTTCTTCCGCCTGAAGCCCGGGCACCTGCTGCTGCCCGGTCGCGGCCTGTGCGGCAAGACCATGCTGGCCGACATCGGCCTACCCGCCGGCGTGCTGGGCGGCATCGCGCCGCGGGCCTGGCGCAACGGCCCGGCGCTTTGGCGCATTCCCTCGCCGGGGCCGCTCGACCACAAGTACACCCGGGGGCACGTGACGGTGCTGGGGGGTGCTGCCATGACCGGCGCCGCCCGCCTGGCTGCCGGCGCCGCCCGGCATGGGGGCGCCGGGATGGTGTCCATCGCCGCCGTGGGCCGCGCCGACATCTACCGCGCCGGCGATCCCGGCCTGATCGTCAGCGATGCGCCGTTGGCCGAGCTGCTGCAGGACGGGCGCCGCTCCGTGTGGGTCTGCGGCCCCGGGCTTGGGCAGGATGCGGCGCGCGCGGCGCTTCCCATGCTGCTGGCGGCCGGGCGCCGGGTCGTGGCGGACGCCGACGCGCTCGGCGCCCATGCCGGCCGGCCGGAGGCGCTCGCCGGCTGCGCGGCGCTGACCCCGCATGAGGGAGAGTTCACGAAGCTGTTCGGCCTGGTCGGCCCCGACCGGATCGCCGCGGTCCGGGCGGCGGCGCGCCGCGTGGGCGCGGTGGTGCTGCTGAAGGGCGCTGACACCGTGGTCGCGGCGCCGGATGGCCGGGTCGCAATCAACGACAGCGCGCCGCCATGGCTCGCGACCGCCGGGGCCGGGGACGTGCTGGCCGGGCTGGTGGCGGCGATGCTGGCGCAGGGCATGGCGGATTGGGAGGCCGCCGCCGCCGCCGCCTGGCTGCACGGCCGCGCGGCGGCGCTGGCGGGCCGGGGCCTGATCGCCGAGGACCTGCTGCCCCGCATCGCCGCCGCCATCGAGCAAGCCGCCGCGTCCTGACGCCCGCGCCCTATAGGCCGCCGGTGGGTCGCCATGCTAACGTCGCGCGCCACGGAGCCGACCCATGAGTGACATCACCGCGCCCACCGGCCTGTTCGACCGTGCGATCCGCCGGATCACGACCGTCTGGCGCGACATGGCGGACCGCGTGTCCACCGACGAGGACCAGGGCATCGCCAGCCAGATGCGCGCCTGCCTCGATGCGCGCGGCGGTGAGGTCAGCGCCCGCAACCGGGCCGCGAAGCTGGCGCAAGCCTACCTGAGCCTGGACGCCGAGGGACGCAAGGGCTTCCTGCGCGACCTCGCCTCCTTCGACAGCGACGCGGAGGCGGTGTCGCGGGCCTACAAGGCGGTGGAGTCCGCCGCCGACGACGCCGAACGCGCGACCGCCAAGGTCCGGCTGCGCCGCGCGCTGGAGCCGCCGCGGGTCCGGCTGCTCACGCAGTTCACCACGATCCCGGACGGCATGAAGTTCCTGGTGGACCTGCGTGCCACGCTTTTGGAACTGACCCGCGCCGACCCGTACTTGGCGGCGCTTGAGGCTGACATGCGCGGCCTCTTGGCCAGCTGGTTTGACGTGGGCTTCCTGGAGCTGCAGCGCATCGACTGGAACAGCCCGGCCGTGCTGCTGGAGCGCCTGGTCGGCTACGAGGCGGTGCACGAGATCCGCTCCTGGAGCGACCTGAAGAACCGGCTCGACAGCGACCGCCGCTGCTACGCCCTGTTCCACCACCGCATGCCGAGCGAGCCGCTGATCTTCGTCGAGGTGGCGCTGGTGCGCGGCCTGGCCGACAGCGTGCAGCGCCTGCTGGACAAGAAGGCGCCGCTGCTGGACCCGAAGGTCGCCGACACCGCCATCTTCTACTCCATCAGCAACTGCCAGCGTGGCCTCGCCGGCATCAGCTTCGGCAACTTCCTGATCAAGCGGGTCGTGGAGCTGCTGGGGAACGAGTTCCGCAACCTCAAGACGTTCGCGACGCTGTCCCCGATCCCCGGCTTCGGCAAGTGGCTCGGCGCCAAGCTGGCGGAGGGCGACACGGCGCTGCTGAGCGAGGAGGAGGCCACGAGCCTGCGCGCCGCGGCGCCGGGCGGCACGTCGGCCGTGGCGCCCGGGGACGCCCCAATCAGCATGACCGGGACCCAGGCGCTTGACGCCATCCTCAAGCAGCGGGGCTGGTTCCGCGACCCGGCCCTGCAAAAGGCGACGGAACCGGTGCTGGTCCGCCTGGCCGCCCGCTACCTGATGGTGGAGGCCCGCGGCAGCCGGGCGCTCGACCCTGTGGCCCATTTCCACCTGTCGAACGGCGCGCGGGTGGAGCGGATCATCATGGGCGCCGACACCGGCGGCAAGGGCGTGCGGGAGAGTGCGACGCTGATGGTGAACTACCTTTACGACCCGGCGAAGATCGAGGAGTACCACGAGGACTACGCCGGCGACGGCAAGCGCAACGCCAGCACCGCGGTGCGCCGCATGGCGCGGGGCTGGGCATAGGAAGGGCTGGACATGAACGCGCCGAACCCGATCGTCCGGGAAGCCTCCCCGCGCATCACGGGGCTGCGGGAGATCGAGAAGAAGCTGCTGTGGCTGTCGGCCTGGATGGTGCACCACGCCAACCATGTCCGCCCGAACCGCGACGGCCTCAAGGTCGGTGGGCACCAGGCGAGCTGCGCCAGCTGCATCAGCATCCTGACAGCGCTGTACTTCGAGGTGCTGCGCCCGCAAGACCGCGTCGCCGTGAAGCCCCATGCCGGCCCGGTGTTCCACGCCATCAACCTGCTGCTGGGCCGCGAGCGGCCGGAGCGGCTGTCCACGCTGCGCCAGATGGGCGGCATCCAGAGCTACCCGAGCCGCACCAAGGACGGGCCGGAGGTCGATTTCTCCACAGGCTCGGTAGGCCTCGGCGTGGCGCTGACCAGCTTCGCGTCCCTGATGGGGGACTACGTGCGGCTGCACGGGCTGGACGCCGGCCTGCCGCAGGGGCGGCACGTGGCCATCGCCGGCGACGCGGAGCTGGACGAGGGCAACATCTACGAGGCGCTGCTGGAAGGCTGGAAGCACGACGTCCGCAACGTCTGGTGGGTGATCGACTACAACCGGCAGAGCCTCGACAGCGTGGTGCCGGACCGGCTGTTCGGTCGGATCGAGGGCCTGTTCCGCGACATGGGCTGGAACGTCGTCACCCTGAAGTACGGCCGCCTGCTGGAGGCCGCCTTTGCGCGCGAGGGCGGCGAGGCGCTGCGCCGTTGGATCGACGACTGCCCGAACAGCCTGTATTCCGCGCTCACCTTCCAAGGCGCCGCCGCCTGGCGGCAGGCGCTGCTGGCGGAGCTGGGCCGCGAACCCGGCGTCCGCGCCATCATCGATCCCATGTCGGATGACGAGCTGGCCGAGCTGATGACCAACCTCGGCGGCCACGACGTGGACACGCTCATTGAGCAGTTCCGCCTGGCCGATGCTTCGGGCGACCAGCCAACGTGCTTCATCGCCTACACGATCAAGGGCATGGGCCTGCCGTTCGCCGGGCACAAGGACAACCATTCCGGCCTGATGTCCCGCGACCAGATGGCGTTCTTCCAGCAGGCCATGCGCATCCGGCCCGGCCATGAGTGGGACGTGGCGGAGGGCCTGGACCTTTCGCCCGCGGAACTCCGCGCGGTGATCGACGCGGCGCCGTTCGCCAAGCCGCTGACGCCCTCTGGACGCAGCCTGTCCACGCCCGTCGTCGCGGTCCCGGCGGCGCTGCCGGTGTCGGGCGCGCCGGGGCGCCGGGCCAGCACGCAGGCGGGATTCGGGGACATCCTGGCCGAAGTCGGCCGCGCCCAGGGCGAGTTCGCCGAGCTGGCCCGGCACATCGTGACCACCAGCCCGGATGTCACAGTCTCGACCAACCTCGGCCCCTGGGTGAACCGCCGCGGGGTGTTCGACCGGCACACCCGCAACGACGTGTTCCGCGACGCGAAGCTCGCCAGCGCGCAGCGTTGGGGCATGGCGCCGACCGGCCAGCACATCGAATTGGGCATCGCCGAGCAGAACCTGTTCCTGCTGCTGGCGGCGGCCGGGTTGCAGCATAGCCTGACCGGGGCGCGGCTGCTGCCCATCGGCACGGTATACGACCCGTTCGTGAACCGCGGCCTCGATGCGCTGATCTATGCCTGCTACCAGGATGCGCGGTTCCTCCTGGTCAGCACGCCGTCCGGCATCACGCTGGCGCCGGAGGGCGGGCAGCATCAGAGCATCAACACGCCGCTGATCGGCATGGCCGCCGACCGGCTCGCGTCGTTCGAGCCGGCCTATGTGGACGAGTTGGCGATCCTGCTGCGCTTTGCCCTCGCGCACATGCAGGCGCCGGACGGCTCGGCCGTTTGGCTGCGCCTGTCCACCCGGCAGCTTGAGCAGCCGGCCCGCAGCCTCGATCCCCACGCGGTGATCGCCGGGGCGCATTGGGTCGTGGCCCCGGAACCCGGCGCACGCATCGCCTTGGCCTATCAGGGCGCCGTGGCGCCGGAGGCCGAGGCCGCCTTTGCCGAGCTTCAAGCCGAGGTGCCCGGCGCCGGGCTGCTCGCGATCACCAGCCCGGACCGCCTGCATGCCGGCTGGCTCGACGCGGCCCGCACCCGACGCACCGGCCAGCCCGCGCAAGCGCACATCGAGCGAATTCTGGCGCCGCTGTCGCGCAACGCGGCCCTGGTGACGGTGCTGGACGGCCATCCGGCGGCGCATTCCTGGCTGGGCGGGGTGCTCGGCCAGCGCATCGTGCCCCTAGGGCCGGACCATTTCGGCCAAAGCGGCGATTTGCCGGATCTCTATCGCGAGTATGGCCTTGACACCGACGCTATCCTGGATGCGTGCGCCCAGGCTTTGCTCGCACAGTGACGCTGCTCGGCTAGGCGGTGCCTTGCCGCCGCAGGACCGCCGCCTTGTCCCGCACCACCGGGTGCGCTACACGCGCCGCCTGATGTCCGCATGCGGGCGTGGTGAAATGGTAGACACGCCAGATTTAGGTTCTGGTGGCGCAAGCCGTGGGGGTTCAAGTCCCTCCGCCCGCACCATGGCCCGCATCACCGGGCGGACCACGTGGACGACTAGGGTTTAAAGGACCGGGTAAAGATGCAGGTGACCGAAACGCTCTCCGAGGGCTTGAAGCGCGGCTACTCCGTGGTGGTGCCGATGGCCGACGTCGAGAGCAAGCGCACGGCGAAGCTCGCCGAGATCGGCAAGACCGTGCGCCTGCCGGGCTTTCGTCCCGGCAAGGTGCCGCTGACCGTCGTGCGCCAGCGTTACGGCACCGCCATCATGTCCGAGGTGCTGGAGGAAAGCGTCAACAGCGCGACCCAGCAGGTGCTGTCCGACCGCGGGCTGCGCCCTGCCGCGCAGCCGAAGGTCGATGTCACCTCGCCGGGCGACAAGCAGGACTTGGCGTTCAACGTCGAGGTCGAGTTGCTGCCCGAGGTGCCGATGCCGGACTTCGCCGCCATCGCGCTGACCCGGCTGCGCGCCGAGCCGACGCCCGAGTCCATCGACAAGGCCCTGAACGAGATCGCCTCCCGCCAGCGCGAGCTGGAGCCGATCACCGAGGACCGGGGTGCCCGGACCGGCGACACGCTCACGGTGGATTACGTCGGCAAGGTGGACGGCGAGGCGTTTCCGGGCGGCACCGGCACCGCGATGCCGGTCGAGCTGGGCGGCAGCGGCTTCATCCCCGGGTTCTCCGAGGGCATGGAAGGAATGCGGCCCGGCGAAGAGCGCCAGATCGAGGTGACATTCCCGGCCGAGTATGCCAACAAGGAATTGGCCGGGAAGCCCGCGACCTTCGGCTTGAAGGCGACCGCGCTTCAGCAGGCGAAGCCCCTGCAGATCGACGACGCCCTGGCAGAGAAGCTGGGGTTCGAGACCCTGGAGAAGCTGCGGGAGCTGATCGCCCAGCAGATGCAGCGCGAGTACGACCAGATGAGCCGCATGCGCGTCAAGCGCGACCTGCTGGACAGCCTGGCGAAGGACGCGAGCTTCATGGTGCCTGACAGCATGGTGGAGGGCGAGTTCGCCTCGATCTGGCAACGCGTCGAGAACGACCTCAAAGAGGGCAAGGGCGACGAGGAGGACAAGGGCAAGGACGAGGCGACGCTCAAGGCCGAGTACCGCGCCATTGCGGAGCGCCGGGTCCGCCTGGGCCTGCTGCTGTCCGAGATCGGCCGGGCCAACGGCGTGCAGGTCGGGCAGGACGAGCTGCTGCGGGCCATGCGGACCGAGGCCAGCCGCTACCAGGGGCAGGAAGCCCAGGTGATGGAGTTCTTCCGCAAGAACCCGCAGGCGGCGGATGGCCTGCGCGGCCCGATCTTCGAGGACAAGGTGGTGGACTTCATCCTCGATCTCGCCAAGGTGGAGGACAGGACCGTGACTCCGGAGGAGTTGGCGGCGGAGCCTGAGACAGCAAAGGCTGAGGTGATAGAGGCTGGGCCAGCAGAGGTCGAGCCGGCAGAGCCTGGGCCGGCCATGGCGTAGCGCGGCACCCCGGCAACTGGCCGGGGCCGCCTGGAACCGGCGGATTCATGGACCATGTAGGGCAAGGCCGCCG
Organism: uncultured Acetobacteraceae bacterium; assembly: GCA_964236755.1. GTDB lineage: Bacteria > Pseudomonadota > Alphaproteobacteria > Acetobacterales > Acetobacteraceae > CAHJXG01. The sequence continues at coordinate 6,868 of CAXSHI010000223.1, forward strand.
GCCCATCCGCGGCGCCGGCAACAGGGGGTATGGATAGAATGAGGGATCGCGATCCGGTCGAGATCTACAACAGCTCGTTGGTCCCGATGGTGGTCGAGCAGACCGCCCGCGGCGAGCGCGCGTTCGACATCTA
>CAXSHI010000224.1:0-6924 GCA_964236755.1 uncultured Acetobacteraceae bacterium
CCTCGATCGTCAAGAAACATCCCGGCATCAAGATGGGCTACCCCGAAATGGTTCGTCTGGTGAACGCCGGGCAGCATGATGCCGCGCGGGAGGTGGTACGCCGCTCCAACCTGGAGGCTGGCTTTGCCCAGCCTGGCAGCGCCTTGCCGGTGCATGCGCAGGAGCGGGACTGCTTGTTCTTCCTGGCCGTCCTGGACGCGCAGATCGGTCCGGACGGTCGCGCCTTGGGTCAGCCGGCGGTGGGCCGCAGCCGCTTCGCCCGCGTGCGCGCCGCGACGCCGCCGGGTTCGGACCTTTGGTGGGCGGCGTTGCGCGGCGAGTTGCAATCGCTCGACCTGCTGGACGCACAGGACGAGGCGGCGGCGCTGACGACCGAGATCGCGGCAGCGCATCCCGGACTGCCGCTGCCGAACGACATCGCGGCCCGCATCGCCCCATTGGACGCAGACGCCAGGCGCGCGTAGCGTGGCGGCGAGCATCCTGCGCCAGGTTCTAAGGCCGCCCTACCGCACCCTGCGCTACGAATGGCTGCCCTCGGTCGGCCACCTCCTCATGAGCCGCCGCAGCCCGTACCGCCTGGTCAGCCGCTGGCCCGAGGGCGAGATGACGCTGGGTCCCAAGGTGTGCGTCTATGTGCATTGGGACGGCGCCGGCGACGTGCGCGACCATGTGCTGCACCATGTGCGCAGCCTCGTGGAGGCCGGCCTGTCCGTCGTGTTCGTCACGAACTCCGGCCTCCTGCGGCCGGCGGCGATGGCCGCGCTGCATGGCATGTGCGCCGGCGTGCTGATCCGCAGCAACGTCGGGTACGACTTCGGTGCCTGGCGCGAGGGGTTCGAGATCCTGCAGCTGCCGCGCCCGAACACCGAGATGGTCGTGATGGCGAACGACAGCGTCTATGGCCCGATACGCCCGCTGCACGACCTGATCGGCGCGTTCGATTTCGCCCAAGCCGACATCTGGGGATGCACCGAAAGCTGGCAGACCCGCTACCACCTGCAATCCTACCTGATCGCCTTCAGCCCGCGCGTCGTCGCGAGTGAGGCCTGGCGCGCGTTCTGGGCCACCGTGCGGCCGACGTGGTCGAAGATGTGGCTGGTCCGCCTGTATGAGATCGGCCTGACCCAGGCCATGCTCAAGGCCGGATTCACCTGTCGGGCGATCTGGCCGTATCAGCGCCTGGTCAACGACCTGGACCCTGAGTTGCTGAGGGACCACACGGAGGACGGCCCAAACCTTGCGGACCCGACAGTTCGGGTGCGGCAGTATCACACGCGGCACATCCGCAACCTCGCCGTGGCCCGCCTGCCGCTTAACCCGACCAGCGATCTATGGCGGCAACTGATGCAGACGGGCTTCCCGTTCATCAAGCGCGAACTGCTGCGGGACAACCCGACCCATGTTCCGGACGTCGCGGAGTGGCGGGAGGTCGCCATCGCGCAGTCCGCGGCGAACCTTGAGCCGATCGAGCGTGACCTGCAACGCACGCTGAAGAACCGGACTCCCTGAAACATTGGCTTTGAGGCGGCTTGCCGCCCCGCAATGGGCGTCAGGCCGAAAGCTTCTCCAGCTCGCGCAACACGCTTTCGCCCATGACCGAGGTGCCCACCTTCGCGGTGCCCTGCCCCATGACATCCGCGGTGCGGAGGCCGCTCGCCAGGACGTTCGTGCAGGCGCACTCGATCAGCCCGGCTTCCTCCTGCATATCGAAAGAGTAGCGCAGCAGCATGGCGAAGCTCAGCATCTGGCCCATCGGGTTGGCGATGCCCTTGCCCGCAATGTCGGGCGCGCTGCCATGGATCGGCTCATACAGCGCATGGCGCCGGCCGGCGCTGTCGGGCGCGCCGAGTGTGGCCGAAGGCAGCATCCCCAGGCTGCCGGTCAACATAGAGGCCAGGTCGGACAGCAGGTCGCCGAACAGGTTGGTGGTGACAATCACGTCGAACTGCCGGGGGTTGCGCACCAGCTGCATGGCGCAGTTGTCGGCATACATGTGGGACAGCGCGACGTCGCCATATTCCCGCTCATGCAGGGCGGCGACGACTTGGCGCCACAGCAGGCCGCTTTCCATGACGTTGGCCTTTTCCACGCTGCATACGCGGTTCTGCCGCTTGCGCGCCAGCTCGAACGCCACGCGCGCGACCCGCTCGATCTCGTGCGTCGAGTAGGCCTCGGTGTTGACGCCACGCTGCTGCCCATCCGGCAGGGTCTCGATCCCGCGCGGCTCGCCGAAGTACAGGCCCCCGGTGCTTTCCCGCACGATCATCAGGTCGAGACCGCGGATCACGTCGGGCTTCAGCGTGCTGGCCTCCACCAGAGGATCCAGCACGATGGCCGGGCGCAGGTTGGCGAACAGGCCCAACTCGCGCCGCAGGGTCAGGATGGCGATCTCCGGCCGCATGTCGAAGCCCAGCTTGTCCCAGCGCGGCCCGCCGACGGAACCGAACAGGACCGCATCGGCCGCCAGCGCGTTCGCGACCGTCTCACTCGTGATCGGCGTGCCGCGCTGGTCGATGCTGGCGCCGCCAACCAGATCCTCGCTGATGTCGAAGCTGACGCTGCGACGGCGCTCCATCCAGTCGATGACCCGGCGGACTTCGCGCATCACCTCCGGACCGATCCCGTCCCCGGGGAGCACCAGCAGCTTCTTGTTGGCAGCCATGTCGTGTGTCCTAAGTGGCCGTGATGCCAGGCATCCAGGGTGCCTGCCGGCGAACGCGCGTCTCGTAGGCGTCGATGGCCGGGCCGCGCTGCATCGTCTGGCCGATGTCGTCGAGGCCATGCAGCAGCAGGTGGCGGCGGAGCGCGTCCACCGCGAACGGGATTTCCTCGCCGCTCGGCCGCACCACCACCTGGCGCGGGAGGTCGATGGTCAGGCGCGCGTTGCCGCCCATGCGGGCATCGTCCATCAACTGGTCGCACACCTCGCGCGGCAGCGCGATGGGCAGGATGCCGTTCTTGAAGCAGTTGGTATGGAAGATGTCGGCGAAGCTCGGGGCGATGACGCAGCGGATGCCGAAATCCAGCAGCGCCCAGGGCGCATGCTCGCGCGACGAGCCGCAGCCGAAGTTCTCATGCGCGATCAGCACCTCGGCCTGGCGATACGGCTCGGTGTTCAGCACGAAGTCCGGGCGCTCGGCGCCGGCGCCGTCGAAGCGCAGCGTGTCGAACAGGTGCACGCCCAGGCCGGTGCGCTTGATGGTCTTGAGGAACCGCGCCGGGATGATCTTGTCGGTATCGACGTTGGCGAGCGGCAAGGGTGCCGCGATGCCGGCCAGGACGGTGAACGCCTGCATCACGCCAGCTCCCGCACGTCGGTCAGATGCCCCGTGACCGCGGCGGCGGCGGCCATGGCGGGCGACAGCAGGTGGGTCCGCCCGCCGGGGCCTTGCCGCCCCTCGAAGTTGCGGTTGCTGGTGCTGGCGCAACGCTGGCCGGGCTTGAGCTTGTCGGGGTTCATGCCCAGGCACATGCTGCACCCGGCCTCGCGCCACTCGAACCCAGCGTCCAGCATGACCCGGTCCAGGCCCTCCGCCTCCGCCTGCAGCTTCACCAGGCCGCTGCCCGGCACCACCATCGCCCGCACGCCCGGAGCGACATGCTTGCCGCGCGCGACCTGGGCGGCGGCACGGATGTCCTCGATGCGGCCATTGGTGCAACTGCCGATGAACACGACATCGACGGGGATGTCCGACAGCTTCTGGCCGGGCGTGAGCGCCATGTAGTCGAGCATGCGCTGCATCTGCACCCGGGCGGCATCGTCCGCGACGGCGGCCGGGTCCGGCACGGCGCCGGTGATCGGCAGCACCGTCTCCGGGCTGGTGCCCCAGGTCACCATAGGCGCGATCTCCGACGCATGCAGCGTGACCACCCGGTCGTAGTGCGCGCCGGGATCGGACGGCAGGGTGCGCCAGTATTCCACGGCGTGGTCGAACGCCTCGTCCTTAGGGGCGAAAGGGCGGCCCTTGATGTAGGCAAACGTTTTGTCGTCCGGTGCGACCATGCCGGCGCGGGCGCCGGCCTCGATGCTCATGTTGCAGACCGTCATGCGGCCGGCCATGTCCAGCCCGCGCACGGCCTCCCCGGCATACTCGATCACGTGGCCGGTGCCGCCCGCGGTGCCGATGCGGCCGATCACCGCAAGCACCAGGTCCTTTGCGGTGACGCCGGGCGCCAGCTGCCCATCGACCTCCACCAGCATGTTCTTCGCGGGCTTCTGTAGCAGCGTCTGGGTCGCGAGCACATGCTCGACCTCCGACGTGCCGATGCCGAAGGCCAGGGCGCCCATGGCGCCGTGGGTGCTGGTGTGGCTGTCGCCGCAGACGATGGTCATGCCCGGCAGGCTGATGCCCTGCTCCGGCCCGATGATGTGCACGATGCCCTGGCGCGCGTCCCGCACGGGGAAGTACGGCACGCCGAACTCGGCGACGTTGGCTTCCAGCGTCTCGACCTGGATGCGGCTTTCGGGTTCGGCGATGCCCTGGCTGCGGTCGCTGGTCTGGATGTTGTGGTCCACCACGGCGATGGTCGCGTCGGGCCGGCGCACCGTGCGGCCGGCCAGCCGCAGGCCCTCGAACGCCTGCGGGCTGGTGACCTCGTGCACGAGATGCCGGTCGATGTACAGCACGCAGGTGCCGTCATCGAGGCGCTCGACGACGTGGCTGTCCCAAACCTTGTCGAACAGGGTCTTGGCTGTTTCCGCCATGCGGGCCTCCTGGTCTGGTTACTCGGCCGCCGCCGGGGTGGCCGGCGCGGCGACATCCCGGGCGCGCTCGGCGATGCGGGCGGACTTGCCGCTGCGGCCGCGCAGGTAATACAGCTTGGCCCGGCGCACGTCGCCGCGGCGGACCACCACGATCTCGGCGATCGTCGGCGCATACAGCGGAAACACCCGCTCGACGCCCTCGCCGTAGCTGATCTTGCGCACGGTGAAGTTGCTGCTCAGGCCCTTGTTCGAGCGCGCGATGCAGACGCCCTCATAGGCCTGCACGCGGGTGCGCTCGCCCTCGACGACCTTCACCATGACCTTCAGCGTGTCGCCGGGCTGGAACACGGGCACGGCCCGGGCGGCGGTGAGCTTGGCAATCTGCTCCGCCTCGAACTGCTGGATGATGTTCATGGGTGTCGTCCTTTCTGAATCGTCAGTTATGGCCCGGCGGGCGCGCTGTCCATGCGGGCGCGCCACAGGTCCGGCCTGCGCGTGCGTGTGGCCTGCTCGGCCTGCGCCCGGCGCCAGGCCGCGATGGCGGCATGGTGGCCCGAGAGCAGCACCTCCGGCACGCTGCGGCCCTGCCATTCGGCCGGCCGGGTGTAGTGCGGGTATTCCAGCAGCCCGGCGCTGAAGCTTTCCTCCTCGGCGCTGGCCTCGGCGCCCATAACGCCGGGCAGCAGGCGGACGCAGGCGTCCAGCAGCACGAGGGCGGGCAGCTCGCCGCCGGACAGCACGTAGTCGCCGATGCTGACCTCCTCCGCATCCCGAGCCTCCAGGACGCGCTGGTCCACGCCTTCGTAGCGTCCGCAGAGCAGCCGGATTCCAGGCCCCCCGGCCAGCGTGCGGACATGATCCTGGACCAGCGGCCGGCCACGCGGGGTAAGGTAGAGCAGCGGCCGGCCGTCATCGGGGCCGATGGCCGCATCGAGCACGTCCGGGCGCATGACCATGCCCGCGCCGCCGCCGAACGGGGTGTCGTCCACCGAGCGATGCCGGTCCGTCGCCGCGTCGCGGATGTCCCGCACGTCCAGCCGCCACAGCCCGGCCGAAAGCGCGCGCCCGGCCAGCGACTGCCCAAGCGGCCCGGGGAACATCGGCGGGAACAGCGTCAGGACGGTGGCATGCCAACTCATTCGGCCGCCCGCGCCTCGTCCGGCACCAGCACCTCATCCGGCGGCACGGCCACCAGCGTCCCGGCCGCCGCGTCGATGTCCGGCACGCAGGCCTGGGTGAACGGCAGCAGCAACGGAGCCATGCCCTCCCGCTCGATCTCAAGGCTCGTCCCCGCGCCGTAATCATGCACGACCGCCACGCGCCCCATCGACCGGCCCGAGCGGTCCAGCGCCGCCATGCCGACTAGATCAGCCAAATAGAACTCGTCTGGGTCCGCGGGCGGCAGGCGGTCGCGCTCGACGTAGAGCCGCGTGTTGGTCAGGCGCTCCGCCGCGCCACGGTCCGCCAGGGCGCGGCCATCGGCGTCCATCAGTGCCGCCACGCCCGCCCCGCGCCACGCCAGCGTCCAGGCCCGGCCGCCGTCGTCCAGCAACGGCCCGTAGCCCGCCAGGTCGGCCGGGTTCGCGGTGTAGCTATGGACGTGCACCAGCCCCCGCACCCCGTGCGGCCGGCCGACGACGCCCATCAGGATGCGGCGGCCCGCCAACTCAGCTGGCGGCCTTCGCCGCGCGCTCCTGCGCCTTCTTCTTCGGCGCGGACTGGATGGGCTGCTCGCGGGGGGTCGGCATGGGCGCCAGGCCGGCATGGCCGAGGAACTTCGCCACCCGCTCGGTCGGCAGCGCGCCCTGGCCGACCCAATGCTGGATGCGCTCGCCCTGCAGGCGCACGCGGTCCTCGTGCGTCGCCGGCAGCATCGGGTTGTAGCTGCCCACCTTTTCCAGGAAGCGCCCGTCACGGGGGCTGCGGCTGTCGGCGATGACGATGTGGTAGTACGGACGCTTCTTCGCGCCGGCCCGTGCAAGGCGAATCTTGAGGCCCATCAGCTATTCCTTCGTTGTTCGTCAGTAAGGGCGGCGCTGCTGCTGCTTGGGCATCAGCGCGCCCATGCCTTGCCGCATCAGCCCCTTCTGCCCCAGCTTGTTCATGCGCTTCATCATCGTGGACATGTCGTCGAACTGCTTCAGCAGGCGGTTGATCTCCTGCACGCTGGTGCCTGACCCGGCGGCGATGCGCTTCTTCCGGCTCGCCTTGATCACGTC
>CAXSHI010000225.1:0-6825 GCA_964236755.1 uncultured Acetobacteraceae bacterium
CTCGGCTTGGTTTCATATGATGATGCTCATGTGGGCTTTTCTTTGCTGTGTTGCTAAACGGCGCTGTGTTGCTAAACGGCGCCTAGCTGGTCATTAGGCGCCGTTGCTGTGTTCAGTGGACGGCGCCGGGTGCTGATTGCGCGACCAGCCGGCGGAACGCCGCGGCGTTCAGCGCCAACGACGCAGAATCCCAAGCGGCCAGCAACAGGTGCCGTTGATCCGCGATCACGTCTTGGAGCAACTCGACCATGAGCGCGTCGGGGTCCGTACTTGGCTCGATCAACATCACCCGCATGGTCGCATCGACGTCGTGCGACAGGAACAGCTTCCAACGTCAGGGTTATGGCGCTCATCATGCGCGCAATCCGACGGCAGGAAATTGATTAATGCATTGATCCAAGACGCTTTGAAAGGAGTCACAATCTCTTGGCCGGCGGTTCAAATCCGTCCGCCGCCACCGGCCAGCCGGCGGCCTGGGTCAGCTTGGCGCCACCACGCGGCGATACAGATGCCAGGTCGCATGGCCCAGCACCGGCATGGCGACCGCAAGCCCGACGAACACAGGTAGGCAGCCCAGCAACAGCACGGCCGCGACCACGAAGCCCCAGGCCAGCATCGTCACGGGATTGGCCAACACCGCCCGGATCGAGGTCTGCACGGCGACCAGCGGACTGACGTTGCGGTCAAGCAACAGAGGGAACGACACCGCGGCGATCGTCAGCACCAGAAGCGCGAACAGGAATCCAACGGCATTGCCGATCACCAGCAGTTCCCACGCATGCGGCGATGCCTGGATGGTCTCGATGAAGCCGCTCATGTCGTTCGGCGCGTCGCCGCCGACCGTCAAGGCGTAGATCGCCCGCGCGACGCCGAGCCACACGGCGAAGATGAGGAACAGCACGCCGCCGAGCATGGCGACCGAGAGCATGGCCGGGTTGCGCAGCACGTCGAAGGCGTTGAGCCAGGACACCGGCAGGCCGGCTTCCCGTCGCCGGCTGAGTTCGTACAGGCCGATGGCCAGCACCGGCCCGACCAGCGCGAACCCGGCGACGAGCGGGAAGGCGAGCGGCAGCAGATTGTTGCCAACCGCAACCCGCGCCGCCACCAGCCCGATGATCGGGTAGAGGATGCACAGGAACACCAACTGCGTGGGGATGGCGAGGAAGTCGCTCCAGCCCTCGGCGAGCGCCGCCCGAACGTCGGCGAGGCCGATCCGTCGCACGACCGGGCTAGGCGCTGCGATCCCGTGTGCCGTCAAGGAAAGGTCTGACATGTGTCCTCCTTTTGCCCTCTGCCGGATGCGCAGGGGAGCCGAAGGTCTGTCCGCTTCGGCCGTTAACCGAACGCTAGCACGGTGATTTCTGCAATTGCACGCATAAGCAGAGCATGCATTCCATAACCTGCGCGTGTATTCAGGTTGGAACCCAAGGCGGCGCGCTGCCCGGCCGCATCGGCCCTACTCCGCCGGAGCGAGCCGGACGGGTGACGTCGGCGGCTTGGGATGCAAGCCCACGCGCATCGCCATCGACATGGCGTAGAACACGGCCTTGAACGCCAGGACTGGGATCACTGAAGCCCAGCTGCCGCGCAGGTTGCCGGCCAGCAGGCTCACCAGCCCGTCGCGCATCCGCAGCACGTTCTTCGGCGCCATGAACAGGTGGCGCAGCGCCGGGGTGTTGATGCGGTAGATCAGCCAGCTGATGCGGTGCATGGCATGCTTCACGTCGCGCTCGACCCGCCGCGCCTTCGCCCGCCCGGCGGTCGGGTCGTCGAGCCAGGTGTCAGCCACGTCGGCGCCCAGGTCGCCCGCCGTCATCGCCAGCAGCACGCCGCTCGAGAACACCGGGTCCACGAAGCCGAACGCATCGCCGATCAGCATGTAGCCCTCGCCCCATGCCGCGGTGGAGCGGTACGAGTAGTTGCCCGTGCTGGTGACATCGGACAGCAGCTCGGCCCGGCGCATCCGGGCGCCGACGGTCGGGCTGCCGTTGATGCGGTCCATGAACAGGTCGTGCGGGGTGCCGCGGCGGCCCTTGAACGCCGATTGGTCGCCGACGAAGCCGACGCTCATCACGCCGTCCGGCAACGGGATCATCCAGAACCAGCCGTCCTCGGCCAGGTGCACGGTGATGTAGCCCTCAAGCTCCGCGCCGCGCCGCTCGACGCCGCGGAAATGCGCGTAGAGGGCGGCGGTCGTGTTGTGCTTGTTGCTTTCCTTGGTGCCGAGCTTGCCGGCCAGGAAGGTGTCGCGGCCGGAGGCGTCCAGCACGAAGCGCGGCGCGTAGCGGCGCGGCTCACCGTCCGGCCCGGCCGCCGTCACCTGCGCCCGCCCGCCGGACGGGGCGAACTGCAGGTCGGTGACGCGGGTGTTCTCCTCCGCGCGGGCGCCGCGGGACCGGGCGGTGCGGAACAGCAGCTCGTCGAACTCGGCCCGGCGGACCTGCCAGGAATAGGTGTACTGCTTGTCGAGGCCGAGCGCGAAAGAGAAGTGAACACTCTGTCCCGTGGCGTCGGAGACGAACTCGGCGCCGGGCTTGTGCACGCCGATGGCGGCGACCTGCTCGCGCAGGCCGAGCCGGTCGAGCAGGGCGGTGTTGCGCGGCAAGAGCGACTCGCCGATGTGGAACCGCGGGTGCGCGGCCTTCTCCAGCAGCACGACATTCCGCCCGCGCTCCGCCAGCAGCGCCGCCGCGGTCGAGCCGGCTGGGCCGCCGCCGATGATCAGGACGTCGCATTCCCGGGCCTGATCCGTCATCCCGTGCTCCCCTTCATGGCTAAACTGTCGCGCCGCCGCAGCATGGGTCAAGTCATTCCGCCATTGATCGAGACGCACTGCCCCGTGATGTAGCCGGCGCGGTCGGACGCCAGGAAGGCGACGAGGTCCGCCACCTCCGCCGGCCGGCCGGCGCGGCGCATCGGCACAATCTCCGCAATGCGCTCGGCGCTTATCGCCGCATCGACCGCCGGCGAGGCGATGACGCCGGGCGCCACGGCGTTCACCGTAATCCCGCGGCTCGCGACCTCCCGCGACAGCGACTTCACGGCGCCGATCAGCCCGGCCTTGGCGGCTGCGTAGTTGACCTGGCCCCGGTTGCCCAGCAGCGCCGAAACCGACGACACGGCGATGATCCGGCCCCAGCGGGTGGCCACCATCGGCAGCAGCAGCGGCCGGACCGCGCCGTAGAACCCGCCGAGCGACACGTCGAGCACGCCGCTCCATTGCGCGGCGCTCATGCCCGCCATCGGCACGTCCGCGTGGGTGCCGGCGTTGTGCACCACCACCTGCGGCACGCCGCGCGACAGCACGCCCAGCATGGCCGCCTCGGCAGCGGCGAAGTCCGCGAGGTCGCAGAACACGGTCTCGGCCGAGCCGCCGTTGCCGGCGATCTCGGCGGCCAGCGCCTCGGCGCGGGGCAGGCCGGCATGGGCGTGGATCACGACGTGCAGGCCGTCGGCCGCGAGGCTGCGGCAGATCGCGGCGCCCAGCGGGCTGGCGCCGCCGGTGACGAGGGCGCGCCTCATGCGGGGAGCGCGATCGTGGCGCGTCCGGACAGCAGCGGCGCGCCGTCGGCGGCGTGGACCGCGAGGGCGTAGATGATGCCGGCCGCCTCCTGCCGCTCCAGCAGGGCGGCGACGCGCAGCTCGCCGAACGCTGCCACGTCGAGCCGCCCGGTCCCCAGCGACACGCCGCGCAACGTCGCGACGTGGCCGGCCCGCTGCGCCACCCCGCCAGCGAGCAGCGCGCCATGCAGCGCCGCCGCCTGCAGCGCGTACTCGAGGCCGCAGCACGCCGAAAGCCGCCCGCCCCGGCGCAGCGGGTTCGCGGCGTCCAGATGCGACCGCGCCCGGCACAGGATGCCGTCCGCGTCCCACGCCTCCACCCGGTCAAGCAGCACCATGGCGCCGGCATGCGGCACCAACGCGGCGACGTCGATGGCGCCCACGTCGCTCACCCCGCCCCCGCGCTGACTTCGATGTCCAGCCGCCCGTCGAGGTAGGGGACCGCGTGCCGGCCCGAGATCCCGAGCGCCAGCGTTTCCAGCAGCCGCAAGGACTGCGCGACGGGGTTGCCCGCCGCGAGCGCGTGCAGCGCCGGGTTGCGCGGCGCCCATGCGCCCGGCGCCGGCGGGGTCGCTTGATAGCCGACCCGGATCGTCGCTGCGGGCGACCCCGCGCCCAACGGCGCCAGCACCAGCCCGGCGCCGAAGGCCGACGCTGTCGGACGCAGCGCCGCAAGCGGCGTCGGCAGCGGGTGGTCGTAGCAGCACAGCAGCACCGCCTCGCCATCCGCCGCCACCTCCGCCATCGCCTTCAGCAGCGCCGCCGCCCAGGTCCAGTCATGGGCACCCAGGCAGGTCGCCGGCTGCCGGCCCGCGGTCGCGATGGACCAGTAGCCGGCGGCGGCGTTGTGCACCGAGTTGTGGAAGGCGGTGGGTGACACCACGCGCTCGTTGCCCCACGCGGCGGCCAGCGCCTCCAGGATGCCGCCGACCACCACGCCGTCGCCGTTGCTGCTGCCGAACACGCTGCGCAGGCTGCCGGCCGGCAGGCCGGACGACAGCGCGGCCTCATGCGCGACGGCCAGGGCCAGGCGCACCACCGGGCCGGTGCGCCGCCGTTCGGTCGGGGCCAGGATCGAAGGCACCGGCGGCGGCGAGGCGCGCGGCTCATAGGGCTTGGCGCCGGCCAGAATAGGTCGGCTCGCGGCCCACCCTTCCAGCCCCGGCCCCCAGATCGACACGCCGACGACGCCGGCCGTCAAATTGCTCGTCGTCCCGGTCAATGCAGCATGCCAAGCACCAGGCTGCAGTTGGTGCCACCGAAGCCAAAGGAGTTGCTGACCACGTTGCGCACCAGGCGGTCAAGGGTGGAGACTGCGACCTGCGCGCGGAAGGCCGGGTCGGGCGCGTCGATGCCGAGGCACCCGGCGACGAAGCCGCCCGCCATGCACTCCCCGGCGATCACCGCCTCCAGGATGCCGCACGCGCCGAGCGTGTGGCCGGTCCAGCCTTTGGTGGAGCTGCACGGCACCGCGTCGCCGAACACGCTCGCCACCGCCAAGTCCTCCGCCGCGTCGTTCGCCCGGGTGCCGGTGCCGTGCAGGTTGACCCAATCGACCTCCCTTGGCGGCAATCCGGCGCGGCGCAGCGCCTGCCGCATCGCGCCGATGGCGCCCGCGCCCTCCGGGTGCGGATGCGACATGTGGTGGCCGTCGCTGCTGGCGCCGGCTCCCAGCAGCGCCAGGCGGGGCGCCGTGCCGCCGTCGCGCCGCCGGGCGTCGGCGCGTTCCAGCAGGGCGAAGCCCGCGGCCTCGCCGATCGAGATGCCGGCGCGGTCGGCGCTGCAAGGGCGGCAGGGCGTGGGGGACAGCAGCTCCAGCGCCGCGAAGCCGTGCAGCGTCATGCGGCACAGGCTGTCCGCGCCGCCCACGACGGCGGCGTCGCACACGCCCGTGCGGATGAGCTGCTGCGCATCCATGAAGCAGCGCGCGCTGGAAGCGCAGGCGGTGGACACCACCAAGGCCGGGCCGCGCAGCCCGAGCACGGCGCGCACGTAGCTGCCGAGCGAGAACAGGTCCTGGGTGTGGTCGTAGTTGAACCCGGCCGGCAAGGGACCGTCGCCGTCGCGGCGGCGGTAGGCGTCTTCGGCCGCGGTGACGCCGCTGGTGCTGGTGCCGAGCACGACGGCGATGCGGCCGGCGCCGTACTCGGCGCACGCCTCGGCAACGGCGTCGGCGAACCCGTCGGTGCGCAGCGCCATGTCGGCCAGACGGTTGTTGCGGCAGTCGAAGCCGGCCATCGCGGGCGGCAGCGCGTGCGCCTCGATCCCCGGCACGCGGCCGATCCAGCCGCCGAGGCCCGGGTCGAAGTCGTTGGGCGTGAGGCCGCCCGTCCGGCTGAGCAGGGCGTCGCGATGCGCGGCCACGCCGTGTCCTGCGGCGCTCACGGCAGTGCGGGCGGTCAGGACCAGAGGCTCGATCATCATGAAAAGCTCTCAGAGGGCGCCTGGCCCGCGAACAGGAACGAGAACGCCATCGCCAGCAGCGCACCGGCGGCGACCGTCACCCCGATGTCGCGCAGGAGCGGCGTCTGGCAAGCCGCCAGCAGGCCGAACGTCAGCAGGGTCATGCCGTTGCAGGTGATCAAGGTGCGAAGCGTCCGGGCGCGCTCATCCGCATCGAGCTGCCGGCGGGCGAAGAACAGCGCGTAGTCCAGGCCGACGCCGGCCACCAGCTGCAGCGCCACCAAGTGGATGAGCGACAGCCGCACCCCCGCGGCCGTCAGCCCGGCCACCGTCACCAGCAGCGCCGCCCCGACCGCGCCCAGCACCCGCAGCACCCGGATGGGATCGCGCAAGCCCGCCGCGAGCACGGCCAGCACCGCCAGCCCGCTCCAGCCCAGCCAGCGCCAGGCGCGGGCGGTGTAGCCGGACAGGATGCCGCCCAGCTCCGCCCGCATATCGACATAGACGGCGCCGCCCTGGCCCTGGAGCGCCGCGGCCACGCGCGCGGGGTCGCGCACGCCTTGCAGGATGACCGGGCCTTGCCAGGCCCCGTCCTTGGGAAACAGCAGCGGGTCCAGCCGGGCGGCGATGGGGCTGCCGGCCAGGTCCGCCGGCCGCAGCGGAGTCATGCTGCGGGACGCGGCGACCGCGTCGGTGAAAGGCTGGAAAGCGCCGGGGCGGAACGGCAGGCCGTCGCGCGCCTGTTCCAGCCTCGCCGCCAGCGTCGCGGAGTCCGGCAGGCCGGCGATCCGGGCAGCCTGCCCGGCGGCGCTGGGCAGCAGGCGGGCGGCGTACTCGGCGCCGCCGATCACGCCCTCGTCC
>CAXSHI010000226.1:0-6793 GCA_964236755.1 uncultured Acetobacteraceae bacterium
CGAAGATCACCTCGTCCATTCGGCTGCCGGTGTCGATCAGGGCGGTGGCGATGATGGTCAGGCTGCCGCCCTCCTCGATGTTGCGGGCGGCGCCGAAGAACCGCTTGGGCCGCTGCAAGGCGTTCGCGTCCACGCCGCCGGTCAGCACCTTGCCGGACGACGGCACCACCGTGTTGTAGGCGCGCGCCAGCCGGGTGATGCTGTCGAGCAGGATCACCACGTCGCGCTTGTGCTCGACCAGGCGCTTGGCCTTCTCCAAAACCATTTCCGTCACCGCGACGTGCCGGGTCGCCGGCTCGTCGAAGGTGCTGGCGACGACCTCGCCCTTCACGGTGCGGGACATGTCGGTCACTTCCTCCGGCCGCTCGTCGATCAGCAGCACGATGAGGAAGATCTCGGGATGGTTGGCGGAGATGGCGGTGGCGATGTTCTGCAGCATCACCGTCTTGCCGGTGCGCGGCGGCGCCACGATCAGCGCGCGCTGCCCCATGCCGATGGGCGCGATCAGGTCGATGACCCGCGGCGTCATGTCCTTGCCCGGCCCCTTGGCGACCGACTGGAAGTTCTCGACCTCCATCTTCAGCTTGCGGTCGGGATACAGCGGCGTGAGGTTGTCAAAGTTGATGCGGTGGCGCACCGCGTCGGGCGGCTCGAAGTTGATGGTGTTGACCTTGAGCAGCGCGAAGTAGCGTTCCCCATCCCGGGGGGCGCGGATCTGGCCCTCCACCGTGTCGCCGGTGCGCAGCGCGAAGCGGCGGACTTGGTTCGGGCTGATGTAGATGTCGTCCGGACCCGGCAGGAAGTTGGCCTGTGCGCTGCGCAGGTAGCCGAAGCCGTCCGGCAGGATCTCCAGCGTGCCCTCGCCGTAGATCGCCTGGTCGTTATCGGCGAAGTTCTTGAGAATCGCCACCATCATGTCCTGCTTTCGCAATGACGATGCGTTCTCGACCTGGAGGGATTCGGCGAAGCTCAGAAGATCGGCCGGGGATTTGGCCTTGAGTTCGGCGAGGTGCATGAGGCTGCCTCAGTGTATCTGGATGTGCGGGGATAAAGCGTGATGCCAGCCGATACCCGCGGATGCGGCGGCTAGCGTTATCCCTTTGGGGGAAAAGAACAGGGCCTGAAAGGCCGCCGGTTCCTGAGTATGGCGTCAAAGGGCCAGCCTTTGCCGTTGGCAGTCAGTTGGCATCAGCAACTCGCGGCGTCAAGCCATTTTCGCGTGGCGCGTCAGAATGGCTTCACGATGACCATGATGACGGCAACGATCATCAGCAGCGTCGGCACCTCGTTGGCATAGCGGAAATAGCGGTGCGGCTTCTGGTTGCGGTCTTCCAGGAAGTCCCGGCGCCACTTGCCGGCCGCCCCCTGGAACCCGGTCATCAGGAACACGGCGGCGAACTTCACATGCCACCAGTTGAACGGCGACCACGCGACGATGCCGGGCGTCAGCACGAGCAGCAGCCCGAACGTCCAGGTGCTCAGCATCGCCGGCAGCATGATCTGCTTCAGCAGGCGGCGCTCCATCACCTTGAAGCGTTCGCTCTCCATCGACCCGCGCGCCACCCCGCAATGATAGACGAACAGCCGCGGCAGGTAGAACAGCCCGGCCATCCAGGCGATCAGCGAGATGACATGCAGCGCCTTGGTCCAGGGATACACGTACGCCAGCGCGGCAGTCGTCATGCGGCGGCGCGCATCGCGGCCTGGAACAGCGGCGGCAGCTCGGACAGCGCCCGGACCGGGCGAGCACCCGCCGCCCGCAGCGCCTCGCCGAGTCCGTGCGGGTCAAGCCCGATGCACGCCATCCCGGCCGCGAGCGCCCCGCGGATGCCGGGCAGGCTGTCCTCGACCACCATGCAGGCTTGCGGCATGATGCCCTCCGCCGCGGCGGCGGCCAGGAACACGTCGGGCGCGGGCTTGCCGGCTGCCACGTCGCGCGCACTGTGCACCCGGCCCGCGACGAGCGGCGCGAGGCCGGTGCGGGCGAACTTCGCCGCCATCTCCCCATGCGAGGAGTTGGAAGCCACCCGGTAGGGCAGGCCGAGCGCGGCTGTTGCCCGCAAGACGTCGGCCGCGCCCGGCATTGCCTCCGTCTCTTCCGCCAGCATCGCGATCAGCCGTCCGCGCACATGCTCCACCCAGCCCTCCGGCGCCGCCCGCCCGGTCTGCGCGACCACCAGCGGCGGCAGGTCGGACAGGCGCAGCCCGGTGAAGCGCGCCATCGCCTCCTCCGGCGTCATGGGCCAGCCCAGCAGGCTCATCTCATGCGCCGTGACCCGCGCGGACGGGCCTTCGCTGTCAACCAGCACCCCGTCGCAGTCGAAGATGACCAAACGCAGCGGAGCGGGGCGAAGCGGGCTGGGCGTCACGAGACGGACGCCAGGGCCGGCATGGGCTTGGGCGCGCCGGCGCGGGCGTGGGGGCAATCGCCGAACGGCTTGGGGCAGGTGCGCCCGCCGACGAAGCTGCACAGGCCGGGGCCGCGGCCCATCGTCATCCGCACCAGTTCGGCCAACGCCTCGATGAAGCCGGGGTCGCTGTTCTGCGCCGGGCAGCGAAAGTAGCCCGGCACGCCCTCCTTCTCCGCCAGTTCCCGGTACTCGACGTCTAGCTCGACCAGGGTTTCCGAATGCTCGGACACAAAGGCGATGGGTACGACCAGCACGGCGGTCTTGTCGTGCGCCGCCCGCTCGATCTCGACCTCGGTGCTGGGGTCGATCCATTTCTGCGGCGTGGCGCGGGACTGGAAGCAGACGGTGTGGTCGAGGTCAGGCATGTCGAGCTCGCGGACCACCGCGGCCACCGTGCGCTCGACCTGGAACTGGTAGGGGTCGCCGGCCTTGATGATGCTCTCCGGCAGGCCGTGGGCGGAGAACAAGATGCGCAGCGGCACCGCGGGATCGAGCGCCGCCCGGGCGTCCGCGTAGGCGCGGCGTACCATGGCGGCAGTGGCGCGGGCGTAGCCGGGGTCGGAGTGGTAGCAGCACAGGGTGCTCACCGGCGTCACCAGCCCGGCCTGCGCCGCCGCGTCCCGCCAGGCCGACAGGCTGCTGCCGGTCGTCGTGGTGGAGTACTGCGGGTAGAGCGGCACCAGCACGACCTCGTCCGGGTCCCACGCCTTGACCTCGCGGGCGGCGGCCAGGCTGAACGGGTGCCAGTAGCGCATGGCCACGAAGCAGCGCACGTTCATGTCGGACAGCGCGCCCTCCAGCGCGCGGGCCTGCTGCTCCGTTAGCTCCAGCAGGGGCGACTTGCCGCCTAGGATGGCGTAGTTGGCGCTGGCGGCCTTGACGCGGGCCAGCGCGATGATGCGGGCGAGCCAAGGGCGCACGAAGAACGGCACCCGCAGGATGGCCGGGTCCTTGAACAGGTTGACCAGGAACGGCCGGACCGAGGCCGGCTTGTCAGGGCCGCCGAGATTGAACAGCACGACGGCGATCTTGCGTTGGGGCATGATTGCCAACTTGGACAGTAAGCAGTTGCAGTCAAGCGGCCCCGGCTCAAGCGGCTCGCACTTGCTTCACCAGGTCGGCCACGTGCGCCGGCGGCGTCTGCGGCACGATGCCGTGGCCCAGGTTGAAGATATGCGGACGGCCCCGCGCGCCGTCGAGCACGCCGCGCACCTCGGCCGCCATGGCCTCGCCGCCCGCCACGACCGAGAGCGGGTCGAGGTTGCCCTGCGTCGCGACCCCGGCCGGCACCAGCCCGGTCGCGACCGACAGCTCGGCCCCGGTGTCGAGCGCCACGGCGTCAACCCCGGTCTGCGCGGCGTAGGCGCCCACCAGCACGCCGGCGAGCCGCGGGAAGCCGATGATCGGCGTGCCCGGGTGCCGGGCGCGAACGGCCTCCACGATGCGCCGCGTCGGCTCGATCACGTGCAGCGCGAACAGCCGGGGCGACAGCACGCCGGCCCAGCTGTCGAACAGCATCACTGCGTCGGCGCCGGCGACGATCTGCCCCGACAGGTATTCGACCGTGGAGTCCACCAGCACGTCGATGAGCGAGGCGAACAGCGCCGGCTCGCCATGCGCCATGCCGCGGATGCGGGCGAAGTCCTTGGAGCCGCCGCCCTCGATCATGTAGCAGGCCACGGTGAACGGACTGCCGGCGAAGCCGATCAGCGCGGTGGCGTCGCCCAGCCCGGCCTTGGTGCGCTGCACAGTCTCCAGGATGGGCGCCACCGCCCCCATGACCCGGCCGGGATCGAGCGCCGACACTTCCTGGCCCGTGGTGAGGCGGGGCAGCACGGGGCCTTCGCCTTCCTTGAACGCCAGGCCGTAGCCGAGCGCCCAGGGCAGCATCAGGATGTCGCTGAACAGGATGGCGGCGTCGAAGCCATAGCGGCGGATAGGCTGCAGCGTCACCTCGGCGGCGAGCGCCGGGGTGGTGCACAGGCTGATGAAGTCGCCGGCCTGCCCGCGAAGCTCCCGGTACTCGGGCAGGTAGCGCCCGGCCTGACGCATCAGCCACATCGGCGGCGGCCAGACCGCCTCACCGTTCAGGACACGCAGCAGCGGTTTGGTCATCGTGCATTCTTACTCTTCAAAGAAGTAATTCTAAGACTCTATGGGGTAGTAGTATAGCCTGTGAGTCCTGGGGTACCCCGCAATTCAAAACTTATCCACCGACCTGTCCACAACCCTCAACTCCAGCAAGCCATTGTTTTCAAATCCAGGCTTTGAGTTACCCCACTTTCGTACAGGGCGCACCCGCATACCATCCCCAGTACCCGACGTTTCACTTGTTATCCCCGCTTATCCCGACGACTGATGAGACCGCCGCCCGAAACCCGAGTTATCCCCGTAATCCCCACAATTCCACCGCCCCCGAAAACTGACCCTGAAAACGGAACCGCCGCCCATGAATTTGCACCTGGTGTCCGACGCGACCGGGGAAACGCTGAACAGCATCGCCCGCGCCACCGTCTCGCAGTTCGAGCAGGCCTCCATCGTCTATCACCGCTGGAGCCTGATCCGCACCCGCTTCCAGCTGCACCGCGTGCTGGAAGGGATCGAGGCCGAACCCGGCCCCGTGCTGTCCACCGTCATCGACAAGGCGCTGCGCAACGACCTGGAAACGACGTGCCTGCGGCTCGGCGTGTCGGTGCTGAACGTTCTGGAGCCGGTGCTGGGCATGCTGCAGGAGCATATCGGCACCCAGGCGCAGTCCCGGCCGGGGCGGCAATACGTGCTGGACGCCGACTACTTCCGCCGCATCGACGCCATGCACTACGTCCTGGCGCATGACGACGGCCAGGCGCAGGCGGGCATCGCCGAGGCCGACGTGGTGATGGTCGGCGTGTCCCGCAGCAGCAAGACGCCGACCTCGTTCTACCTGGCCAACCGCGGGATCAAGGCGGCCAACGTGCCGCTGGTGCCGGGCACGCCGGACCCGCCGGGGCTGGCGACGCCGATCTGCCCGGTGATCGGCCTGACGCTCGACCCGCCGGCGCTGATCGAGATCCGGCGCCACCGCCTGAAGCTGATCGCCGCCGGCAACGACACCGGCCGGGTGCGGCAGGACGCCGGCGACTACGTGGATGTCGAGGCAGTGCGCAGCGAGCTGCTGTGGGCGCGGCGCCTGTGCACCCGCCGCGGCTGGCCGGTGATCGACGTGACCCGGCGCTCCATCGAGGAAACGGCCGCGACGGTGCTTCAGCTCATGGACGCCTGGCACGAGCGGCGGCGGCGGGAGGCGGCGGCGGTTCCGCCGCCTTCGATAGCGCCCGCGCCGTGACGATGCAGGCGCCGGACCCCCTCTTGATCCTGGCCAGCCAGTCCGCGCCGCGCGCCGCGCTGCTGGCCGCGGCCGGGCTGCGGTTCGAGGCGCGCCCGGCCCGGGTGGACGAGGCGGCGGTGAAGCAGGCCTGCCGGGCGGAGGGCGCCGACGCCGCCGAGACCGCGCTGACGCTGGCGGTGCTCAAGGCGCAGCGCATCCGCGATCCCCACGCACTGGTGATCGGCGCGGATCAGATCCTGGTCTGCGATGATGCCTGGTTCGACAAGCCGGAGGACCTCGACGGGGCGCGCCGGCAGCTCCGGACGCTGCGCGGCCAGCTGCACCGCCTGGTGACGGCCGTGACCTGCCGGCGCGGCGGCCGGGAGGTGTGGCGCCACGTCGCCGAACCCCGCCTCCGCATGCGCGCGTTCAGCGATGCGTTCCTGGAGGACTACCTCGCCGCCGAGGGCGACGCGATCCTGTCCTGCGTCGGCGCCTACCGGCTGGAGGGCTTGGGCGTGCACCTGTTCGACGACGTGCAGGGCGAGCATGCCGCCATCCTCGGCCTGCCGCTGCTGCCGCTGCTGGGTTTCCTGCGCCAGCACGGCGTCCTTGCCGGCTGACGGCCGCGTTTGCCGGGCGGGGTTCCCTGCGATAGGGTCGGCTGGACGGGTCCAACGAAAAACGGGGTTGAGGGATGGCGGCGAGCAAGGTCTATCCGGATGCGGCGGCGGCGCTCGCCGGGGTGCTGCGGGACGGCATGGTGATCATGGCCGGCGGCTTCGGCCTGTGCGGCATTCCGCAGGTGCTGATCGAGGCGATCCGGGACAGCGGCGTGCGGGACCTCACCTGCATCTCGAACAACGCGGGCGTCGATGACGCCGGGCTGGGCCTGCTGCTGCAGACCCGGCAGATCCGCAAGATGATCTCTTCCTACGTCGGCGAGAACCAGACCTTCGCGAGGCAATATCTGGCCGGTGAGCTGGAGATCGAGTTCAACCCGCAGGGCACCTTGGCCGAGCGCATCCGTGCGGGCGGCGCCGGCATCCCCGCCTTCTACACCCGCACCGGCGTC
>CAXSHI010000227.1:0-6753 GCA_964236755.1 uncultured Acetobacteraceae bacterium
CGCGAGACCATCGCCGCCGAGGACATCCTGCACGACCTGGGCGCGCTCAGCATGATCTCGTCCGACAGCCAGGCGATGGGGCGCGTCGGCGAGGTGGCGATCCGCACCTGGCAGACCGCGCACAAGATGAAGCAACAGCGCGGGTCCCTGCCCGATGACTTGAAGCGGGGCGACGGGCGGGCGGACAACGCGCGGATCAAGCGCTACATCGCCAAGTACACGGTCAACCCGGCCATCGCGCAGGGCCTGTCGCACGAGGTCGGCTCGGTCGAGCCGGGCAAGCTCGCCGACCTTGTGCTGTGGTCGCCGATGTTCTTCGGGGTGAAGCCTGATTTGGTGCTCAAGGCCGGCACCATCGCTTGCGCGCCGATGGGCGACCCGAACGCCAGCATCCCGACGCCGCAGCCGGTGCACTACCGCCCGATGTTCGGGCAGTTCGGCGGGGCGCTGGCCGCAAGCTGCGTCACCTTCGTGTCGCAGGCGGCGCTCGACGACGGCATCGGCCAGCGCCTTGGCCTGACCCGGCGCCTCTCGGCCGTGCGCGACACCCGGGGGCAGATCGGCAAGCGCAGCATGATTCACAACGACGCGACGCCGGTGATCGAGGTTGATCCGGAGACCTACGAGGTGCGGGCGGACGGCGTGCTGCTGACGTGCGAGCCGGCGGTCGTGCTGCCGATGGCGCAGCGGTACTTCCTGTTTTGATCGGGATCAGCATCGCACATGGCAGAAGCGACGCCTTGAACGTGCCTTGTTCGGCGTCGCGCATCACGGTATGATGTCATCTTGTCAATGGGAACAGCGATGAAAACCGATGTTATCAGGGGCAAACGGCGGATGATGTCTCAGTTCAAATCTTTTGCCCCGCTGCTTTGCTGAAAGTGTTCGACGGCACCATCAATTTGCACCCAGTCATGTTTCGACTGCTCAAAAACCGATCTGACAGGGGCCGGGTACCTTGGATCTGCTAACGCACCGACTGCAACGCCGATCAGCGACGGTAGGTTGTCGGCCTTCCAATAGATCGTTGACCCGCAGTATGGACAAAAGTAGGTGTGGAGCTTCCCGCCGCTTGCTGCCTCGCGGGTGAACTCTTTCGGAGTTCCAGAAATGGTGACCGCGTCAACCGGATAGAAGGCGCCTACACCAAATGGCGCACCGGTTCTCCGCTGGCAGTCAAGACAATGACAGGCGACAACCAATCTTGATGGACCTGGAAGCGTCAGTGTGAGAGCGCCGCAACTGCATCGGGCATCAGCCATTGAAACATCCTCCGTTTTCTGAAGCGAGACCGCATTGAGATCTCAAGCTGAGACGCCATCGGACGGCGGCATCAGGACCAAGGCGCAAGCCGCACTGATCGAGGCCTTGAATTGGCTGTACGATCAAGTCTCTGGGTCTCAGGACACCGCCGCCACAGCAAGGGCGCTGCGATCAAACGCCGAGATTGACCGCCGGATCGCATATTACTGCACCCTGGCTGGGACGGCTGGCTTCGTCACAAATGTGGGAGGCGCCTTGACGCTTCCCATCACCTTGCCGGCAAATTTGCTGAGCGTCGCTGCGTTGCAGTTGCGGCTGATCGCAGAGATCGCGTCAGCGAGGGGCTACGATCTTCATGGTCCGGAAGTGCGCACGTTCGCGCTTGCATGTCTCACTGGAAACGCTGCGCTCGACATCCTCAAGGAGGCCGGTGTCAGGGTGGGACAAAAGGCAGTCGGCCAGATCGCCGGTGCTGTCATCGCCAAGATCAACCAAGCCGTAGGGTCTCGACTGCTGACGAAGGGCGGAACCCAGGGCGTCATCAACCTGACGAAGTTTGTGCCGGTTGTCGGCGGCTTGGTGGGCGGCACGGTCGATGCCCTCAGCACCAGGGCCGTCGGTGAGATCGCGAAGCGCGTCTTTGAGGCCTTGCCAAACAAAGAACCCGAGCGCGATCCAGAGGGCCAGGGCGATCCTGGCCAGCCGAAGCTTTTGGCGGCGGCAAAGAAATGATGCGGTCGGCGCAGCTCCTTCCGAGTGGAACCTGGGACCCCGCGCGCGGGTGCGATCAAGTCTGGATCGACTTCGACCGCCGCCACCGCCGCCGCATCATGCTGCGCACCAGGGCCGGGCACGACCTCCTGCTGGACCTCCCGCAAGCGGTCCGCCTCCGCCATGGCGACGGCCTCCTGCTGGACGACGGCGGCATCGTCCTGGTGCAGGCCCAGCCCGAATCCTTGCTCGACATCCACGCCCACGACGCCGCCGCGCTGGTCCGCATCGCCTGGCACCTCGGCAACCGGCACCTGCCCGTGCAACTGGTGGGCAGCCATCTCCGCATCCGGCGCGACCACGTGATCGCCGACATGGTGCGCGCGCTCGGCGGCCATGTCGCAGAGATCGCGGCGCCGTTCGATCCGGAGGGCGGCGCCTACGCGGGCGGCCACGCGCATGCCCATGACGACGAGGACGGCCACGCCCACCCGCATGACCACTGACCTCACGAAGCTGCTCACCTGGCTGTCGCCCGCCTTCCCGACCGGCGCCTACGCCTACTCCCACGGACTGGAATGGGCGGTCGAGGCCGGGGATGTCCGCACGGAGGACGACCTGCTCGCCTGGCTCGGCGACGTGCTGCGCCACGGCTCGGGCCGCGCCGACGCCATCCTGCTCCGCCATGCCCACGCCGCCCGCGACTCGGCTGGCCTCGCCGCCGTCGCCGAACTCGCCGCAGCAGCGCAGCCCGGCCGCGAGCGCCGGGCCGAGACGTTGGGCCAGGGCGACGCCTTCGCCATCGCCGCCGAGGTCTGGGGCGCCCCGCTGCTCCTGGCGCTGCGGGCCAGCGGCCAGCCGATCGCCTACCCCGTCGCGGTCGGCGCCCTGGCTGCGGCGCATGGCGTGGCCGTCGAGGCGGCGGCGCTGGCGTTCCTGCACGGCTTCGCCGCCAACCTGGTGGGCGCGGCGGTGCGGCTGGTGCCGCTGGGCCAGACTGCCGGGCTGCGCGTGCTGTCGGCGCTGGACCCTGCCATCCAGGACGTGGCGGAGGCGACCCGCGGCGCCACTCTGGACGACCTGGGCGGCGCGTGCTTCCGTTCCGACATCGCCGCCATGCGCCACGAAACCCAGTACACGAGGCTGTTCCGCACATGATATCGCCCCACGGCCCCCTCCGCGTCGGCGTCGGCGGTCCCGTCGGCACCGGCAAGACCGCGCTGATGGACGCGCTGTGCAAGCGGTTCTCGCCCCGCTTCGACATCGCGGCGATCACCAACGACATCTATACCAAGGAGGATGCGGAGTTCCTGACCCGCGCCGGGTCCTTGGCGCCGGAGCGCATCCTCGGCATCGAGACCGGCGGCTGCCCGCACACCGCGATCCGCGAGGACGCCAGCATCAACCTGGCCGGCATCGCCACCATGCGCCGCCGCTTCCCGGCCCTCGACCTGATCCTGATCGAGAGCGGCGGCGACAACCTGGCGGCGACCTTCAGCCCCGAGCTGGCCGACCTCACGATCTACGTCATCGACGTGTCCGCCGGCGACAAGATCCCGCGCAAGGGCGGCCCCGGCATCACCCGCAGCGACCTCCTGGTGATCAACAAGATCGACCTCGCCCCGCACGTGGGCGCAAGCTTGGAGGTGATGGACCGCGACAGCCGGCGGATGCGGGGCGACCGGCCGTTCGTGTTCGCCAACATCCGGGCCGGGCAAGGCGTGGCGGAGGTCGCGGCCTTCATCGAGCAGGCGGGCGGCCTGCACTGAGCCAGCGGCGCCACGCGACCAGTGCCCAGACCGCCTCCACGACGCCGAACGGCCACGCCCCTTGCAGGAACCCATAGGCCGACCCCAGCGCGCACGACCCGGCGAATCCCAGCACCCAGCCGCGCCCCCGGCCCTCGCAGGCGTAGCGCAGCAGCATCAGGCTGACGGCGACCACGCCAAACAGCGTCAGCCCGTCCAGCGCGTCAGCCTGCGCCCTGAACCAGCTCCCGCCCGGCCTGGAACTCGATGGTGGACCCGGCGTAGGCTTCCCCCACCGGCTCCGCCCGGCCGCCCAGGTGCTGCGCCAGGAACGCCTCGGCGACCGCGTTGAAGGCCAGGCGGTTCTCCTGCCGCACGAAGCCGTGGCCCTCGTCGGCAAAGGTCACGTAGGTCACGGGAAGCCTGCGCTGCTGCATCGCCTGCACGATCTGCTCGCTTTCCTGCGGCGTCACCCGCACGTCGCGCAGGCCCTGGCCGATCAGCAGCGGGCGGGCGATGCGGTCAACATGGGTGAGCGGCGAGCGCTCGGCGAGCCATTGCCGCCCGGCTTCCGTGTCGGGATCGGCCAGGCGGCGCTTCAGGACCGGGAGCGACGGCCCCCAATAGGCCGGGACGGTACGCATGAACGTCACGAGGTTGGCAATGCCGAACAGGTCCACGATGCAGGCGAAGGTGTCGGGCGTCCGCGTCGCCGCGGTCAGCGCCGCGTAGCCGCCGTAGCTGCCGCCGAAGAACCCGAGCCGCTTCGGGTCGGCGATCCCCTGTGCCGCGAGCCACCCCGCCGCGTCGGTCAGGTCGTCCTGCATCCGCCCGCCCCAGCCCTGGTCGGCGAGCGCCACGAACTGCTTCCCGAAGCCGGTCGAGCCGCGGTAGTTGACCGAGAGCACAGCGTAGCCGCGGCTGGCGAGCCATTGATGGGTCGCAGAATAGCCCCACTCGTCCCGCGCGTATGGGCCGCCGTGGATCGCCAGCACGGCCGGGCCGCCACGGCCGCCCTCCGGCAGCGTCAGGTAGCCCGGCAACGCCACGCCGTCACTGGCCGGGATCACGACGGGCTGCATCGGACGCAGCGCCGCCCCGTCCAGGTCGGGCCGCGCCTTGAACAGCGGCGTCGTCGCCTGCTTGCGCCGGTCGTACAGCCGGTACTCGGCCGAGGCGTTGCTCCGCGTGCAGCTCAGCACCACCCGGCCCCGCTCGGCGCTCATGCTGCTGATCGCGACCTCGCCTTCGCCCTGCGCCGCCTTGATGTGGTCGAGGTCGAAGGCCCACGCCGGCTCGATCAGGTGCCAGCGTTGGCGCGCGGCGACGGCGACGGCTGCAAGCGGCCGTCCGCCCGCGAGGTCCAGGACGGTCGCGGCGATGTCGGCGTCCGGATCCTCGGCCAGCACGCGCGTTTCCCGGGTGGCGATGTCGATCTCCGTCAGCACGGCCTTGTCGCGCCCGCGGCTGTCGATCACGAACGCGGAGCGGCCGTCGTCGCTGACCGAGACCAGGCCGGTGGTCAGCGCATCCTCGCCGGGGATGTCAAGGAAGCGGCTCCAGCGCCCGTCCGGCTCCCACTGCATGACCTCGGCCGCGCCGTCGCGGCGGAACCGGCTGCCGAAGCGCACGGAAAAGTCCGCCGCCGTGTGCAGCCGGGCGAAGCCCGGGTTCTGGAACAGCGGCCGGCCCTCGCCCGTCGTGACATCGACGCGGATCAGGTCGGACAGCGCCCGGTCGCGGCCGTTATGGGCAAACAGCATCTCGTTCGGCGTGCGACGTGCGCGCTGCTGCAGGAAGGAGCGGCCCGGCGGCAGCAGCGGCAGCACCTCGCCCGTGTCGATGGCGACGCTGAACGGGCGGGTGTTCTCGTCGCCGGCCTTGTCGCGGAAGAAGACCAGATGCTTGTTGGTGAATGCCCAAACGAAGAACGTGGAGATCGAGCGCCCGGCGACGAAGGTGAGCCGCCGCAGGTGCGCCATGTCCTCGACCGGCGCCATGACCAGGTTGAGCGCGCCGTCATGCGGCTCCAGCCAGGCGAGGCTGCGGCCATCCGGGCTGAGGCGCGGCGCCGTGCGGTCGGGGTCGCGGAAGAACATCCGGCGCGGCAGGAGCGGCGCGTCCTCCGCAGCCGCCGGGCCGGGCCAGCCGAGCGGGCCGGACGCCGCGGCGGCCAGGCCCACCGTCGCCATCCCGAGCAGGCGCCGACGCATCACGGGAACTGCCATGGCCACCCTCTCGCCTTTGCCCACGCCGACAGCGGGCGGCTCCGCCATGCCCGCCCGTGCGTCATCGCGCCGCCCTCCCGGCCTGTCAACCGATCGCAGAGGCCGCCCTTGCGGCTCAGCCTCGCCGCACCCGCCTGACCGGCAGGACCAGCCGGCGCCCCCACCCGGGCGGAGGCTCCGGCGCAACGCCCGCCCCCTGTGCGTCGGAGGGCCGGCGCACGGGGGATGCGCGACCCTCGCCCGTCACTCGCCGGGCGCAGTCGTGCCAACTCGGGAACGGCGCGCGGTCAGGCTGCTCCCAGCGCGCGACCGAGGCCTCGTCGCACCAGTCGGCCAGGAACGGCATCGCACGCCCGTGCACGCCGGCAGACCGCCAGCGGCGCATCGCGTCGTCGGACAACCAGCGGGTGACGGTCCAGAAGGTAAGCCGCCGCCCGGCGAGCAGCCGCCCATCGACGAAGCCCGCCGCCGTGACCGCCTGGCCCAGCGACGCCGCGGTGTGGCGGGCAAAGCCCGCGGCGTGCCGCCACGAGCGCAGGCGCAAGCGGGTCACGCTGACGATCACGCCGGCCGCCCAGGCCAGTCGTGGTGCGCCCTGTCGTGGTGCGCCCTGTCGTGGTGCGCCCTGTCGTGGTGCGTTTGCATGACCAAGAAGGTAAGATCGTGCCCCTGCATGTCGCAAGGCCCCGGAGTGCGCCATGCGATGCACCCGGCTCCTCGACCACTGCCCTGTCACCCGCGCCGGCCTCGGCGACGGTCGCGGGTTTCCCGTTCGCGGCGCCGCACGGCCGGAGCAGGCCCTT
>CAXSHI010000228.1:0-6748 GCA_964236755.1 uncultured Acetobacteraceae bacterium
GGCGGTGGCGATCACCGACACCGGCAACCTGTTCGGCGCGCTGGAGTTCAGCCAGGCCTGCGCCGCCCGCGGCGTGCAGCCGATCATCGGCTGCCAGGTGTCGATCACCCGCGCGGAGAACCCGCGGCTCACGCCCGATCCGCTGGTGGTGCTGGCCCAGGACGCGGCGGGGCTGGCGAACCTGCAGCGGCTGTCGTCGCGTGGCTTCATGCAGGGCGACCCGGCCGACCCGCAACTGCCGCTCCAGGTCTTGCTGGACCACGCCGAAGGCTTGGTGCTGCTGACCGGCGGCACCCGCGGCCCGATTGGACGCATGTTGGCCGAAGGGCGCAAGCCGGACGCCGGCAAGCTGCTGGCGCAGTTGGCCGAGGCGTTCCCCGGGCGCTGCATGGTGGAGCTGCACCGGCACGGCCTCGCGGTCGAGCGGGCCATCGAGCCGGGGCTGCTGCAGCTTGCGGACGAGCAGCGGCTGCCCTTGGTCGCCACCAACGAGTGCTTCTTCGCCACCGCCAAGATGCACGAGGCGCATGACGCCCTGCTGTGCATCGCCGAGGGTCGGCAGGTCAGCGAGGCGGCGCGCCGCCGGGTCACGCCGGAGCATTGGTTCAAGCCGGCGCGCGACATGCGCCGCCTGTTCCGCGACCTGCCGGACGCCTGCGACAACACGCTGGCGGTGGCGCGGAGCTGCGCCGTCATGGCGGAAACGCGCAAGCCGCTGCTGCCGATGTGCCCGAAGGTGCGGCCGGGCCAGACCGAGGACGAGACTGTGCGCGCCATGGCTCAGGAAGGCTTGGTGCGCCGCATGGACGCGCTTGAAGCCGATCCGGCCACCCGGGCGGTGTATGCCGAGCGGCTGGAGTACGAGCTGGGCGTCATCGCCGGCATGGGCTTCCCCGGCTACTTCCTGATCGTCGCCGACTTCATCCAGTGGGCGAAGGGGCAGGGCATCCCGGTGGGGCCGGGCCGCGGCTCGGGCGCCGGGTCGGTCGCGGCCTGGGCGCTGACGATCACCGACCTCGACCCGTTGCGCTGGGGATTGTTGTTTGAACGTTTCTTGAATCCCGAACGTGTGTCAATGCCGGACTTCGACATCGACTTCTGCCAGGACCGCCGGGACGAGGTGATCGACTACGTGCGCCGCGAGTACGGCGCGGACCGGGTGGCGCAGATCATCACGTTCGGGAAGCTGCAGGCGCGGGCGGCGGTGCGCGACGTGGGCCGCGTGCTGGGCCTGCCGTTCGGCCAGGTGAACCGCGTCGCCGAGCTGATCCCCAACAACCCGGCCAAGCCCGTCACCCTGTCCCAGGCCATCGACGGTGAGAAGCGCCTGCAGGAGATGCGCGACGGCGACGAGAGCGTGCGCCGCCTGCTGGAGGTGGCGCTGCAGCTGGAGGGGCTGTACCGCCACGCCAGCACCCACGCCGCCGGGCTGGTGATCGGCGACCGGCCGCTGATCGACCTGGTGCCACTGTATCGCGACCCCAAGGCGGACACGCTGGTGACGCAGTACTCCATGAAGTACGTGGAGCAGGCGGGCTTGGTGAAGTTCGACTTCCTGGGCCTCACGACGCTGACCATCCTGCAGCAGGCGGTGGCGATCCTGCATGGGCTGGGCGTGCCGGTCGATCTCGACCGCCTGCCGCTCGACGATCCCAAGACCTACGAGATGCTGTCCCGCGGCGACGGCGGCGGGGTGTTCCAGTTCGAGTCCCAGGGCATGCGCGACGCGCTGCGGCAGATGCGCCCCGACCGGTTCGAGGACCTGATCGCCGTCGGCGCGCTCTACCGCCCAGGACCCATGGCGAACATCCCGGAGTACTGCCTGCGCAAGCACGGCAAGCCCTGGGAGGCGCCGCACCCCGAAGTGCGGGACATCCTCGCCGAAACCTACGGCATCATCGTCTATCAGGAACAGGTCATGCAGATCGCGCAGACCATGGCCGGCTATAGCCTGGGCGGCGCCGACCTGCTGCGGCGCGCCATGGGCAAGAAGATACGTGCGGAGATGGAGCAGCAGCGCAAGATCTTCACCGACGGCGCCACGGCCCGCGGCATCCCCGCCGCGAAAGCGACGGAGGTGTTCGACCTCATGGCGAAGTTCGCGGACTACGGCTTCAACAAGAGCCACGCCGCGGCCTATGCCCTGGTGTCCTACCAAACGGCGTGGCTGAAGGCCAACCACCCGGCCGCGTTCCTCGCCGCCTGCATGAACCTCGCGCTCGGCAACACCGACAAGATCGCCGCCCTCCGCCAGGAGGCCGAGCGCACCGGCATCCGCGTGCTGCCGCCCGACATCAACCGCTCCGGCGCCGAATTTCGGGTGGAGGTCGGGGAGGACGGGACGGAGGCGATCCGCTACGCGCTCGCCGCGGTGAAGCGCATCGGCTTCGCCGCCATGCAATCCTTGGCGGCCTCCCGGGGCGACCGCCCCTTCGCTGACCCGGCCGATTTCGCCGCCCGGGTCGATCCGCGCCCGCTCAGCAAGGGGCAGCTTGAGAGCCTGGCACGCGCCGGCGCCTTTGACAGCATCGCGCCCAACCGCGCCCAGATGTTCGCCGCCGCCGAGACGATCATGCGCCGCGCCCAGGCCCAGGTGGAGGAAACCGAGACCGGCCAGGCCGGGCTGTTCGGCGGCGGCCCGACGCCCGAGCCGCTGCGCTTGCCGCCCATGCCGGATTGGCCGCCGATGGAGCGGCTGGGCTACGAGGCGGAGGCGGTGGGGTTCCACCTGACCGCCCACCCGCTCGACAGCTACGGCCCGTTGCTCAAGCGCCTTGGCGTGGTGCCGTCCAGCCAGCTGGAGGCGCGCGCCCAGGCCGGCGCCACCCGGATACGCATGGCCGGTTGCGTCGTGGCGTCCAAGGAGCGCACGACGCGCACCGGCAGCCGCATGGCCTGGATCCGCTTGTCGGACGGGGGCGGCAGCTACGAGGTGACGGTGTTCAGCGAGGTGCTGGGCGGCGCGCGCGACATCCTCAAGGCCGGAAACGCGGTGCTGATGGGCGTGGACCTCCGGCTGGAGGGCGACAGCCTGCGCGTCACCGCCTCCGATTGCGTGTCGCTGGAGCAAGCGGCGAGCGACGCGGGCGCCGGCATGCGCATCTGGCTCGACCGGACGGAGGCGGTGCCGCACATCCGCGCGCTGCTGTCCCGGGAGGGCCGCGGCCGCGGCCGGGTCACGCTGGTGCCGCGCATCGGCGACGCCCAGGCGGTGGAGATCACCATCCCCGGCGGCTTCCAGGTGACGCCGCGGCTGGCGCAGGCGCTCAAGATCGTGCCCGGGGTGGAACGGGTCGAGGAGGTTTGACGCTTGCCAACCTGGCCGTGATCCACCATATCTCCCACGTCCGCGACCGTCGCGGGTAATTCACACGCGGGGCGCCTTTCCCGGGGTTAATCTCCCGGTTCCGGTGCCGCCTGGCCTGGCCCCGCGGAGGATCAACCGGATCACTGGAAAGGACGCGCCCCATGGCGATGCCCGATTTCACCTTGCGTCAGCTTCTCGAAGCCGGAGTCCATTTCGGCCACCATACCCGGCGGTGGAACCCGCGTATGGGACCCTACATCTTCGGTGTCCGCAACCAGGTCCACATCATCGATCTGCAGCAGACTGTGCCGATGCTGGACCGGGCGCTGCGCGCCGTGCGCGACGTGACGGCCGCCGGCGGGCGCGTGCTGTTCGTCGGCACCAAGCGCGCCGCGGCCGAGTACGTGGCGGACAGCGCCAAGCGTTGCGGCCAGTACTACGTGAACCACCGCTGGCTCGGCGGCATGCTGACGAATTGGAAGACCATCACCGGCAGCATCAAGCGCCTGCGCCAGATCGAGGAGATGCTGGCCGGCGACATCCAGGGCCTGACGAAGAAAGAGGTCCTGGACATCACCCGCGACCAGGAGAAGCTGGAGCGCGCGCTGGGCGGCATCAAGGACATGGGCGGCCTGCCGGACATCCTGTTCATCATTGACACGAACAAGGAAAAGCTTGCGGTCGAGGAAGCCAACAAGCTCGGTATCCCCGTGGTTGCCGTGCTCGACAGCAACTCGGACCCCCAGGGCGTGACCTACCCGATCCCGGGCAACGACGACGCGATCCGCGCGATCACCATGTACTGCGACCTGATTGCCGGCGCCGTGCTGGACGGCATCAGCGCCGAGATGGTGGCGAGCGGCCGTGACCTGGGCGCGGCCGAGGAGCTGCCGCCGGAGGCGCTGCCGGTGCCGGAGGCCGTTTCGGCTGAGCAGCCGGCGGCGTAGGGAGGGACGGACGATGGCTGAGATCACGGCGGCGGCGGTCAAGGCGCTGCGCGAGAAGACCGGCGCGGGCATGATGGACTGCAAGCGGGCGCTCACGGAGTCGGGTGGCGACCCGGAGGCGGCGTTCGACTGGCTGCGCAAGAAGGGCCTGTCGGCTGCGGCGAAGAAGAGCGGCCGGGTGGCGGCTGAGGGCCTGGTCGGCGTCGCGAGCATGGCCAACAAGGCGGCGATGGTCGAGGTCAACGCCGAGACCGACTTCGTCGCCCGCAACGAGACGTTCCAGGCGCTGGTCGCCGCTGTGGCGCAGATCGCGCTTGAGGTCGGCGACGACGTGGAAGCCATCCGTGCGGCGCCGTTCCCCGGCACCGGGCGAAGCGTCGCTGACGAGCTGGTGCACCTCGTGGCGACGATCGGCGAGAACATGCACCTGCGCCGGGCGAAGGTGCTCACGGTGCCGCAGGGCGTTGTCGCCACCTACGTGCACAACACGCTGAAGCCCGGCCTGGGCAAGATCGGCGTGCTGGTCGCGGTCGAGAGCGGCAGCGAGCAGGAGGCCTTGGAGGCTCTCGGCCGCCAGGTTGGCATGCACGTCGCCGCCGCCCGGCCCGACGCGCTCGACGTGGACGCCGTGGACGCGGCGGCCCTGGAGCGGGAAAAGGCGGTGCTGACCGAGCAGGCGCGCGCCTCCGGCAAGCCTGACAACATCATCGAGAAGATGGTGGAGGGGCGCATCCGAAAGTACTACGAGGAGGTCGTGCTGCTGGAGCAGATCTGGGTGCATGACGGCGAGAGCCGGGTGCGTGCGGTGGTCAAGAAGGCCGGCGCCACCCTTTCGGGCTTCGCGCGCTTCCAGCTGGGCGAGGGAATCGACAAGCCGACCGGCGGAGACTTTGCGTCCGAGGTCGCCGCCGCCGCCGGCATCATGCCGCCGTCCGAGTCGCCGGCCCCTTCGCCCTCCGCGGAGTAGCTGGGCCGCCCTGTGATCGGGCCGGACCGGCGGCCTGAACTTGTGGAGGGCGGCGTCACCCTCTAGCGTGCCGCCGCCCGGCCCCAGAAGGACTCCATGCCAGATCAACCGACCCATAAGCGCGTCCTGCTGAAAGTGTCCGGGGAGGCGCTGATGGGGCGGCGGGACTACGGGTTGGACACCGACACCCTGGCGCGCATCGCCGCTGATGTGGGCGATGTGGTGCAGATGGGCGTGCAGGTCTGCCTGGTGATCGGCGGCGGCAACATCTTCCGCGGCATCTCCGCCGCGGCGGGCGGCATGGACCGGGCGCAGGCCGACTACATGGGCATGCTGGCGACGGTGATGAACGCGCTGGCGATGCAGAACGCGCTGGAGAAGCGCGGCGTGCCGACCCGGGTGCAGTCGGCGATCCCGATGCCGAGCATCTGCGAGCCGTACGTGCGCCGCCGCGCGATGCGGCACATGGAGAAGGGGCGGGTGGTGATCTTCGCCGCCGGCACCGGCAACCCGTTCTTCACGACCGACACCGCCGCGGCACTCCGCGCCGCCGAGATGAATTGCGACCTCTTGCTGAAGGGCACCCAGGTGGATGGCGTGTATTCCGCCGATCCGCGCAAGGTGCCCGACGCCGAGCGGTATGACCAGCTGACCTATCTCGACGTGCTGTCCCGCGACCTCGGCGTGATGGATGCGGCGGGCATCAGCCTGGCGCGGGAGAACGGCCTTCCCATCATCGTGTTCAACATCCATGCGCCCGGCGCGTTCGCGCAGGTGATGCGCGGCGAGGGTCGCTTCACCCGCATCATCGAGCCGCATTGAAGCCCCCTGGGGAATGTCATCATGCCCGCCGACCTCCAAGCCCTCAAGACCGACCTGACGCGACGCATGGACGGCGCGCTGGAGACCCTGCGCCGCGATTTCGGCGGCCTGCGCACCGGGCGGGCCAGCCCGGCGCTGCTGGAACCCGTCAAGGTCGAGGCATACGGCACGGAGGTGCCGATCACCCAGGTCGGCACCATCGGCGTGCCGGAGCCGCGGATGATCACCGTGCAGGTCTGGGACCGCACGCTGGTCGGCGCCGTCGAGCGCGCGATCCGCGACAGCGGGCTGGGCCTCAACCCCGGCTCCGACGGGCAGGTGGTGCGCGTGCCCATTCCCCAGCTCACGGCGGAGCGGCGGGGCGAGCTGGCGAAGGCGGCCGGGCGCTACGCCGAAGGTGCGCGGGTCGCGGTGCGCGGCGTGCGGCGGGACGGCATGGACCAGATCAAGGCGTTCGAGAAAAAGAGCGAGATCGGCGAGGACGAGATGAAGGACTGGTCCGACCAGGTGCAGAAGCTGACGGACGGCTACATCAAGCGGATCGACGAGTCTTTGTCGGACAAGGACCGGGAAATCCGGCAGGTGTGACGGGATGGCGTTTGGCAAACCGGACTTGAAGCCGCTCGCGTCCGGGCTTGCCGGACCCGCGCCGCCGCAGCACGTCGCCGTCATCATGGACGGCAACGGCCGCTGGGCGGCGGCGCG
>CAXSHI010000229.1:0-6743 GCA_964236755.1 uncultured Acetobacteraceae bacterium
CACCTCGAACACGTCGGCGAAGTCGCAGCGCAGGCCGATCTCCAGGTTGAAGCGGGCCGGGGCGGCGCCGTGGTTGGTGATGTCGAGGTCCTCGTGCAGCCCGCCCCGGATGGACCGGCCCAGCACCAGGCCGAGCGTGCGCGCGGCGATCGGCCCTGACGCCGTGGCCAGCGCGCGGTTGGTCAGTTGGATGGACAAAGTGTCATGCCGTATGGCGCCGCCGCTCAGCAGGTCCCAGGGCACGCCGTCGGCGGTGAGCGACCAGCTGCTGATGAGCCGCGTGTCGTTGAAGTACAGCCCCTTCTCGCCGGGGAACTCGATGCCGCCGTCCGGCTCGCAAACCAGCACGGTCCGCCCCTGGTGGATGGCGATCTGCGCCGGGCCGACCTGAACCTTGAACGACATTGATCCTGCTCCGCGGCCTGCGCGTCGGTGCGCCCTGCGCCGAAATAGACCGGGTCGGGGCCGCACCGCAATTCCGCGGCGGCATGGATTCGATGCGTGGCCGCGCGCCGACCGGCGGGCCTAGCTTGAGCGTGACGCGGGCGTGTCCGGACCCGCGGGGAGGCTGCATGATGGACTTGCGGGCATGGGGCCGCGTGGCGGCCTCCGCCGTGTCGGCGTTCGAGGCGGCGCTCGGCCCCTGGCTCGGCCTGGCGATCCGGCTGTGGCTCGCCCAGGCATTCCTGGTCGTCCAGGTGCACGAGATGATGTCGGCCGGCCCAGTCGGACTCGGCGCGCCGCTCGGGGCGGCTTGGTGGTCGGGCGCGCTGCATGGCGTCATGGCATCGAGCCTGGGCCTTGCGGTGCAGACCGCCTGTCCGCTGCTGCTGGCGTTCGGGCTGCTCGCCCGCCCGGCGGCCGGGGCGATGCTGGTGCAGGCGCTCGTGCTGCCGCCGGCCGGGACGGGCGCCGGGCCGGATGCGCAGCTGTTTTGGACGGCGCTGCTGCTGCGCGTGGTGGTGCTCGGCCCAGGGCCGCTGTCGCTGGACCGCCTGCTGCGCCCCGGGCTGGACAGCAGCGCCCTGCCCGGCGCCGCCGCGGCCGGGCGCGCCCTTGCGGCCTTGCAGCGCCGGGGCGGGCCGGCCTACCAGCTCGGCGTGCGGCTTTGGCTGGCGGCGGCGCCGGCCGGCATGGCGCTTGCCGCGCTGGGCGTCACCGACGCCATGCAGCCGGGCATCGCGCCGGGACTGCCCGCGGCGCCGACGATGCTCGCCGGGGTGCCGCCCCTCGTCGCGCTCGGCGCGGGCCTGCTGCTCGCCACCGGCACGGCGACGCGGCTCGCGGCGCTCGGCCTGCTCGCGCTGGTGCCGCTCGGCCAGATCGCCGGCGTGGGCGACTCCCGGCTGCCCTGGGCGCTGCTGCTGGGGGTCGTGGCGCTGCATGGCGCCGGGCCGCTCTCGGTGGACCGCCTGCTCGGCGCCTGGCTGCGGCGGCGGGCGGCGCCCGTGGACCGGACGGGGCTGCCGCACGTCGTCGTGGTCGGCGGCGGCTTCGGCGGCATCGCGGCGGTGCGCGGGCTGCGCGGGGCCGCCTGCCGGATCACCCTGATCGACCGGCGCAACCATCACCTGTTCCAGCCGCTGCTGTACCAGGTCGCCACCGCCAGCCTGTCGCCCGGCGACATCGCCACCCCGGTCCGCGCCATGGTCCGCGGCCAGGACGTGCGGGTGCTGCTGGGCGAGGTCACGGGCATCGACGCCGCCGGCCGCGCGGTGCTGCTGGACCGCGGGCGCATCGCCTATGACCACCTGGTGCTCGCCACCGGGGCGCGGCACGGCTACTTCGGCCGCGACGACTGGGCGCCGTTCGCGCCGGGGCTGAAGACGGTCGAGGACGCGACCGCGATCCGCCGCCGCCTGCTGCTGGCCTTCGAGGAGGCGGAGGGCGCCCCCACCGAGGCCGAGCGCCGGGCCTGGCTCACCTTCGTCATCGTCGGCGGCGGGCCGACCGGCGTGGAACTCGCCGGCGCCATCGCCGAGCTGGCCCGGCACGGCCTGGCCGAGGACTTCCGCGAGATCGACCCGGCCAGCGCCCGCGTGATGCTGGTGCAGTCCGGCCCGCGCCTGCTGCCGGCGTTTCCGGAAGCGCTGTCGGGCGACGCGGCCCGGGCGCTGCAGCGCCTGGGCGTCGAGGTCATGCTCGACAGCCGGGTGGAGGCGGTGGGGGCCGAGGGCGTCACGGTGTCGGGCCGGGAGGTCGCCGCGCGCACCGTGCTGTGGGCGGCCGGCGTCATGGCGTCCCCGGCCGCCGCCTGGCTGGGCGTGGAGCCGGACCGCGCCGGGCGCGTGCCGGTCGGCCCGGATTTGCGGGTGGCGGGGCTGGGCGGGGTGTTCGCGGTCGGCGACACCGCCGCGTCGGCCGGGTGGGCCGGCCGGCCTGTGCCGGGCCTGGCGCCCGCGGCCAAGCAGGGCGGCGCCTATGTCGCCCGGGTGATCCGGGCGCGGCTGTCCGGGCGGCCCGCCCCGGGCGCGTTCCGCTACCGCCATTGGGGCAGCCTGGCGACGGTCGGGCGGCGATCGGCGGTTGCTGATTTCGGCATCGTCCGGGTGCGCGGGACGTTGGCCTGGTGGCTGTGGGGTGCGGCGCACATCGCCTTCCTCGCCGGCGGGCGCAACCGCGCCGCCGTGCTCGTGGAATGGATCTGGGCCTACCTGACGTTCCGCCGCGGCACGCGGCTGATCACCGGGCCGTAGCCGGGCTTCGTCCGACCGTCTCCGGGCAGCCGGGGGCCACCTCACCGTTCTGCAGGAGATGACGCATGCGCATTCATTGGCTCGCTCTCGGCATCGGGTTCCTGGCGTCCGGCGCGTCGGCGCAGCCGGCCAGCCGTCCCGTGGTCGTGGAGCTGTTCACGTCGGAGGGGTGCTCGTCCTGCCCGCCGGCCGACGCGATCATGGCCGACCTCGCCCGCAGCCGGCCGGACCTGCTGCCGCTGACGTTCCATGTCACCTACTGGAACAACCTCGGCTGGCAGGACCCGTTCTCCTTTCCGGCCGCGACCGAGCGGCAGCGCCGCTACGTGGCCGCCTCCGTCAGCCCCAACGTGTACACCCCCGCCATGGTGGTGGACGGTCGGCTGGACGTGGTCGGGTCCGACCGCGCCGCCGTCGAGACGACCCTGGCGCGCGCCAAAGCCGGGGCGACGACGGCCGCCCCGGTCGCCGTCGTCCGGGCCGGGGACGCGCTGACGATCACCATAGGCGCGGGCGCGGGCGCGGGCCGCGTGCTGCTGATCGGCTACGACCGCCAGCACCAAACGCATGTCGGGCGCGGGGAAAACAGCGGGCGCACGCTGCTGGAAGCCAACATCGTGCGCTCGATCAGCGTCGCCGGTGCCTGGACAGGGCAGGTCCTGCGCCTCGGCGTCCCGCTTCCGGCCGGGGAGGAGGTCGCGGTCCTCGTGCAGGCGGACGATGGCCGCGTGCTCGGCGCCGGCCGCCTTGCCGCCGTATTCTAGGAGCAGCCCGATGCCGACTCGAACGCCCGCGCCGCGCGGTGCAGATATTGCCCTGCTCGCCCCGCGGCTTGCCGCCATCGCCGGCATGGGCGCCGCCAAGCCTCGTTCCCTTGGCGGCGGCTTCCCGATCCCGCGTGGAGGGCGCTTTGCTCGGTTGCGGGCGGCCGTGCTGACCGCGTAACATCATGGCTCCGGATGCCTGGCCCACGGCTGTAACCTCCACGCCTTTTCGGGCGAAGCTCAAGGGATGACGATGCTTGCTCCCGCCGGGTCGCAGTTGTGAGGCTGGATGACGTCTGCGCCGTGGCCGTCATGGCCAAGGCGCCGCGGCCCGGCCATGTGAAGACCCGGCTGCAAGGGCTGCTCACGGCGGGCGAGGCGGCGCAGATAGGGGCGGCGTTTCTCAGCGACGTGACGGCGAACGTCCAGGCGGCCGGCCGGATCGCCCCCATCCACGGCTACGTCGCCTACGCGCCGGCGGGGGAGGAGGCGCATTTCGACGGCCTGCTCGCCCCCGGCACCCGGCTGATCCTGGCGGACGGGGCCGAAGGTGCTGCGCCCGGCGTCGAGGGGTTCGGGCGCAGCCTGCTGCACGCCACGCGGACGCTGCTGGGCCTCGGATACGGCGCGGCCTGCGTGCTGAGCGCCGACAGCCCGACGCTGCCGACGGCGTGGCTGGCCCGCGCGGCGGAGCGTTTGCTGGCGCCGGGCCGCCGGGCGGTGCTCGGCCCGGCGGATGACGGCGGCTACTGGCTGCTTGGGTTGCAGACGCCCGAAAGCGAGATGTTCGCGCGCGTCCCCTGGAGCACGGGGTCGGTCGCGGCGGCGACCGCCGAGCGGGCCGGGGACATCGGGCTTGCGCTCGAACGCCTGGGCACCTGGTTCGACATCGACGACCGCGACGGCCTGCAGCGCCTGACGGAGGATATCGCCGGGCCGGCGCGGAGCGTCGAGCGGCCGTTTGCGGCGCCGGCCACGGCCCGGTGCGCGGCCGGGCTGGGCCTGTCGGACCGACTGCGCGCCGGGGTGCCGGGGCCATGAGGCGGCTGGGGACGCTGGCGCTTCTCGGCGCCGGCATCGTGCTGTGCCTGCTGGGCGGCGCGGCGCTGCGCATGCCGGACGACGTGGGCGCCATGACCCGGGAACGGACGGCGTCCTACGTGATCTGGGCCGCGGTCGCCGGCGTGCTCTACGCGGCGGCGGCGGCGGTTGCCGTGGCGGCGCCGTCCGGGGGGCGGCGGGCCGTGGCGGCGGTGCTGCTGCTCGCCGCCGCCATGCGGGCCGTGACGGTCCTGCCGCCGCCGTTGCTGTCCACCGACGCCTACCGCTACGTCTGGGACGGCCGGGTGCAGGCGGCCGGGATCAACCCCTACCGCTATCTGCCGGCAGCCAAGGAGCTGGAAAGGCTGCGCGACGAGGGCGTGGGGGCCGGGGCGGTGTATCCCAACATCAACCGCGCCGACACCGCGCGCACCATCTACCCGCCCTTTGCCCAAGTCATCTTCGCCGCGGTGGCCCAGCTCTGGTCGAGATCCTGGCCGAGTTTGGGAGGCGTGAAGGCGGCCATGCTGGCGTTCGACCTCCTGGCCGTCGGCGCGGCGCTGCTGCTGCTGCGCACCGCCCGCCTGCCGCCCGAGCGGGTGCTGATCTACGCCTGGAACCCCCTCGTCGTGTGGGAGTTCGTGGGCGGGGCGCACATCGACGCGGCGGCGGTCGGCCTGTCCGCGCTCGCCATCCTCGCCGCGGTCCGCGCCCGCCCGGCGCTGGCCGGCGGGGCGCTGGGCCTCGCGATCCTGTGCAAGCTGCTGCCGGCGGCGCTGTTCCCGGCGCTGTGGCGGCGCTGGGACTGGCGCACGCCCTCCGCCTGCGGCGCGGTGATCGCCGTGGGCTACGCCTGCTACGCGGGCGTCGGCTGGCGGGTGCTCGGCTACCTGCCGGGCTATGCGTCGGAGGAGCGGCTGGCGGATGGCGGCGTGGTCCTGCTGCGGCTGGCCGCCCTGTTCGGGCCGCTGCCGTCCTGGGCCGGGCCGGGCTACCTGGCGCTGGCGCTGGGGGGGCTGGCGGCGCTTGCCGTCGCGGTGGCGCGGCGTCCCCTGCCGTCCGACCCGGCGCGCCGCGCGGCGGCGGTCTGCTCCGATGCGCTGTGGCTGAGTGCCGCGACGATGGCCGCACTGTCGCCGCATTACCCCTGGTATCTGACGGTGCTGGCCTGGCCGGCGGTGCTGGCGCCGCGGGCCAGCGCGCTTTGGCTGACGCTTGCGGCGCCTGCGATGTACCTGGACCCGAACCACGATCAGGTCGTGTGGCCCGCTTTGGTGTTCCTGCCGTTCGCCGGGCTGCTGGCCTGGGAATTGCTGGGATCCGCTCGCCTGACCCCGCTCCCCGCCGCCCTTGGAGGCCCTTGAATGTCTGCGACCACCCCGCTTCCTGCGCTCGACGCGCGGCGCTACTTCGAGTCTGTCGCGGCCCGGGACAGCGTCGCCGAGGCGCCGCCGGTCTGCCTCTACCTGGAGGTGACGAACCGCTGCAACCTGCTGTGCGAGACCTGCCCGCGCACCTTCGAGGCGTTGGAGCCGCCGGCGGACATGAGCATGGAGCTGTTCCGCCGCATTGTCGATCAGGTGCCCAACGTCGCCCGCGTGGTGCTGCACGGGGTGGGGGAGCCGATGCTGGTCCGCCACCTTCCCGACATGATCCGCCACTTGAAGGCGCGCGGCACCCACGTGCTGTTCAACACCAACGGCACGCTGCTCGCCCCGCGCAAGCACCGGGAGATCATCGACACCGGGCTGGATGAGCTGCGGGTCTCATTGGATGCCGCGGAGGCGGCGACGTTCCTCAAGGTGCGCGGCAAGGACATGTTCGACCGCATCGTGCGCAACGTGAGCGCCTTCACCAACCTCCAGGCAGCGACCGGGGCGGCGACGCCTGTGGTGTCCTTGTGGCTGACGGGGCTGAAGGAAACGGTCGATCAGCTGCCGGAGTTCGTGCGGCTCGCCGCCCGCATCGGGGTGCGGGAGGTGCATCTGCAACGCCTGGTGTTCGACGAGCAGGGCTTCGGCATGGCGCGCCCGGACAGCTCGCTGTTCGAGCAGACCCGCGCCGAGGAGGAGGCGGTGATCGCCGACGCCGCGGCGGTCGGCCGCGAGCTGGGCGTGACGCTCGATGCGTCCGGCGCGACCGAGCCGGGCTTAAGCCTCAAGCGGACTGCGGACGACAAGCCGTGGGCGACCTGCCGGCGGCCGTGGTCGCTGATGTACTTCACCGCACACGGCCGGGCGCT
>CAXSHI010000230.1:0-6706 GCA_964236755.1 uncultured Acetobacteraceae bacterium
GGGTCCCACGCGCAGCAGGGCATAGCCGCGGTCGTTCTCGACCGTGGCGAGCCGGGCGCCGCCGGGCGAGAGCGCCCAAGCCTCCACGTCGCGGCCCGGCGGGGCGAACACCGGGGCGGCCTCGCCGTTGGCCGGGTCGATCCGGCATAGCGCCATGGTGTCGCGCCCGGCGTCGGTCAGGCCCATGAGGGCGGTGCCGTCCGCCGTCCAGCGCAGGCTGGCGTAGCGCGCGGGCGCGGCGCGCGGCACGGGATGCACGGCGCCGTCCAGGTGGAGAACCATGGGCCGGATGTCGCCGCTGCTCTTGTTCAGCATGGCGATCAGCCGGTCGCCGTCGGGGTGCCAGGCCGCCACGGCAGCCTCATGCGTGCCCTGAAACAGCCGCGTGCGTTCCCCGGTGGCGAGGGCCAGCACGAGGATGTCGAAATGCGCCGCGTCGCGGTCGTTGGCGGTCAAGCCGATGCGACTGCCATCCGGAGACCACGCGCCGAAGCCGTGGATCACCCCGGGCGCCTCGGTGAGCGGCCGTGACTGTCCATCCTGCAGCAGCCAAAGCTGCTGGCGCTCGTCGCCGCCGGCGTCGATGCCATGGATCAGCCGGTCATCGGCGGGCGCGCGGCGCAGCAGGGCGACCTTCTCGTCATGGGTGGTGAGCGGCCAGGAGTGGCCGCCCTCGATCTCCAGCGCCCACGCCTGCGCCAACCCGGCGCCGCGCAGGTGGAACAAGGTGCGCCCGTCGCACGAGAAAACCGGGGAACTTGCGGCGTCGATGGCCGTGTAGTCACTGTCCATGCAGGCGGGAGGATCAGCAATCATGCCGCAGCATAGGCCGGGCTGTGCGGCTTGAACATTTGCCAGGATCGCTTAATTTCGGTTGATGGAGAACAAACGTTCTATGGACCTGCTGGCGAAGCTTAAGATCTTGGCCGACGCGGCGAAGTACGATGCGTCCTGCGCTTCAAGCGGCACCGTTCCGCGCAGCTCGCTGGGGGAGACGACGGGCGTCGGCTCGACCGAGGGCATGGGCATCTGCCACGCCTATGCGCCGGACGGACGCTGCATCTCGCTGCTGAAGATCCTGCTGACCAACAGCTGCGTTTATGACTGCCTCTACTGCATCAACCGTCGGTCCTCGAACGTGCAGCGCGCGCGCTTCACCGTGGAGGAGGTCGTGACGCTGACGCTCGGCTTCTACCGCCGCAACTGCATCGAGGGCCTGTTCCTCAGCTCCGGCATCATCCGCAGCCCGGACTACACGATGGAGCAGGTGGTCCGGGTGGCGAAGGCATTGCGCGTCGATCATGGCTTCCGCGGCTACATCCACCTGAAGACCATCCCCGACGCCTCGCCGGAACTGCTGCTGGAGGCCGGGCTGTATGCCGACCGGCTCAGCATCAACGTGGAGATGCCGACCGAGGACGGGCTGGCGCGGCTGGCGCCCGAGAAGGACATGCCGAGCATCCGTCGCAGCATGGGCCGCATGCGGCTGCGCATCGATGAGGCAAAGGCGGAAAAGAAGTCGGCGCGCTTCGCACCCGCCGGGCAGAGCACGCAGATGATCGTGGGCGCCGACGATAGCTCGGACCGCAAGATCCTGGCGCTCAGCACCAACCTGTATGGCAATTACGGGCTGCGCCGGGTGTATTTCTCGGCATTCAGCCCCATCCCGGACGCGAGTTCCATCCTGCCGCCGCGCAAGGCGCCGCTGCTGCGCGAGCACCGGCTGTATCAGGCCGATTGGCTCATGCGGTTCTATGAATTCAAGGCGGACGAGTTGGCCCTGGACGCCGCCGGCAACATGGACCTGTCGATGGACCCGAAGCTCGCCTGGGCTTTGCAGCATCGGGAGCAGTTTCCCTTGGACGTGAACACGGCGACCCGGGAGCAGCTGCTGCGGGTGCCGGGCATGGGCGTGAAGTCGGTGGACAAGCTGCTGCAGGCGCGGCGGCACCGGCGGCTGCGCATGGACGACCTGGCCCGGCTGCGCATGCCGATGGCCAAGGTCGCGCCGTTCGTCGTCGCGCTGGACCACCAGCCGGGCGGCCTGCTGGACAGCGCGCGGCTGGCGCAGCGCCTGGTGCCCAGGGCGGCGCAGTTGGACATGTTCGCTTGAGGTCCGTCGTCCTGGCGCATGAGGTTGATTGGGGCGCGTGGCGCGCCGCGGCGCGTGCGCTGGCGCTATCGGACGTGGCGCCGGATGATGTCGTCTGGTCCGTGCGCGACGTCACCGATCTGTTCGCCGAGCCCGAGGAGGAGGCTGTCTCCGCGCCTGCCGGCGGCTTCACCGTGCCGCGCGCCTTGGTGACGCTGGCGGAGACGGTGATCCAGGCGCGCGATCCCGAGCGGTTTGCCCTGCTTTATCGCCTGATCTGGCGCGCCCACCACGGCGAGAAGCACCTGCTGGAAATGACGACCGACCCCGAGGTGCAGCGCGCGCAGCGCCTGGCCCAGGCGGTGCGGCGCGACACCCACAAGATGCAAGCCTTCGTGCGCTTCCGCGAGGTCGCGGAACCCGGGGGCACGCGCTACGTGAGCTGGTTCGAGCCGGAGCACTACATCGTCGAGGCCAACGCGCCGTTTTTCGCCCGGCGCTTCGCCACTATGACCTGGTCCATCCTGACGCCCTACCGCAGCGCGCACTGGAACGGAGACGCGCTGCGGTTCGACGTGGGCGCCTCACCCGCTGATGTGCCGGACGACGACCGGCTGGAAGCCTATTGGCGCGCCTACTACAGCAGCATCTTCAACCCGGCCCGGCTTAAGATCGGCGCGATGCGGGCGGAGATGCCGCAGAAATACTGGCGGAACCTCCCGGAGGCCGCCGCGATTCCTGAACTGATCCGCACGGCGTCGGGCCGCGTGGATTCCATGGTGGAGCAGCCCGTGTTGTCAGCCCCGCGTCCCTCCCGTATCGCCACCGCGCCAATGGCCGAGCACGGCAGCCCGTTGCACGAGGCTGCGCGGGAGGCGGCCGACTGCCGGCGTTGCCCGCTTTGGGAGCCGGCGACGCAGGTGGTATTCGGCGAAGGTTCGCCCAACGCCCGGGTCATGATGATCGGCGAGCAGCCGGGCGACCAGGAGGACCTGGCCGGACGCCCGTTCGTCGGCCCGGCCGGGCAGCTGCTGGACCGCGCGATGCAGGAGGCCGGGCTGGACCGGCAGACGGTCTACGTCACCAATTCGGTCAAGCACTTCAAGTTCGTGCCGCGCGGCAAGCGGCGCATCCACGAGAAGCCGGGCATCAGCGAGATCAACGCCTGCCGCTTCTGGCTCGACCTGGAGCGGGCCACGATCAAGCCGGCGCTCACCGTCATGATGGGAGCGACCGCCGCACGTGCCGTGCTGGGCCGGGCCGTCGCCATCACGCGGGAGCGCGGGCAGCCGATGCCGCTGCCGGACGGCAAGGGCGGCAACACGACCGGCTTCATCACGGTGCATCCGTCCTACTTGCTGCGCGTGCCGGATGAGGAGGCGAAGGCGCGGGAGTACGCGGCATTCGTCGAAGATCTGCGGCGCATCGTGGCGCTCGCCGCTTAGGGCGGCGCAGCGTTAGTCGGCCGCCAGCAGCGCGTCTCCCATTCGACCGCGAACCTCGGCGCCGAACGCGGCGAAGATGTTTTGCGACACGGCATCGGTGGTGAAATCATATTCCGGGTGCCATTGCACGCCGACCGTCAACGCCCGGGACGGCATCCGAACTGCCTCGATGGTGCCGTCCGGCGCTGTCGCTTCGATGACCAAACTGGGGGCAAGCCGGTCGATGCCTTGGTTGTGCAGGGAGTTCACGGCAATCC
This sequence comes from uncultured Acetobacteraceae bacterium, assembly GCA_964236755.1. Lineage (GTDB taxonomy): Bacteria > Pseudomonadota > Alphaproteobacteria > Acetobacterales > Acetobacteraceae > CAHJXG01. The sequence continues at coordinate 3,795 of CAXSHI010000230.1, forward strand.
TGTCCGCCTGCGCCACACAGTGAAGCCAGCTACCAGGTACGACCGCAAGGCTGTGCGCCTTGCCGATGCGTATCCGCGGGTCCGGATGCAGCGGGGTGGAATGGTCGAGGCGGCCCGGCAGATCCTGCAGGCGTTGATGCAGGCTGCCGCCCAGGGCGACATTCAGCTCCTGCAGGCCGCGGCAGATTGCCAGCACCGGCACGCCGGCCGTCACGGCGGCTCGGATCAGGCGCAGGGTGACGGCGTCCCGCCGGGCGTCCTCGGGCGTGCCCTCGGCATGGGGCGGGCCGCCGTAAAGCGTAGGATGCACGTTGGACCGGCTGCCGGTCAGGATGATGCCGTCAAGCCGGGCGAGAAGCGTGTCGATGTCGGCAGCATCGCCGTTCGCGGGCACCAGCACCGGCACCGCGCCCACGACCTGATCGACTGCGCGGACATAGGTGTCGGATGCCGCATGGTTCGGCGTGCCGTACAGGCCGAACGATTTCGTGCAGCAAGAAATTCCAACGAGCGGCTTCATCTCCCGATCATGCCGCTTTGACCAAGGCAAAAAAAGGAGAAACTAGCCACCGCCCACATTGTTCTGGAAGAACTTGGGATCGATGAACTCGAAAAGCTTCTGACTAAACGTCCCCCCCAACTCGACGTTGTAGAGCGTGATCCGGGTCTCCTGCCGCTGCGCGTCCAGCACGGACCATTGCCGAAGGGCGAGCGGCGCGTCGACAAAGACCAGGATCAGCGCGCCATCGGCTGGGGACTTGGTTCGCAGCAGCCGGATCTGCAGTTGGCCCGGCGCCCGGGCCAGCCCGGCCACCGTGATGTCGCCGGATAGCCGCAGGTTGTCCTGCAACAGCAGGCCCAGCGGCGTCGATCCCAGCGGGATGTTGCTGGTCTGCTTCAGTTGGCTGTCATGGAACACCAGCACGCCGTGGCCGCCGACCAGCAGGAACGGGCTTGGCGGATCGTACTCGAACCGCAGGCGGCCCGGCCGTTCCAGCCAGGCCTGGCCCTCGCTCGTGCCGCCGTTCGGCGCGATCTGGCGGAAGCGGGAATGCAGCGTGCGGACACCGTTCAGGTAGCCCTCGATCCGGGCGATGTCGGCGCGGTCCTGCAAGGTCAAAGCCGTAGGCTGCGCTTGCGCCCAGGCCACTGGGGCAAGAGGTGCCAGGAACGAGGCGAGCAGCAAGGTGCGACGATTCATGCGGAGAGTGTGGCGCTTGCGTCAGATGGTTGAAAGGGCAGGGGCCATGCTGCCGAGACATGTCGCCCAATGCCGCGCGCACGAACCGCTGTCCACAGATGAATGGAGGGTCGGAACAAGTCAAACCGGCTGCGTGCTGCTGCGTTCCCATGAGGGCAACCCGAGGTGACATCATGAGCGAAACGCCACAGGACCCTAAAGTGACCGGCACCACCGGCGCTCCCAATCCCAAGACCGGCAGCAGTGACGCGGCGCGCGGCTTGGGCGGCCATAGCAAGGACGCAAACCACGTTCCAGGCGCGCCCGCCGAATACGTCGAGGACAGCAAGCCAACGAAGAAGGATTAGTTCAGCCGGGAGCGCAACTCGTCGATCGCCGCACGGGTGCGCAAGGCTGCGTCACCCTGCGGCACGAGGTCAAGAAAGCGTTCATAGCAGCGTACGGCGGCACCTACGTGCTCCAGCTGCTGATTGATCAAGGCGGCTTCCCGCCACAGGACGGCGACATCCGGCGCGATGCGCAGCATGTCTTGGATGGTGGACAAAGCGCCCGAGTGGTCATTGTTGGCCAGCCGCCGGCTCTTGATGTTGTTCTGCAGTCTGAGAAGGACGCTGCGGCTGGACATCGGTTGCAGCACGCCAGGGCGCAACTCGGCATCCGAACCTTCGACCCGCTTCAGCAATCCGCGCATGTCTGGGGCAGCCAGCGGCACGCCGCCGGCAAAAACGTCCACGATCATCTGCCGATGCTCTGGCGTGCGCCCGCGCCGGGTCAGGTTCTCGCCTTCCAGTGCCACCAGAAAATGGCCTGGGAAGTCCACCCCATGCGCGCCCCACCCCACCGCACGGGCGCAGTGCAGCCACAGGATGCCAAGCGCCACCGGCAGGCCGCGTCGCCGCTCCGTCACCTGGATGAGATTGGCATTGGCGGCGTCGTCGTAGGTTTCGGTGTCGCCCACGTATCCGTGGCGCCCTGCGATCAACTGGGCCAAAGCCCCGGCACGGGCCGCCAAGTCCGTGCTGGGCAGATCGGCGGCTAGGCTCACGGCGTGCCTCGCGAGCTCACTTAGATGTTTCGCTGCCGCCTGCCAGTCCAGCCCCGGCGCATCAATGCGGGCAAACTGGATGGCAGCGCCGCCGAGGTCGATCTCCACATCCGGCAACTGCCCGATCGCATCCAGCGCGTCCCGCGGGTCACTCATGCCAGGGTCCTATCCCACCGAGCCTTCGACAATGGGAGCGAACCCGGCATGCTGCAACCTGCGGCGGCGATCCTACTCCGCCGCCGGCACATAGATCGCGGCACCACCTTCCATGAACTCGGCGCTCTTGGCTTCCAGGCCGGCCATCCGCTCGGCGTCTGCCCGGATGTCCTGGCTGATCTTCATCGAGCAGAACTTCGGGCCGCACATCGAGCAGAAATGCGCGACCTTGTGGGCGTCCTTCGGCAAGGTCTCGTCGTGGTAGGCGCGCGCAGTGTCGGGGTCGAGGCCGAGGTTGAACTGGTCCTCCCAACGGAAATCGAAACGGGCGCGGCTGATCGCGTCGTCGCGCAGCTTGGCCGAGGGGTGGCCTTTCGCCAGGTCGGCCGCATGGGCGGCGATGCGGTAGGTGATCACGCCGGTCTTCACATCGTCCCGGTTGGGCAGGCCCAGATGCTCCTTCGGCGTCACGTAGCAGAGCATCGCCGTGCCGAACCAGCCGATCATCGC
>CAXSHI010000231.1:0-6692 GCA_964236755.1 uncultured Acetobacteraceae bacterium
CCGGCAAAAGGCAGAGGACCAACTCGACACCCACACTCCCAATCAGAGAAGGGCATTCAGAACGGCAGCAGCACGTCGAGCAGCTGCTGCCCGTAGCGGGGCCGCTGCACGTCCGAGATCTGCCCGCGCCCGCCATAGGCGATCCGCGCCTCCGCCAGCCGGTCGTGGCGCACGGTGTTGTCGCTGCCGATGTCCTGCGGGCGCAGCACGCCGCTCACCTGCAGCTCGCGCAGCTCGTTGTTCACCCGCACCTCCTGCCGCGCCGCGACGGCCAGGTTGCCGTTCGGCAGCGCCTGGGTGATCACGCCGGCCAGCCGCAGCGTCACCGTCTCGTTCCGCTTGATCGCCCCGGTGCCGGTGGCGTTCCCCGCGCTGTTGGCGGAGACGAGCTGGTTCGCGTTCAACGCCTTGGCCAGCATCTTCGGTAGGGCGGCCTCGAAGCCGAGCAGGTTGGGCAGGCCCATGCTCTCCTGCCCGGTGCGGGCCTCGTTCGACTGGTTCTTGAGGTCGGCGGCGTCGGTGATGTTGACCAGGATCGTCACGATGTCGCCCACGTTGGCGGCGCGCTGGTCCTTGAAGAAGGCCCGGCTGCCGGCGCGCCACAGGCTGTTCGCCTCCGCTGGCGCCGTTTGCGGCCGGGGCATCGGCATGCTGATCGGGCGGTAGGCCGGGTCCGCCGTCGGATCGCTGCTGGGCGTCATCGCGGGCGGGCGCCCGATCTCTGACAGCCGCGTGAGTGAACCGCAGCCCGGCAGCAGCAGCACAAGCGCCAGGACGATCCTCATCGCGAGGCTACCTGCGGCAACCGGCCCGTACTGTTCACCGGCGCGCTGTCCGGCAGCACACGCGCCCGCCCCGGCCCTGTCACCTCCGCTTCCACGACGACGCGCGATGCCGGGTTCACGACGTGCACCCGCTCGCCCATCCCCGCCGCCTCCATCGCGACGCCCTGCGCCGTCAACTGGATGCCCGGCGTGTCGAGCGCCAGCAGCATCGGCGTACCTTTCTGCACCACGACCGGGCGGCCCAGGTCCGCCAACTGGATCGGCTGGCCCGGCTGCACCGAGTGGCGCAGCGCCTGGCCCACTGCTTCCCGCATGGCATGCACCACCTCGCCTTTTGCCTGCGTGGCGCGCATCCGCACCCATTCGAGGTCGCCGTTCTCTATCACGTCGCCGGGCAGCATGCGGCGGCGCGGCACCGGCAGCTCCGTCATCTCCAGCACCCGGCCGGACAGGCGCAGCTGCGCGGCGAGCGCCGCGTCGGCGTTCACGCTGACCAGCGCGGTGAAGCGGCCGGTGCCGCCGTCATACTCCAGCTGCGTCACCTCCGCCTCTGCCTTGGCGCCCATGCCCACCACCGGTGCCGTGAAGCCCGGCAGCTCCAGGTCGCCGTCCCGCGGGGCGCCCGCCGCCGCCAGCGCCGTGCGCAGCGGCCCCGTCACCTCGTCACGGCCCAGCGTGCGGCTCGGGCGGTCCAGCACCACCCGGTCGCCTGCGCTGCCCGAGCGCCAATCGACGCCGTATTGCCGGGCGATGGCCTCCAGCTGCCGCGCCTCCACGGTGATGCGAGCGCCGGGGGCGGGAGAGGGGCCGAGCGCCCGGCCGTCCGCGCCGTCGAACAGGTCGGCCAGGGTCACGACCGGGCCGGACAGGGTGGTGAACGGCTTCAGCGTCGCCGCCGTCGCGGGCAGGGCCGCGCAGGCCAGCAGCATCGAAAGGAGCTTCATCGCCGTCACCGCAGGTTCGTGAGGGTGGATTGCATCTGGTCGCTGGTCGTGATCACCCGGCTGTTCATCTCATAGGCGCGCTGCGCGGTGATCAGGTTGGTGATCTCGGAGACGACGTTGACGTTGGACGATTCGACGAAGCCCTGCATCACGCTGCCGAAGCCCGGCGACCCCGGAACGCCGGTGGACGGCTGGCCCGACGCGGCGCTGGCCATCAGCAGGTTGTCGCCCTGCGCTTCCAGCCCGGCGTCGTTGGCGAACGTCGCCAGCTGCAGCGTGCCGACGGTCTGCGGCGCCGTGGTGCCGTCGAGCTTCACCTGCACCTCGCCGCCGGCGTTGATCGTCACGTCGTGCGCGTTGGGCGGGACCGTGATGCCGGGTGCGATGGGGTAGCCGTCGGCCGTCACGATCTGCCCGTCCGGCGACAGCCCGAAGGTGCCGTCCCTTGTGTAGGCCGTCTCGCCGCTCGGCAGCGTCACCTGGAAATGCCCGTTGCCCTTGATCGCCACATCGAGGCTGTTGCTGGTCTGCTGCAGGTTGCCCTGCTCGTTGATCCGGTAGATCGCCGCCGTCTTGACGCCCAGGCCCACCTGCGCGCCCGAGGGCACCACGGTGCCGGCGTCGCTGCTGTTCGACCCCACCCGGCGCAGGTTCTGGTACAGCAGGTCCTGGAACTCGGCCCGCCGCCGCTTGAAGCCGGTCGTGGTCATGTTGGCGATGTTGTTGGAGATGACTTCCACGTTGGTCTGCTGGGCCTGCATCCCGGTCCCGGCGATGTCGAGCGATCTCATGCGTGTGCGTCCCTATGCTTTCCGCTGCGTGATCTTGTCGATGGAGGATTGCAGCCGGTCGGCCTCGCCCTGGACGAACTGCGTGGTGAACTGGAACTCGCGCAGGTCGGCCATCATGCGGGTCATCTCCAGCACCGGCTGCACGTTGCTGTCCTCGACGGCGCCCTGGATGACTTGCGGCTGGGCCACTGGCGCAGTGTCGACGTCGGCCCGCATGGTCCGCGCGCCCTCCGCCGTGACGCGCATCGCGTCGGACGGCTGCACCACGCCGATCTTGCCGATTTGTCCGTTCTCGCTGCGGATGGTGCCGTCCGCCGCCACGGTGATGCGCCCATCCGCGGCGCCGATCCGGATCGGCTGCCCGGCCGTGTCCAGCAGCGCGTTGCCGTCGGAATCGCCCAGCCGCCCGTCCGACATGGGCGTGAACCGCCCGGCCCGCGTCAGCCGGGGGCCGCGCGCCGTGTCCACGCTGAAATACCCGTCGCCGCCGAGCGCCAGGTCGAAGGGGTTGCCGGTCTGCTGCACCGGCCCAGCCTGCTGCTCCCGGTAGGTCGCGCGGTCCTGCACGAAGGACACGGTGCGCCCGCCGCGCGGCGCGTCGGCGCCGGTCTGCTTGCTCAACCAGTCGCTGAACAGCACGCGCTCCGCCTTGAAGCCCGGCGTGTTGGCGTTGGCCATGTTCGTGGCCGTCACCTCCAGCGCCCGGCCCTGCGCCATCAGCCGCGACAGGGCGATGTAGCTCGGCACTTCCATGACAATTCCTTCCAGGCATCTTGCCCATGGCCCGCCGCCAGCGTGCGGCAACCGTGATATACATTCTAATCCGCAACGAATCGTTAACCCGCGCGGCCTAGGGTGGCGGCGAGGAGCATCGACATGGCAGCAGCGGCAGCGATCATAGGAACGACGGGGGACAAGCCCGCCGCCAAGCCCGGCGGCAAGCGCAAGCTGCTGCTGATCGGCGTCGGCGTCCTGCTGCTGGCCGGCGGCGGCGGCGTCGCCTGGTTCACCGGCCTACTGCCGCACGGGGGCCACCACGGGGAGGAGCATCATGGGGAGGAGCACCATGCCGAGGCGAAAGGCCCGGCCGCGCCGGTCTTCCTCGACCTGCCGGACATCGTCGCCAACCTGAACGCCGGGCCGCGCCGCGCCGCCTTCATCAAGCTGAAGGCCAAGCTCGAACTCGCCCGGCCGGAGGACCAGGCCATCGTGCAGGCCGCCATGCCCCGCGTGCTCGACCTGTTTCAGACCTACCTGCGCGAGATGCGCCCCGACGAGCTGCGCGGCACCGCCGGCACCTACCGCCTGCGGGAGGAGTTGGTCGCCCGCACCAGCATCGCCGCCCAGCCCGCCCGCGTGCTGAACGTGCTGTTCACCGAGCTGCTCGTGCAATGAGCGAAGTGCCGGGGAGCAGCGACGTGCTGGGAGACACCCCTGACCGCATCCTGGACCAGGCCGAGATCGACAGCCTGCTCGGCCTCACCGGCGGCGGGGACGGCGGGCCTGAGCAGTCGGGCATGCAGCGCATCATCAACTCGGGCCTCGTCTCCTACGAGCGCCTGCCGATGCTGGAGGTGGTGTTCGACCGGCTGGTGCGGATCATGAGCACATCCTTGCGCAACTTCACCAGCGACAACGTCGAGGTCGGCATCGACAGCATCGCCTCGCTCCGCTTCGGCGACTACCTGAACAGCATCCCGCTGCCGGCCATGCTGGCGGTGTTCAAGGCGGAGCAGTGGGACAACTACGGCCTGATGGTCGTGGACAGCGCGCTGATCTACTCGATCGTCGATGTGCTGCTGGGCGGGCGGCGCGGCACCGCCGCCATGCGGATCGAGGGCCGGCCCTATACCACCATCGAGCGCACGCTGGTCGAGCGGTTGATCCAGATCGTACTGCACGACCTGTCCACCAGCTTCGAGCCGATCAGCCCCGTCACCTTCCGCTTCGAGCGGCTGGAAGTGAACCCGCGCTTCGCCACCATCTTCCGCCTGTCCAACGCCGCCGTGCTGGTGCGGTTGCGCGTCGACATGGAGGACCGCGGCGGCCGGATGGACCTGCTGCTGCCCTACGCCACGCTGGAGCCGGTGCGCGAGCTGCTGCTGCAGCAGTTCATGGGCGAGCGGTTCGGCCGCGACAGCATCTGGGAAACCCATCTGGCGGAGGAGCTGATGAGCACCGACGTGGAGCTGGACGTCGTGCTGGACGAGCAGGTCATGCGCCTTTCGGACGTCATGCGCCTGGAGGTCGGCAGCCGCATCACGCTCACCACCGTGCCGGGCGCTCCGGTGCAGGTGCGCTGCGGCAACGTTTCGCTGTTCGAGGGCCGCATCGGCCACCGCAAGAACCGCGTCGCCGTGCGCATCGAGACCTCGATGGGGCCGCCCCCGCCTGGCGTCCCGGCGCAGCCCGCCCTGACCTTCGATCCCGCCTGACCGCATCTCGCAACGGAGCCCAAAATGGGTGGCATGGACTGGCTGCTGGAACTCTCGCTGATCGCGCTGCTGGCGCTGACCCTGGTGCACGCCGTCCGGCTGGAGCGGGCGCTGGGCCTGCTGCGCCGCGACCGGGCGGCGCTGGGCGAGGCCGTGGCCGGCTTCGACAGCAGCACCCGCCAGGCGGAGAGCGGCCTCGGCCGGCTGCACATCATGACGCAGGAAGCGACGCAGCAGGCGACCCGCTCCATCGAGGGCGCGGCCGTGCTGAAGGAGGACCTGGCGTTCCTGGCCAAGCGCGGCGAGGAGCTGGCGGACCGGCTGGAGCAGCTCATCCGCGCGGGAAGGGCGCTCGAACCCGCGCGGCCGCGGGAGCAGCCGGCTGCGCCCGCCCGCGCCGACCAGCCCCGTGCCGACCAAGCCCGCCCGGACCAGCCCCGCGCCGATCAGGCCGCGCCCCGCCCGCGCAGCAAGTCCGAGCGCGACCTGCAGCAGGCCCTGATGGGAGCACGGTGATGCGCCTGCTGCACCGGCTCCGCCGCCCGCGGTCCCAGCCCCGCCCGTCTCAGCCCCGCCCGTCCCAGCCCCGCCCGTCTCGGCTGCGCCCACGCGCCCTGCCGCTCGCGATCCTCGCCATGGGCGGCCTGCTCGCCTTGAAAAGCGCGCACCTCATCCAGGCCGCCGGCGGCGCCCCGGCGGCGCTCGCCAGCGCCGGCCAGGCCATGCTGCCGCGCGCCCAAGCCGCCGCAAGCCATTCGGCCCCGAAGGAAGCGCCGCCCAAGGAAACATCGCACAAGGAGGCGCCCCCCTCCCAGCCGGCCGCGACGCCCGCCGCGCCGCCGGCGGAACCGCCGGTGAACGAGGCGGAACGCGCCCTGCTGCTCGACCTCCGCGCCCGCCGCACGGCGCTGGAAGCGCGCGAGCAGGCGCTGGCAAACCGCGAAGCCACCCAGGTCGCCGCCGAACAGCACCTCAGCGAACGCATCGGCCAGTTGACCGCCTTGCAGGCCCGCCTCGAACAGCTTGACCAGACCCGGCGCGAGCGGGACGACGCGAACTGGCGCGGCCTGGTCAAGACCTACGAGGCCATGCGCCCGCGCGACGCGGCGGCGATCATGAACGACCTGGACCCCCCGGTGCTGCTCCAGGTGCTCGACCGCATGAAGGAAGCCAAGGCCGCCCTCGTGCTGGCCGCCATGCAGCCCGAGCGCGCCCGCACCGCGACCGCCGCGCTCGCGCAGTCCCGCAGCCACTCCGTCGCCGCCCCGGCCTTGGGTCCTCAGGGATGACTGCATGGTGATTGCGCTCCGCCGGCTGGCGCTCGGCCTGCTGCTGCTGGCGCCGGGCCTGGCCCGCGCGGACGTGCCGGTGCGGGTCGGCAGCTTCCCCGGCTATGGCCGCATCGTGTTCGGTTTCACCCAGCCGACCGCCTTCGAGGTGATCGAGGCGGACGGCCAGGCGCAGATCGTGTTCACCGATGCGCCGGCGCTGGGAGTAGCGAAAGGCCCGCCGCGCAACGTCCGGTCCATTGAGCGCGCTGCCGGGTCGATGACGCTGGCGCTGGTCCCGGGCGCCCGCGTCCGCTCCGCCCGGCAGGGCAACCTCGTCGTGATCGACGTGCTGGACCCCGTGCCGCCGCCGCGCGGCGCCGCACGGACGGCCCGCGTCCCGACGCCGGCACCGACCGCGTCGGAAGCGCCGGCATCCGCCGCGCCGGCGGTCGCCGCCGTGCCGGCA
>CAXSHI010000232.1:0-6659 GCA_964236755.1 uncultured Acetobacteraceae bacterium
GGCCGCGACGGCGGACGCGGCGGCAAGCCTTTCAGCCGCGCCACCTCGTCGCGCAGCGCCTGGTTCTCAGCACGCAGTGCCGTGATCGTCACCTGCTGCGCGTCCACCCTGGCCTGCAGGGCCGCATTGTCGGAGTGCAGCCACCGCACCTCGCCGACAAGACGGCCGACCACCTCCCGCAACTCGGCCAGCGAGAACGCCTCCAGCGATGCTGCATCCGGCAACGACATGCCGGCTGTGAATCACGCCAGTGCCTTCAGCGCAACCACCTCGCCCGGGAATTTGCCCCGGTTACGCGAGTCGCACATAACATGACGTGACCGCGGCCGTCCGGCATGATTGGCTCAAGCAGGACGGAGCACGAGGTCCGCAATGCCTGCCACAACCGACCGAAGCGTCCCCGACCGACCGGCCTTCACCCTCGCGCAACTCAACGTCATCGCCACCTGGGACGGCATCCGTCCCTTCGGGCTGTGCGCCAGGATCGTCGCCGACCATCCGGATTTCCTGGAAGTCGCCGAAATCTCCCAGGGCCAGCCCCCGCGGCTGCGCTACCTCATGCATCCGACCGGAGACGGCACGGTGATGCTGTCGCGGCTGTCCGGCGGCGAGTGGGAACTGCCGACGGTCGAGCGGGCGCTGACGCGGCTGCTGATACTGGAAGAGACCGGCCGGCAGCGGTGAGCCGGGGGCGCCTTTCTGACGAATGCGCGTGACGAACGCCGGGCCAAGCCGCATGATGCCACCCACAGCAAGAAACGGCGGAGACGGCGATGGACACGATGCTGCAAGCCGAGCGGAGCTATAGCGCCGAGGAGGCCTACAGCCTTCCGTTGGCGGAGCTTGACCCCGGCCACCCGAAGCTGTTCCAGACCAACGCGATGTGGCCCTATTTCGAGCGGCTGCGCGCCGAGGCGCCGGTGCACTACACGCGGGAAAGCATATTCGGGCCATACTGGTCCGTCACCAAGTACAAGGACATCCTGGCGGTGGAGGCCAACCACGAGGCGTTTTCCTCGGATTGGAGCCTGGGCGGCATCGCCATCCGGGACCAGCTCAAGGATTTTCCGCTGCCGATGTTCATCGCGATGGACCCGCCGAAGCATGGCGGCCAGCGGGACGTGGTCAGCCCGATGTTCACGCCCGCCAACATGGCGGCGATGGAGGAGACGATTCGCGCCCGGGCCGCGACGGTGCTGGACGGCCTGCCGATCGGCGAAACGTTCGATTGGGTAGACCGCGTCTCGATTGAGCTCACGACGCAGATGCTCGCCATCCTATTCGACTTCCCGTGGGGGGACCGCCGCAAGCTGACCCGCTGGTCGGACGTGGTGACCGCGATTCCGGGGTCTGGGATCATCGAGTCGGAGGAGGCGCGGCAGGCCGAGCTGATGGAGTGCCTGGGCTGCTTCACCAAGCTGTTCAACCAGCGGGCGGCCGCTCCCCCCAAGGCCGACCTCATCTCGATGCTGGCCCATGCCGACAGCACTCGGCAGATGGACCCGCGCGAGCTGCTCGGCAACGTCCTCCTGCTGGTCGTCGGCGGTAACGACACCACGCGCAACTCGATCACCGGCGGCCTGCTCGCGCTGCATCAGAACCCGGAGCAGTATGCCAAGCTGCGCACCGAGCCGGGCCTGATCGGCGGCATGGTGCCCGAGATCATCCGCTGGCAGACGCCGCTCGCCCACATGCGCCGCACTGCCACGCGGGACATCACCCTGGGCGGGCAGCAGATCCGCGCCGGCGACCGCGTGGTGATGTGGTACGTGTCCGGCAACCGCGACGAGGAGGCGATCCCGGAGGCGAGCCGCTTCATCATCGACCGCGCCAAGCCCAAGAAGCACCTGTCATTCGGATTCGGCATCCACCGCTGCGTGGGCGAGCGCCTGGCGGAGATGCAGCTGCGCGTGGTCTGGGAAGAGATCGTCGCGCGCTTCGCCGGCATCGAGGTGATGGGCGAGCCGCGCCGGGTCTATTCGAGCTTCGTCAAGGGTTACGAGACGCTGCCGGTCCGCATCGCCGCCCGCCTCTGACGGATGGCCCGGCCCCGGGCCTGGTGTTCAGGGCGCGGCGCCGGGCCGCAGACTTTGCTGGATGCCCACCGCCTGTTCCCGACGGTGCCCGCTTCAGGTACCTTTGGGAGTGCGTCACGCGACAGCCTGAACGCCGACGGCAGTGAAGTTGAAGGAGCATGGTAGCAAACAGACCTTCAGACGTTTGTCGGCCGGCGCGAGCTTACTGCGCCTCATCATGGCATGGACTTGAGATAACATGGGCCTTGTCAAGCGACTGCTGGACAGATCACAGCTTGGCCTGCTCGGGTTGGCGTAGGCCCCCAGCACCTTGCCCGCGCGGCTCAGGGTAACGCCAGTCATGCTTTATTGAGCGGCGCAGGCGGTTCCATGCGGCGAACCTGCGGCACGGCCCCACGTTGCCAGGCGCTGTATCCTTCAACGCAGGAGCCGGCGGATGAACGCCCAGACCAAGAACCAGTATGCGATGCAGGACCCGACGAAGCAGTACCCGCAGCCGAAATTCGAGGATCAGCCGCAGTCTGCGCCCGGCCTCGCGCGCGACATGAAGCCGAAACCCGACCATGGCGAGGAAAGCTACCGCGGGTTCGGCCGCCTCGAAGGCCGCCGGGCCGTCATCACCGGGGCGGACAGCGGCATCGGCCGCGCGGTGGCCATCGCCTTCGCCCGGGAGGGCGCCGACCTGGTGCTGAACTACCTGCCCTCCGAGGAGGCGGATGCGAAGGAGGTCGTGGGCCTGGTCGAGGCCGCCGGCCGCAAGGCGGTCGCGATGCCGGGCGACCTCAGCGACGAGGCGTTCTGCCTGACGCTGATCGAGGGGGGCCGGGCGGCGCTAGGCGGCATCGATATCCTGGTCAACGTGGCGGGCAAGCAGACCGCGGTGAAGGACATCGCCGACATCACGACCGAGCAGTTCGACAAGACCTTCCGCACCAACGTGTATTCCATGTTCTGGCTGTGCAAGGCGGCGCTGCCGCATATGCCGCCCGGCGCCACCATCATCAACACGACCTCGATCCAGTCCTATCAGCCGTCAAAGACCTTGCTCGATTATGCCTCGACCAAGGCGGCTATCACCGCTTTCACCCACGCGCTGGCCAAGCAGGTCGCCTCCAAGGGCATCCGCGTCAACGCCGTAGCGCCCGGCCCGGTGTGGACGCCGCTGCAGCCGAGCGGTGGGCAGCCCGAGGAGAAGATCCCGGATTTCGGCAGCGAGGTGCCGATGGGCCGCCCGGGCCAGCCGGCGGAGCTGGCGCCGATCTACGTGCTGCTGGCGTCGCAGGAATCGAGCTACGTGACCGGCGAGGTCTACGGCGTGACGGGGGGCAACCACCTGCCTTGAGCACCCCGTCTTGAGCGCGCCATCTTGAGTCCTGGGCGCGACGGGGACTGGCTGCCGCTGGATCAGTATGCGGCCGTCGGCGACGGGCGCAGCGTGGCGCTGGTCGGCTCGGACGGCTCGATCGACTGGTGGTGCGTGCCCAACCTGGACAGCACCGCGTTCTTCGACCGCCTGCTGGCCGGCGAGGACGGCGGGCGCTTTTCGGTCGCGCCAGCCGGACTGTTCACCGTCGAGCGCAGCTACTGCCCGGGCAGCAACGTGCTGGAGCAGGTGTTCAGCACGGCGTCCGGCGTCGCCCGGGTCACGTACTCGCTCAACAGCGGCCCATCCGGGCGGCTGCCGTGGAGCGAGTTGGCGCATCGCGTCGAGGGGTTGGAGGGCGCCGTCGAGTTCGGCATCGAGGTGCGGCCCGGGCGCCGGCTCGGTCAGGCCAACCCGTGGCGCGAGCCGAGCCCGCACGGCGACGTGCTGCACCTGGACGGCGTCGTGTCGGCACTGCGCACCAGCGGCGACGTCGAGCGGCTGATCGAGGCCGATGACCGGGTCACGGCGCGGTTCGCCACGCAGCCCGGCTCGCATTCGGTGCTGGCGCTGCTGGCGTCGTCGAACGAGCCGCTGATCCTGCCGCCGCTCGCCGCCATCGACGCGCGGATCGACCGGTCGGACCAGGCTTGGCGCGAATGGTCGGGCAACCTGACCTACAAAGGCCGCTACGGGGAAGCGGTGCGGCGCAGCGCGCTGGCGCTCAAGCTGCTGCTGTTCACGCCTACGGGCGCTACGGCAGCGGCGGCGACCAGTTCGCTGCCGGAGCGGATCGGGACGGGCAAGAACTACGACTACCGCTTCGCGTGGGTGCGCGACGTCGCCTACACCACCAAGGCGTTCCTGCGGGTCGGCGCGGTCGAGGAGGCGAAGGCCGCCTTCTCCTGGCTGATCGCCACCGTGCTCCGGCACGGCGGCCGGCTGCGGACGATGTACCGCCTCGACGGCGACTTCGCGCCGGGGGAGCGGGAGCTGGACCTGCCGGGCTACCGGAACAGCCGGCCGGTGCGTGAGGGCAATCGGGCGCGCGAGCAGGTTCAGCTCGGCGCGTTCGGCGACCTGATGGAAACCGCAGCGCTGTTCGTCGAATTCGGCCACGTGCTCGACCTCGCGACCCGGCGCCTGCTGGCGGACCTCGCCGACCGCTGCGCCGACATCTGGCGTTCCCGCGACGCCGGCATCTGGGAATTGGAGCAGGCCGAGCACTACACCATGTCGAAGCTCGGCTGCTGGACGGCGCTCGACCGCGCCGCCCGGCTCGCCGCGTCGGGCCAGCTCGACGCGAGCCATGCCGACCGCTGGCGGCGCGAGCGCGACCGCATCCGCGATTGGGTCGATGCGCATTGCTGGTCGGACGCGAAGCAAAGCTACACGATGCACCCCGGGACGGATCGGCTGGACGCCTCGCTCCTGCTTGCGACCCGCTTCAGCTTCGAGCGCGGCGACCGGCTGGCGCTCACCCGGGACGCAGTGCGGCGCGAGCTGTGCCGCGGCCCGCTGGTGTTCCGCTATTCGGGGATGGAGGCCGAGGAGGGCACCTTCCTCGCTTGCGCGTTCTGGCTGGTGGAGGCGTTCGCCCTGCTCGGCGAGCAGGACTTGGCGGTGCAGCAGATGGACGCGCTGCTCGCAGCCACCGGGGCGAACCTTGGCCTGCTGCATGAGCAGATGGACCCGGGCACTGGTGCCATGCTGGGCAACATGCCGCAGGCCTTGAGCCATTTGGCCCTGGTGCACGCGGCGCTCGCGGTGGATGAAGGCGTCGGCTGACCGCATCGACCCCAGGTTGGGTATTGCGTTATGCTGCGTCGTTTGCCAGCGTGCTCAGCCAATGTTGCCTCAATAAGAAAATCCGGAGGACGCCGTGTTCCATCAATTGCTGACCCCCGTGGGGGGCAGCCTGCTGCTATCCTTTGTGGTCGCGGCGCTGCCCATCGTGACGGTGCTGGTGATGCTGGGCGTGCTGCGCCGCCCGGCGTGGCAGGCGTCGCTGGGCGGCCTGGTCATGGGCTTGCTGATCGCCGTGCTGGTCTGGGACCTGCCGGCCGGCCTGGCGCTCGACAGCGTCGCGGCCGGGGCGGTGTTCGCGCTGTGGCCGGTCATGTGGATCGTGTTCAACGCGCTGCTGCTGTACAACATCGCCGTCGCCTCCGGCCGCTTCGATGCGTTCCGCGACTGGGTGCTCGACCACCTGCCGAACGACCGCCGGATCGTGCTGGTGGTGATCGGCTTCTGCTTCGGCTGCCTGCTCGAAGGCATCTCCGGGTTCGGCACGCCGGTGGCGATCACCAGCGCGCTGCTGATCCTGGTCGGCTTCGCGCCGCTGGAGGCGCTGACCTTCACGCTGATCTTCAACACCGCCCCGGTCGCCTTCGGGGCGCTCGGCGCGCCCGTCACCGTGCTGGGTCAAGTCACTGGGCTGCCGGCCGTCACCTTGGGCGCGATGATCGGGCGGCAGCTGCCGTTCCTGGCGATGCTGCTGCCGTTCTACGTCATGGCGATCTACGGCGGCATGCGGTCGGTGCGCGCGCTGTGGCCGGTGCTGCTGGTGGCGGGCGGCAGCTTCGCCTTCGGCCAGTTCGTCTCCTCCAACTATCTCGACTACGCCCTGACCGACGTGCTCTCGTCCTTGATCGCGCTGGTCGCGACTCTAGCATTCCTGCGCGTCTGGTCTCCGGCGGCTTCGCCCGAGTTCACCATGCGCGCGCCCGTCTTGGCTACGCGCGGCGTCGGGGCGGACGTGGTGCAGACGCGCGCCACGGCGACCATCCCGGGCTGGCAGGGGTGGGTGCCCTGGGTCGTGGTCTCCGCCGTCGTGATCGCCTGGACCCACTTCAAGATCTTCACCATCGGCCAGCAGGCGATCCCCTGGCCCGGCCTGCACAACCAGGTGCTGATCACGCTGTACAACGACAAGCCCTACGCGGCAGTCTGGACGTTCCAGCCGCTCGCCACCGGCACCGCCATCCTGCTCTCGGCGATCATCACCGCGGCCCTGGTCGGCGTCGGCCCGGGCCGCTTCTTCGAGTGCATCGGCCAGACCTGGCGGCAGAGCCGCATCGCGATCCTCACCGTGGCGCTGATCGTGGGCCTTGCCTACCTGATGAACTACTCCGGGCTGAACTACACGCTGGGCCTGGGCGTCGCCTCCGTGGGCATCTTCTTCCCGCTGCTGTCGCCGTTCCTCGGCTGGGTGGCGGTGTTCCTGTCCGGCAGCGACACCTCGGGCAACGCGCTGTTCG
>CAXSHI010000233.1:0-6575 GCA_964236755.1 uncultured Acetobacteraceae bacterium
GCGACGATCACCTGTTGAACACGCGCCAGCAACCGCTTCGCTTCGGCCAGGGTCAAACCCAGACCAGCGATGTCGCGGAGGTCATCGGGCCGGTGGAGCTCCATGATGTCCGTGCACGGACCCTCGCCCTCAGCCCCGATCTCCACCAACCTCAACAACCAGGCCACGCATCCACCCTTGATCCGAGAACAGACGCGAAAATACCCACCTGGCCCTTGCACCCCCAGTCTTGCGACAGTCCCGCTGATCAGCGCCGAAGTTCACTGCTGACGCACAGATACAGCGCCTCTGTCCCCATCCTGCGCATCATGGAGGTGACCCGCTCGCGCCCGATCGCGACGCCCTCGCCGCGCAGCAGATCACGCATCATCCGGCTGCCCGCGAACGGGTGGTCAAGATGCAGCTCGTCGATCCGACGCATGGCCGCCAGGTCGGCCGCCGGCACCGGACACGGCTCATAGTAGAAAGTGCTCCGGCTGAGCTGGAGCACCTCCGCCTGCAGCCGCAGCGGCAAGCCGTGGCTGCGGTCGATCATCACCTTGCGCTCAGCAGCCCGGCTTTGCCGAGCGCACCGGACAGAAATCGTCCTCCAGCGTCAACTCTCCAATCTTCGCGTGCAGTGTCTTCACATCGACCACTAGCGCTGCCTCCTTTGCCGCAGAGCCGGACCCAGATACCCCGGCTGTCCCCTCAAGCAGGTGTGCCTTCCATGCCGTGATCTGGTTCGGATGAACGTCATGCAACTGCGCCAGCTCAGCCGCCGTCGTCTCGCCCTTGATGGCTGCCAGTGCCACCTTCGCCTTGAAAGCCAGATTGTGGTTCCGGCGTGCTCGCTTGGTCATTCTTGCTCCTGATCCGCGACATCCTCGCCGCGCTCAGGCAGAAAATCCATTTAACGACCTGTCCGAATTCTCCCGGCCACCTCTCCTGACGCATGCAGGCAGATTACTGACGTAGTCCAAGTTCCGCAGGGTGCCATGTCACGGTGCGCCGGCCTCGCTTGAACACGGCAACCGGACGGCGGATCTCCGAAACTGCCCGTTCCGGCGAAGGGCTGTCGATCATCACCAGGTCGGCCGGATTGCCAACTTCGATGCCGTAATTGTCCAGACCTAGGATCCGGGCGGACCGGTCGGTCAGCATGGAAAAGCATTCTCGCAGCTGGTGCGGCTGGCTGACCTGCAGCACGTTGGCCTGCAGATTCGCCATCCGGATCAACGAGCAGTCGCCGTATGGAGTGGCGGGGTTCAATACATTGTTGCTGGAGATCGAGCAGTTGACCCCATGCTCGACCAGAAAGTTCGCATCCGCCACGCCGCGGCAAACCGTGTGGTCCCGGTCACGGCCCATCAGGTACAGGTCGGTCGCAGGCAGCACGGTCACGTTGACCCCGGCATCAGCCAGCCGGCGTGCCACCGCCGCCATGTCGTCCGGCGGCATCACCGACAGCTTGGTCATGTGTCCCGCGGTGACGCGCCCGCCCAGGCCGAAGCGTTCCGTGAGTTCGCAGACCAGCAGCACATCAAGGTCGTCGGGCGTGTTGCCGAAGTCCAAGTGCATGTCGACGTCAATGTCGAACTCGCGAGCCAGCTCGAAGATGCGGTGCAACTGCCCGGCATGGTCGGTGTCGTAGCGCGGTGCCGCCCCAATGATATGGGCGCCCCGCCGTAACGCCTGCACGAGCAGCTCGTCCGTGCCGGGATAGTTGGTCAGCCCTTCCTGCGGAAAAACACAAAGCTGCACGTCCACAGCCCATTCGTAGTCCTTGGCCAGCGCGGCCACCCCGTCGAAGCCGCGCAAGCCGATGCCGGGATCGACCTCGACATGCGTGCGAATGTGTGTTGTCCCATGGATCAGGCATTCCCGCAGCGTCTGCTCGGCTCGCCTGCGCACGTCCGCTTCGGTGATTCCTGGCTTGAATGGCGCGACGTAATGGACCGGGCTGATGGCCCGGCCCGTTTCCGCCGGACAGATGTCGAGCAGGCGAGACTTGTCCAGGTGGATGTGCGTCTCGATCAACCCGCCACAGGTCAGCCGTCCGCCAGCATCGAACGTGTCAGCATCCGCGGCAAGCGAAGGCTCGATGGCGACGATGACGCCTGCAGCCACTCCGATGTCGACCAGCTGTCCTTCCGGGTTCCGGGCCAGCTGTGCGCCACGAACGATAAGGTCCATCGGTTGCTTCCTGTCTGCGTGCCAACAACACAACACCGCCGGGCGAGAGTTGGCTAGATGCCTCCCGTCATGCGCTGGCCCGTGGTTTGCTTGTTGCGCACCACCAAGATTTTCTGGATCGAACAAGGACTGCGCCCGATGCCGACCGCCATCGCCGACCCGGCCCGTCAACGCCGCACCGCCATCCTCGCGGGGGTCATTGGCAACGTGCTGGAATGGTATGATTTCGCGGTCTACGGCTACTTCGTCCCCATCATCTCGCAGCTGTTCTTTCCCAACCAAACGCCGCTGGTGTCCCTGTTGCTGACCTTCTCCGTGTTCGGCGTCGGCTTTGTGATGCGCCCCGTAGGCTCGATCGTATTCGGACAGTACGGCGACCGGCATGGCCGCAAGCGGGCACTCAGCGCCGTCATCTTCCTAATGGCGACCTCGACCTTCGCCGTTGGCCTGCTGCCGACCTACGCCTCCGTCGGCGTGCTGGCGCCGCTGCTGCTCGTCATCGCCCGGCTGGCCCAGGGCCTTTCGGGCGGGGGCGAGTGGGGCGGCGCCGCCGCCTACCTCGTGGAATATGCCCTGCCGGGCAAGCGTGGTCTCACCGGGTCGTGGCAACAGGTCAGCGTGGGCGCCGGTTTCCTTTTGGGTTCGCTGACTGCCGCTGTCCTGACCACATGGATTTCCAGCGAGGACATGCTTGCCTGGGGCTGGCGAATCCCCTTCCTGTTGGGTGTGCTGGTCGGAATCGTCGGTGCGGTCATGCGGTGGCGGTTGGACGACACCCCCAAGTTCGCCGAGCTGGAAAGCAAGGGCGAGGTGGTCAGCTCTCCCCTTGCCGCCGCCTTCACCACCTTCCGTAAGCCGACACTGATCGCGTTTGGCATCACCCTGCACAACACCGTCGGCTACTACGCCGTACTGATCTACCTCACGACATGGTTGACCAACATCGTGAAGATGCCGCGCGTCACAGCGTTGTGGATCGGCACGATCTGCCTTCTAGCGTTCATCGTCGTCGTGCCCATCGCCGGTGCCTGGTCCGATCGGATCGGTCGCCGGCCGTTGTTCATCGCCTCATCGGTCGGATACATCGTGCTGGCCTATCCCATGTTCCTGCTGGCCGGCACCGGCGTGACGGCATACGCCTTCGTCGCGCAGCTCACGCTGGTGCTGCTGCTGGCCCTGTACGCCGGACCTGGGCCAGCGGTGTACTGCGAGCTGTTCCCGACAGAAGTCCGCTACACCGCCCTGTCCGTAGGCTACAACATCCCGGTGGCGATCTTCGGCGGCTTCGCGCCGTTCATCGCAACCTGGTTGATCCAGACTACCGGCAATCCGATGTCGCCGGCCTTCTACGTCATTGTGGCATCTCTGGTGACCCTGGTCACCATGATCTGGGTGAAGGAAACCGCGTTCGAGCCCCTGCGGTGAACTTCCGGACTCACGGTCGCAGGCTGAGCCCGCTGGGGAAACGCTTCTGGTAGGCGGCAACCGCCGTTTCCATGGTCACGAAGCGCGCCCCACCCTCGCGCAGGGTTTCGACAAGCTCCTCCAAGGCCAGCATGCGCTGTCCCCGGCCGATCACGTGCGGATGGAAGGTATAGGTAAGCACGCCCCATTCCGCGTGCTTCTTCATGTAGATGAACTCGTCGGCGAAGTTCTGGAACACCGCCCGCGTGTTCATCAGCCCCGGCAAGATTGTTTGCTCCGTCCGCATGAACTCGAAATGCGGATGGTCGTCCAGAGACCAGCTCACCGGCATCTCAACCAATGGTGAATCAGCACCGAAGCGCATTGGTTTCAGCAGCTCGACCTCGTCGCCCTGCCGAGCTTGATACGGCAGGATGTCGTGCCCCATCATCGAGCTGTCGTAAACGAAGCCATGTTTCAACAGCAGCTCGACGCTGTGCGGGCTGAGGTCCCATGACGGCGAACGGTAGCCTCGCGGGTTTCGACCGGTCAGCGCCTTGATCGTCGCATTGCCGCGCACGAGTTCCTCCTCCTCGCCTTCGCGACCCAGCGTGGATGGAATACGGTGCGTCCAACCGTGGTTACCGATCTCGTGCCCGGCCTCCACCACCTGGCGGACGCAGGTGGGATAGCTCTCGATCGTGTGGCCCGGGATGAACCAAGTGGTGGGGATGTCGTGCTGCCGAAGCAGGCTGAGGATGCGGGGCACTGCAACGATGCCAAAGTCGCCGCGCGAGATCATGGTCGGCGAGGTCAGCTTGCGGGAGATCATCGACGAAGCGTTGTCGTGGTCGAACGTCAGGCAGACAAGAAGCTCACCCATCTCATTCTCCTCCGAAGCTGGCAACCAGGGTGGACGGTGGCACGTGCGACGTCAAAGCGGAGAGTGTCAAAAACCTGGGGCGCTACGCCGCGAGCTGGAGTGCTAGATGAGCAAATTGTCCGTCTAACACCGCCGCCCTGACCTGAAGCACACGATGGGCGCCTCGAGGTGACCAGCGCATCTGCTGGCGCTTGTTCATGCGGGCACTCACCAGCTGGTTGACGGTGCCCTCGGCCCGCGAGGTCGAGATCGGCTTGCCGGCCCGATGGCGCTGGCCGTAGTCGATCAGCGCACCCTCGTTGTTCTCAATGTATGCGCGCAGCTCCGCGCGGCGTGCGACCAGGCGCCTCGCCCCTGCTTCCATTGCAGGGTCGTTCAGCACGCTGGCATCCTTGGCCCAGCTCACGATCCGTTCCAGAGCCTCGCACGCCTTCTCGTAGTGGCCGTTCCAGAGCAGGTGCCGCAATCGTATCACGTCGATCTGGGCCTGGCCGGGCGGGGCGGACGGCAGCGGTTCCAGGGCACACAGCCCTCTCATGACCTGCTCGACGTGGTGCGCACGCATGGAAAGGTGGAACCAGTCCAAGATGAGCTCCATCGTGCCGCCCGTGGCCGAGCGCACCAAGGCCGGCAACCCGGGGTCGCTGTCGCTGATCGCGGTGACCGCGTCGCCCTCCCGCCAGCCCTGGTCGTGCAGCGCTGCACGCAGCAGGGATGGGGCCGCTTGACCACGCTGCGCACCACGGCGAAGCGTCGGGTAGGGTGGCCCTCCTGCTCCACCTTGCCGCAGATCGCCTCGAAGCTGCGGACCTGGTGACCAAAATGACCGGGCACGGCACGGATGTAGGCGCCATCGAGCATGACGACCGGACGGCTCGCGTCCGCTGCCACGGCCTTGGCCGTATCGTCCCGGACAGCCGTGACCTCCGCTGCTGCTCGCCGGTCGGCCGCCTCGATCCGCAAAGCGACGGCATGGGTGCGGGTGCGCACGCTCTCGTGGTTCGCCAGCGAGGCCGGCAGCAGATCATCCAGAATGCGCGCACCATCCCGGAACGAGGTGCGCACGCCCAGCTCAGCCTGCACCCGCTCCAGCTCCGGCATACATCGCGACGTCAACAGCGCGCAGACCGGTGACACCGTCACCGCCGCCGCAGGCTCCGTCAGGCGGCAACGGCACACCTTGAGCCGCGGCGCCTCGACCTCGACCGTGCCGAACAGGGTTTGCAGCCGGCGTGTGCGCCGGTTCTTAAACGGCTGCATCACTCCACAGGGCGCACAAACCCGGTGGTGGGCCGCATACGCCGCCACCTGACCGCACAGCATGCTCGCCTACAGCTTGGCCAAAGCACCTTGGTCTCGTCAAGCATGAGGCCGACCCCCGCCAGCGTGCTGACCACCCCCGGCCTGCTGAACGTCACCAGCTCTGTCGTCGTCACCTCCGCCGCGCTCGTCCTTGCTTCCAGCCGAACCGTCTACTGCATCACGCCCACCGCCCTTGTGGTCAGGCATCAGCCATGCTGATCAAACTGAGACAGGCAAGCGGGCTGCCCTAGGTTTTTGACACTTCCACGGAGGCTCGCCGTCGCCAGGGCCGATACCGACCTCGAAGCGCTGATCCGCTGCAACCTTGATGCTGTCGGAAAAAGCAAGGACACGGCACTGACCGCTTTCACCGACGGCTGCTCTGGCCTGCGGCGCATTCTCGCCGACGTCGGCGTCACCACGCGGCCGATGCTTGATTGGTTTTGCATCGTCATGCGGCTCCAGCACCTGAAGCAGATCACCAGCGCACTGTCAGCGGACGACCTGGCGCGGGTGGCGGCGAAGGCGGTGATCGTCGAGGAGGTCGAGCGGCTGCATTGGCGCATTTGGAACGGCAAGGCCCAGGATGCCCAGATCAACATCGATCGCATCCGCGCGGTCACGCACCATTTCCGGGGCGAGCCGGATTGGCGAAGGTCTATGGCACCCTCACGAAAGCTGTGGACCGCGTTGCGCGCGCTGGAAGGCTATCTGACCGGCCAGAGCGCCTGGCTGGTGAACTATGCCGAGCACCATCGCGCGGGCTTGCGGGTTGGCACCGCGATCACCGAAGGGACGGCCAACTTCCTGG
>CAXSHI010000234.1:0-6575 GCA_964236755.1 uncultured Acetobacteraceae bacterium
TGTGGCAAGGCGGACTCAGTGCATCTCATCCGACAGCGTTGAACAGCCCTGGCCTCGTAGGCGAGATCATAGCTCCGCTTGAGCGTGAGGCCCAGACCCGCGACCGTCAGGGCCACGCCAAGCGAGGCCAGCACCATGAACTGCCGCGCCACGGACATGTTCGATATCATTACGGAGCCTATTACGTTGCCTCCTTGTTTTCCACCTTAAACCTTAAGATCAGGTGAAGACCGGCCTCCGTGCAGGGATGCGGCTCAGCAGGCTGCCGCATCCCCCGAGCAGGCAGAGTCTTGCAGCGCCCGCCAAAGCCGCTCAGCGCACCGCAATCGCCCGGTAGATGGTGTTGCGCGACACGCCCAGCCGCCGCGCCGTCTCGCTCAGGTTGCCGCCGGCATCGCGATGCGCCGCGAGTATCCGCCCCTTGACGGTGTCGCGCAGGCTGTCCCGCTCCGCGCTCGCACGCGGCGCCGTGCGGCCCACCGCGGCGGCCGCCATGGCCGGCGTGATCGGCTGGCCCGGCTGGTCCATCGCCAGGCGCGTCAGCACGTTGCGCAGTTCCCGGACGTTGCCAGGCCAGCGCCACGCCGCCAGGTGCTCCAGCGCCTCCGGGTCGATGGCGCTGTCCGGCGCCACCTCCGCCAGCAGGCGCCGGGCGATCAGCTTCAGGTCGGACCGGTCGCGAAGTGCTGGCAGCATCACCGGGACGGTGTTCAGACGGTAGTACAGGTCCGGCCGGAAGCGCCCGGCCTCGACGGCGTCCTCGATCTCGATGTTGGTCGCCGCCACCAGCAGCACATCGACCCGGCGCGACCGCCCGCCGCCCACGGGCCGGACCGACCAGTCGTCCAGCAGCCGGAGCAGCACGGCCTGCAGCACCAGCGGCATGTCGCCGATCTCGTCCAGGAACAGGGTGCCGCCGTCGGCCTCGCACACGAGGCCCGGCGCGCCGCCGCGGCGGGCGCCGGTGAACGCGCCGTCCGCATGGCCGAACAGCTCCGCCTCGATCAGGCTGCCGGTCAGCGCCGCGCAGTTCACCGGCACGAAGGCGCCGCGCCGGCCGCTCGCGCGGTGGACATGGTGCGCCACCTGCTCCTTGCCGGTCCCGGTCTCGCCGCGGATCAGGATCGGCAGCCGGCGCACGGCTCCCGCCTCCGCCTTGCGCAACGCGGCGCGGACCGCCGGGTCGTCAGCCACGAAGCCGGGGGCTACAGGCACCTCGGCCGGCGCGGCGGAGCGCGGCGGCCCCAACTGGACCGACAGCGAACGCAGGTTCTCGACGTCTGCCACGAAGACGCTGCCGACCCGGTCTTCCAGCCGCTGGAACCCGGCGCGCCCGCCTTCCATCAACGCCGCGAACCGCGTGCGGAACAGGTCCTCGAAATGCCGGCGCGGCAGGGCGGGCAGGCCCTGCAGCAGGAAGCGCGCCTGCGGGTTCACCCCCAGCACGGTGCCTGCCGGGTCCAGCGCCAGCAGCCCGGCGCTGAGCGTGTGCAGGTACTCGGCGCGGCTGTGGAACGCCATCACCAGGTTGCCGCGGTGGTGCTGGCGGAACAGCCCGTTCTCGATCTGCGTCGCCGCCATGCCGACCAGCGCCTGGGTGTGCTGCTGGCGGGACCCGCAATGCGAGGAAGCGTCGAGCACGCCCGCCAGCGACCCGTCGGGGCCGCGCACCGGCGCCGCGGTGCAGGTCAGCGACCCGTAATGGGCGAAGAAGTGCTCGGCCCCGTGCACCGTCAGCGTCTGCCCGGTCTGCGCCGCCGTACCCAGCGCGTTGGTGCCGCGCAACGGCTCCGCCCACAATGTGCCCGGCCGGATGCTGGCGGTGCGGGCGGCGTTGCGGAAGCTCGGGTCGGCGATGGTGTCCAGCAGGACGCCGTCGGGGCTTGCGAAGGCGATCAGGAAATTGCTTCCGGCGATCTGGTGATACAGCGTCTGCATCTCGGCCAGCGCCAGCGCCCGGACCAGGTCCGCCCGGTCGCGCGCGGCCTTGAGCTGCGCCTCGCCGATGGCCTCGACCGGCGGCGGGCGCCGCGGGTCGAGGCCCAGCTCCAGGCAGCGCGTCCAGCTTGCCGAAATCTCGGGCGCCACCAAGTCTGATGCGGCGGTGCCGTTGCGCTCCATGGCGCCGCGTGCGCGGTTCAGTCGTTCGGTGGCCGAAGCCTGCATGGTGCATCCTCCGCGGGCCGGTCGTTGCGCGGCCTCGTTCGTGCGGGCGGTCGGGCCACCCGGGATCGTCAGCCTAGGACGACGGGCGGCCGAACCCAAGCATTGAATGCCGGCCCGGCGACTGTTCCAAAATGGAACACCCCCCTGTTCCATCGTTGCTCCGCGACGCAACAACTCGAACTTGTCCCAGCACCGCAAAACCCAGGCCGCGCCGCGCTTTCCGACGCTGGCACGTCGCTTGCGCTGACCCTGCCGCAAGCCGGCCGACAAGGCGGCACACTGCAGGGGGAGCGGACGCATGAAGGCAGCAGTGCTCGAAGCCTATGACGAGGCGCTCACCGCCGAGCAGTTCGTCCACTACAAGGACGTGCCGGACCCCCGTATCACCGCGCCGACCGACGTGATCGTGCGAATCGGCGGCGCCGGCGTGTGCCGCACCGACCTGCACATCGTCGAGGGCATCTGGCGCAGCAAGGTGGAGGTGGCGCTGCCCTACATCATGGGCCACGAGAACGCCGGCTGGGTCGAGGCGGTCGGCCGCGGCGTCGAGGGCGTGAGGATCGGCGACGCCGTGATCTGCCATCCCCTCGTCACCAGCGGCCATTGCCTCGCCTGCCGACGCGGCGACGACATGCATGCGGCCGACAGCAAGTTCCCCGGCATCAACGCCGACGGCGGCTACGCGGAGTACCTGCTGACCGGGGAGCGCGCGCTGATCAAGCTGCCGCAGTCGCTCGCGCCCAAGGACGTGGCGCCGTACACCGACGCCGGGCTGACGGCGTATCGCGCGGCGAAGAAGGCGTCCCGCCACCTGCTGCCGGGGCAATACTGCGTGGTGATCGGCGCCGGCGGGCTGGGCCATGTCGGCATCCAGGTGCTGGCCGCCCTGTGCGCCGCGGAGATCATCGTGGTGGACCGCTCGGACGTGGCCCTGCGCCTGGCCGAGGAGTGCGGCGCGCATCACCAGGTCAAGGCCGACGGCAACGAGGTGGAGGCCGTCGCCGCGCTGACCGGCGGGCACGGCGCCGAGGCGGTGATCGACTTCGTGGGCGAGGGCGACGCGGTGGCGCGGGGCCTCGCCATGACGCGCAACGGCGGCTTCTACTACATCGTCGGCTACGGCGGGAAGATCGAGCTGCCGACCATCGACATGATCACCTCCGAGAAGACCATCGTCGGCAACCTGGTCGGCACCTATCCCGAGCTGGTCGAGCTGATGGCCCTGGCCGACCGCGGCCGGGTCAACCTTTCGACCCGCGAGTACCGGCTGGCCCAGGCGAACGAGGCGCTGAAGGACCTGCACCGCGGCGCGGTCAAGGGCCGCGCGGTGCTGGTGCCATGAGTCAAGCGGGGAGCCAGGCCGCAAGCCAGGCGACGGACAGCCGCGTTCCGGTCACGGTGCTGACCGGCTTCCTGGGCGCGGGCAAGACGACGCTGCTCAACCGCATCCTGTCGGAACGGCACGGCCGCCGCTACGCCGTCATCGTGAACGAATTCGGCGAGCTGGGCATCGACGGCGGCCTCGTGGTCGGCGCCGAGGAGGAGCTGTTCGAGCTGAACAACGGCTGCGCCTGCTGCAAGGTGCGCGGCGACCTGCTGCGGGTGATCGGCGGCCTGGTCAAGCGGCGGGACCGCTTCGACGGCGTCCTGGTCGAGTGCTCCGGCCTCGCCGACCCGGCGCCGGTGGCGCAGACCTTCTTCGCCGACGACCTCGTGCGCCAGCGCACCCGGCTGGACAGCATCGTCTGCGTCGCCGACGCGCGGCACCTGACCGCCAGCCTGGCGACCAGCCGCGAGGCGGCCGAGCAGGTGGCGCTCGCCGACACGATCCTGCTGAACAAGACCGACCTGGTGGACGCCGCCGGGCTTGCGGATGCGGAGGCGGTGATTGGTCGCGCCAACCCGGAAGCCCGGCTGCTGCGGGGCGTGCGCTGCGACGTGCCGCTCGAAAACATTCTTGACCGCGGCGCCTTCGACCTGGCGCGGATGGACGTTGGCGCCGGCGGTCACACCCACCATGACCACGACCACGAGATCAACTGCGTGTCGGTGCGCCTGGACCGGCCGCTGGAGCGCACGCGGCTGCTGGCCTGGCTGCAGCAGCTGGTGATCGAGCGCGGCGCCGACCTGCTGCGCGCCAAGGGGATCGTGGACCTCGCCGGCGCCGACCGCCGCTTCGTGTTCCAGGGCGTTCACATGATGATGGACACCGACATGGCGCAGCCCTGGCAGGACGGCGAGGCGCGCGAAAGCCGCCTGGTGTTCATCGGCCGGGGCCTCGACCGCGCCGAGCTGCTGGAGGGCCTGCGCCTGTGCGGGGCCGACGCATGACCCCGCGGGGGACCCCGACGCCGCCGCTGCTCGACCTGCTCGGCGCGGCGTGGACGCTGGACGCGCCGGTGACGGGCGTGGCCTGGGACGGGGCGACCGCCGGCTTCGCGCTGGGCGACGGGTCGCTCGCCACGGCGCGGGCCGAGTGGGACGGCGCGCCCCGGCTCAGCCCGCGGGAGGGCGGCGGCCTGGAGCTTGTGCCCGGCACCGCGTCCCGCCCGCCGGTGGGCCGCCAGCGCGTGCACGACGGCGCCTGCCTGTCGCTGGCGGCCGACCCGGGGGGCGGTTTCCTGAGCGGCGGCGACGACGGCATGGCAGCGCATACCGGCGCCGACGGCGAGGTGCGCGGCGTAGGCCGCTATCCCGGGCAGTGGGTCGATCTGGTCGCGGCGTCGCCGGCGGGATGGCGCGCCTGGGCGACGGGCCGCCAGGTCCACCTGTCAGGCCCTGAAGCCGTGGAGGTGACGGCGCCGGGTTCGGTCACGGCGCTGGCCTTCGATCCTGCGGGCACGCGGCTCGCCATCGCGCACTATCGCGGCGTCACGCTGTGGCGGGCCGGGGGCGGCCCGCCGCGCGTGCTGGCGACCCCCGGCTGTCCCCGGTCGGTCGCCTGGAGCCCGGACGGCGAGTACGTGGTCTGCGGCCTGCAGGAGAACGCGCTGCACGGGTGGCGGCTCGCGGACGGCGGCGACGTCGAGATGGGCGGCTACCCCGGCCAGCCGCGCTCGCTCGCGTTCTCGGCCGACGGGCGGTTCCTCGCCAGCAGCGGGGCGCCCCGGGTCGTGTGCTGGGCGTTCGACCCGCCCGGAGCCGGCGGGCAGCCCTCCGAATGCGGCATGCCCAGCAGCCGCCTGCCGGTCTGCATGGTGGCGTGCCACCCGTCGCAGCCGCTCATCGCCGCCGGCTACCACAACGGCGCGGTGCTGCTCTGCCAGCCCGGCCAGGACGACGTGCTGTTCGCGAAAGGCTCGTCCGGCGGCTCGGTCACGGCGCTCGCGTGGTCGGCGGACGGCGCGCGCCTGGCGGTCGGGACGGAGGGCGGCGAGGCCGGCGTCGTCGCCCTGCCCAGCACGCTGTTCCGCTCTCAACCCTCGCGGAGGATGGTGCCATGAGCGACGAAGCCCCCTCCAAGGACGGCTACTTCGAGATGCTGGGCAAGCTGGTGGACGGGATGATCGCGGACCATGGCAAGGACTTCGCCATGGGCACGCTGGTGCTCGCGGCGCGGTTCATCGCCGAGGGCAAGACGCTGGGCCCGCGCCCGGACGCCGAGAAGACGCATTGATGTCCCACGCTCCAGGACGCCGGATCGTTCTGGGACATGTTGCAACGCAATATGTCCCAAGACGGGACGACGGATGCGACAGTATTCGAGCTGGCGGTGGCAGATATCCAGCGAGTGACGGGCCTATGACGGCTGGTACAGGACTTGCACTTGGTTAGGTGGCCAAGATGCGGTCGGCCGCGTGCCTGACCGGATCTGCGCCGCGCCCGCGCCGGACGCGGGAACAACCAATGCGACAGGCCTGAACCGAATAGGGAGAGTCCACAATGCCTGACAGCCTCAGTCTCAGCAAGATCACCGCGCAGAAAGGAATGAGCATCGGCGAGGCGGCCCGCCGCGTCGCCGACCTCGGCTGGACGCCGAGCTACGTCCAGGAGGCGATGACCTTCCCGACGGACTACAAGATCAAGAAGACCCCGCGCGACCCGATGAAGCAGGTGCTGCGCTCCTACTTCCCGATGCAGGAAGAGAAGGACAACCGGGTATACGGCGCGCTCGACGCGGCGCTGCGCGGTGACATGTTCCGTGACGTGGAGCCGCGCTGGGTCGAGTGGATGAAGCTGTTCCTGGCGATCATCCCGTTCCCCGAGATCTCGGCCTCCCGCTCGATGGCGATGGTCGGGCGGCTGGCGCCGGGCGAGGAGCTGCGCACCGGGTTCACGATGCAGATGGTGGACGAGTTCCGCCACTCGACCATCCAGATGAACCTGAAGAAGTGGTACATGGAGAACTACATCGACCCGGCCGGGTTCGACATCACCGAGGCCGCGTTCGGCAAGTGCTACGCCACCAC
>CAXSHI010000235.1:0-6529 GCA_964236755.1 uncultured Acetobacteraceae bacterium
CACGCAGTCATTGTGCCCGCCCGAAAACGGCTGAGGAAGCTGCGTAATCAGGTTACCTTTTGGGGTTGGGTCCGGTGCCGACCAATCCGCGCTTTTCACCCGATGGTTTGGCCGAGGCCGCCCAGCTGCTGCGTTGACGGTCGCGTGCTTGGGCAGCACCTGGCCCGGCCCCACCATGTGGGTTGAGAACGCATGGGCACGTATGCTGCCGGCCACCCCGGCCCATCCCTCACCGCAGCATCTTCATCAACGCCTGCCCCGCCTTGCCGTCCAGCTCCGCCCGCTCCAGCGCCCCGTCCGCGTCCGGGTTCGCCGCGTTGAACATCTGCTCGACATAGGCCAGGTACTCCGCCTTGCTCACCGTGCCGTCCTTGTCCGCGTCCGCCGTCCGGAACGCCTCCCCCGGCAGCACCGGCGCCGCTTCCCGCTCGTCCAGCTTGTCGTCCTGGTCGGGGTTCAGCTCGTCGAACCGCGCCGCGGCTGCGCTCTTCACCTCCGCCAGCTCCAGCTTGCCGTTCTTGTTCACGTCGAACGCCCGCATCGGGTCGGCCTGCGCCTCCTCCGGCCGCCGCGTCGGCAGGTCCGGCGTGCCCTGCGCCGCCGCGGCCCCCGCCATCGCCGCCCATCCGAGCATCCCCGCCGCCAGCATCGCCCTCGCCGTCATCGCCCCGTCCCCCATCGTTGGAGGCTCTACGCCGCAGCAGCCCCCCAGGTTCGCCCCCGGCCGGCGCAATTCCCCCGTGCAAATCACCCGTGCAATCCCCTTGCATTCCGCGATGCGCCCACCGAAACTATTCCCAGCCAACCAGGAGCATTCCCATGGCCAAAGGCCAGCAGAAGTCCAACCGCGAAGCGAAGAAGCCCAAGGCGTCCAAGAACGACGCCAAGACCAAGGCCGCCGCCGCCAGCACCACCCCGCCGCCCCGGCCCGAACCCGGCAAGAAATAAGCCGGCACCCCGGCCCCGCGCGCGGCCGGACCGGCTGGGCCGCCCAGGCGTGCCGGCCTGGGGCGGCAGGTCCGGACGCGGGGCGGGCGCCCGGCAAGTTGCCCTGGCCCGCCCCGCGGCGCGGAGCAGTCCGCCCGAATGCCGGGATGCACCCCAGGGAACAGCGCAAACGAAATGGTTAGTTAACGGGTTCTATGCTACCCTCCGGCCAAACGGGTGATTGGACGAGCCGTGGAGCAAGAAGAACACCGTCGCCTGCGCGTTGCGATCCGCCAGCAGCTCACGAAGCCGAGCCGGACCCTGCGCTTCGCTGAAAACCTGGAAGCCTGGTTCGAGGCCGCGACGGGCCAGGCGCGGGCGCGGCACCTGATCCGGTGCGGCATCCTCGGCCTGGTGCTCGGCAACGTGTTCGTGGGGTCGGACCTGAAGCTTGTTCCCGACCTCATCTCCTACGTGCTGATCCTGCACTTCGCGATCTTCACCCCGCTCTGCTCGGCCAACTTCTTCTACTTGGCCCGCAACCCGGCGCCATGGCGGCGGGAAACCGCCTTCACGGCGTGCACGGCGGTGCTGCTGCTCGGCACGCTCAGCCTCTTCGCGGTGTCCCGCGCCTCGCAAGGCGGGTATATCTTCACCCTTTTCGTGCTGTCCTATCTCACCTACATGAACACCGTGGTGCGCCTGCGCTTCGCGTGGTGCTTCGGGTTCAGCATCGGCACCGTTGTTTCGGCATCCACGCTGATCCTGCTGCATGGCGGCCTGCCGGACGGCGTTCCCGTGACGCTGGCGCTGACTCTGCTCACGACCGCAGCCTACACGCTGCACGCCGCCTACACGATCGAGCACGCGGAGCGGCGCAACTACCTGCTCATGCTGGAGCAGCGCCTGGACGCGGAGGAACTGGCCCAGGCCAACGCCACCCTCAACCGCCTGTCGTCCACCGACGCGCTGACCGGGCTTGCCAACCGGCGCACGTTCGACGCGCAGCTGGCCCGCGCCTGGTCCCACGCCGGGTCCACGTCGAGGCCCCTGGCGATGCTGATGATCGACGTGGACCACTTCAAGTCGTACAACGACCATCGCGGGCATCCGTTGGGCGACGCCTGCCTCAAGGAGGTCGCGGCGGCCATGGGCCAGCACCTGCGCGGCGGGCAGGACGTGCTGGCGCGGTATGGCGGCGAGGAGTTCGCGCTCATCATGCCCGATGCGGACCTGGCGGAAGCGATGCGCGTCGCGGAACGCATCCGGCGCGCCGTCGAGGACTACGCCCTGCCGCATGGCGGCCCGGGTGCAGGGTTGACCGTGACGGTCAGCATCGGCGTCGCGGCCCTTTGCCCAGCAAAGGGCGGCACCCAGCAGGATCTCATCGACGGAGCCGATGCGGCCCTCTACCTGGGAAAGCGGGCCGGCCGCAACCGCATCCACGCCCCAGGACCCGCGACGGCAGCCGCCATGGCGGCTTCGGCGGGCTGACGTCGGGCGGGGCCTCGCCCATCCGTAGCCTGCGCGCCCACCCAAGGCACCGTTGCCTGGAGCCCACCGGCGGCGGCGGGGGCAGTGGCCGGGGTCGCGGTCCGCCGGGCGGCAGCGCATCGCCGTAATCCCTCGCAATTCGCTTGAACATCGTCGTAAGCTGTCCGGGATGGCCGGCCGGGCATCGACAAGCCCCGCGTCCAGAGACTGCCGACCAAAGGCAGCACGAGGGGATGTCCAATGAGGATCAAGCTCATCGCAGCCGCGTGCGCCACCCTAGTCGCCGCAGCGGCCTCCGCATCCGCCGAGCAGCCGGTGCGCCTCGGCGTCGCCAACGACATGTCCGGCCCCTATGCCGCCGTGGGCGGCGCCGGGTCGGTGCTGGCCGCGCGCATGGCCGCCGAGGACTTCGGCGGCAGCGTGCTCGGCCGCCGGATCGAGGTGCTCTCGGGCGACACCCAGAACAAGCCCGACGTGGCGCTCGGCTTCGTCCGGGAATGGTTCGACAAGCAGGGCGTGGCCGCGGTGCTCGACGGCGCCGCAAGCTCGGTGGGGCTGGCGATCCAGGACCTGGCCCAGCAACGTGGCAAGCTGTTCCTCAACAGCGGCGGCACCTCGTCGGAGTTCGTGGGCAAGTCCTGCACGCCGACCACCGTGCAGTATGTCCCCAACACCCGGGCGCTCTCCGTCGCCGGGCTGACGCAGGCGCTGAAGGAGGGCACCGCCACCTGGTTCTTCATCACGGCCGACTACGCTTTCGGCACGGCCTTGCAGAAGGACGCGACCGCGATCATCGAGGCGAACGGCGGCAGGGTGCTGGGCGCCGCCCGTCACCCGCTCGCCACGACCGACATGTCCGCCTACCTCACGCAGGCCCGCGCGTCGGGCGCCCAGGGCCTGGCGCTCGCCAACGCCGGCACCGACGTCGTGAACAGCATCAAGCAGGCGCGCGAGTTCGGCATGGCCGGCGGCGCCATGAGGATCGTCGGCCTGCTCGTCCAGGCCACGGACCTGGAGGCGCTCGGCCCGGACGACGCGCAGGGCCTCCAGTTCTCGACCGCGTTCCTTCCCGCGATGAGCGACGGCGCCTACGCCTGGTCCCACCGTTTCGCCGCCCGGCACGGCGGCCACCCGCCCACGATGATCCAGGCCATGGCCTACAGCGCCACGCTCGACTACCTGAAGGCGCTGCAGGCGCTCGGCACCGACGACAATGCCCAGGTCGCCGCCTGGCTGCACGGGCATCCCGTGGACGACACCATCACCCGCGCCGCCGCAGTGCGGCCGGACGGCCGGGTGATGAACGACCTCTATGTCGTGCGGGTGAAGCCGCCCGGCGAGATCACCGACCCGCTCGACAACCTCGCCGTGCTGGCGAAACTGCCGGCGGACGCGCTTTATCCCCGACCCTCCGAAAGCGCCTGCCCGCTGTTCCCGCGCTGAGCGCCGGGTGCGCCACGCCCCCCGCCATCAAAAACCCCGCCCCGCTTCCCAAACCCCCCGCCCCTTGCCATGGTCCCGTCATGGACGCCCAACCCGACTGGCCCCGCCTCAGTGCCTACCTGGCCCGCCACGGCCTCACGCTCGACGCCGACCCGCCCCCGTACCGCTTCCCCGGCGGCCTCGCCAACATCAACACCCGCATCTTCCTGTCCGGCCGCCCCCATGTGCTCCGCCGCCCGCCGCCCGGCCCCCTGCCCCCTGGCGCGCACGACATGGCGCGCGAGCACCGCATCCTGTCCGTCCTCCCCGACGCCCTCCCCATCGCGCCGCGCAGCCTGCACCTGTGCACCGACCCGGACGTGCTCGGCGTCCCGTTCCAGGTCATCGAGTACCGCGAAGGCCGGGTGATCCGCGCGACCCTCCCCGACGACCTCGCCGGCGCCGGCCCGCGGCTGTCCGCCACCCTGATCGAGACGCTGGCCGCCGTGCACGCCGTGGACACCCGCGCCCTCCGCCTCGACACGCTGGGCCGCCCCGAGGGCTTCCTGGGCCGCGCCGTGGACGGCTGGCGCCGCCGCGGCCTCGCCGTCGCCGACGACGCCACCGCCCCCCTCATCGCCGGGATCGGCGCCTGGCTCGACCGCAACCAGGTCCCGGACGGCCCCCCCACCCTGCTGCACAACGACTTCAAGCTCGACAACCTGATCCTCGACCCGGCGACGCTCCAGCCCGCCGGCCTCGTCGATTGGGACCAGGGCACCCGCGGCGACCCGCTGTTCGACCTGGCCACGCTGCTCAGCTACTGGACCGAAGCCTCCGATCCCCCCGCCATGCACGCGCTCGGCCAGATGCCCACCGCCGCGCCGGGCTTCCTCACCCGCGAGCAGGCGGCGGAGGCCTACGCCGCCCGCACCGGCCGCGACCTCGCCGGCTTCCGCTTCCACCGCACCCTGGGCATCCTCAAGCTCGGCGTCATATTCCTGCAGCTGCACGCCCTGCACCGCACCGGCGCCACGTCCGACCCCCGCTACGCCGGCTTCGGCCCCCTCGCCCACGGCCTGCTGGAGGTCGCCCACGACGTGTCTGCCGGCCGCATGTTCTAGCCCCCCCAAGGAATTCCCGATGGACTTCGCCATCCCCCCCGACCTGCAAGACCTCCAGCTCCGCACCCGCGCCTTCATCCGTGACGAGGTGATCCCCTTCGAGCAGGACCCCCGCCAGGAGCGCCACGGCCCCACCGACGACCTCAGGCGCGAACTCAACGCCCTCGCCCGCCGCGCCGGCCTGCTCTCCCCCCACGTCGCCCCCGAATACGGCGGCCTGGGCCTGTCCCACGTCGGCCGGGCCATCGTGTTCGAGGAGGCCGGCTACTCCGTGCTCGGCCCGCTCGCCATGAACATCTCCGCCCCCGACGAGGGCAACATGCACCTCCTGGAGCACGTCGCGACCCCCGCCCAGAAATCCCGCTGGCTCGCCCCCCTCGCCCAGGCCGGCATCCGCTCCTGCTTCGCCATGACCGAGCCGCCCCCCGGCGCCGGCTCCGACCCGGCCGCCCTCAGCACCACCGCCACCCGCGACGGCCCCGACTACCTCGTCCACGGCACAAAATGGTTCACGACAGGCGCCATCGGCGCCAGCTTCGCCATCATCATGGCGCGCGAGACCGCCGGCCCCCAGGACGGCCGCGCCACCATGCTGCTCGCCGACATGGACCAGCCCGGCATCCGCATCGTCCGCGCCATGGACAGCATGGACCAGGGCTTCGCCGGCGGCCACGCCGTGGTCGAGCTCGACGGCCTCCGCGTCCCCGCCGCCGACGTGCTCGGCGAACCCGGCCAGGGCTTCCGCTACGCCCAGGTGCGCCTGGCGCCTGCCCGCCTCACCCACTGCATGCGCTGGCTCGGCGCCGCCCGCCGCGCCCAGGACATCGCGCTCGCCTACGCGACGAAGCGCGAAGCCTTCGGCAAGCCGCTCGCGTCCCACGAGGGCGTCGGCTTCATGCTCGCCGACAACGACATGGACCTCCGCACCAGCCGCCTCACCATCTGGCACACCGCCTGGCTCCTGGACGAGGGCCACCGCGCCGGCGCCGAGAGCAGCATCGCCAAGGTGGTGTGCTCGGAGGCGATCTACCGCGTCGCCGACCGCTGCGTGCAGGTCCTGGGCGGCCAGGGCGTCACCGGCGACACCCTGGTGGAGCGCATCTTCCGCGAGGTCCGCGGCTTCCGCATCTACGACGGCCCGAGCGAGGTGCACCGCTGGTCATTGGCGCAGAAGCTGGTGAAGGCGGGGGCGAACCTTTGAGCGACGCGGGGGCGAACCACTGATCTGCCCCCGCCGTGGCGGGCTGGCTGGCTGGCAGACGGTGGAGATCGTGGAGCGACCAGGAAAGCGCCCGGCCCCCCCCGATGCGGAAACGCCTCGAAGCCTCGGCGCCCGGCATGCGACCTTGAGCGGCCCCATCCGCACCAGGTATGCCAACGCCTTGCGGAGACCCGCCCAATGACCCCCATGGACACCGAGCACCTTAAATCGAGCCTTGCTGACCGAAGCCCAATCGAGGCAGCCACCCTGGACGACGTTGATTGGCACGACCTCGCCTGCGAAGATGCGTAAGCGTCCGGCGCTGACATGCAGACAGCGTTGCTCGTCTTGTGGTGCACCT
>CAXSHI010000236.1:0-6485 GCA_964236755.1 uncultured Acetobacteraceae bacterium
TGGCCAGCGGGCGCGAGGCGGTCGCGTCGATGGCCGCGTGGGGGGCGGTGTGCCGCGAGGCGCACCGGATGTGGCAGGCGGCGTAGCGGCAGGAGGCACAGGGATTCGTTTCGTGATGTCGTGCCACCCCTCTTGCCCCACCCTGACACTGTTGCCCAAACGCAACGCCTCGCATGAAATCGTACGGCATCCGTATCAGTTCCCATTGTTGGAACTGTCGTCACCTGGATAGTTGAGTGCCGGTGGCTCAACACCCGGACGGGAACGCAGCTTTATGGATCTGGCGAGTATCGACCGGGGCACGATCGGCGCCGCCACTCATGGCGACGACGATCAGACCTGGCAGCAGGCGCTTCTCCTCCAGCCGATGCAAACCAACACGCTGCATGGCAGGATGCCTGCTCTGCCACCATCGAAGCCCTCCGCCCCCCCGCCGGAGGCGCAGGCCACCACTGCCTTCAACAATGTGGGCAGCCACCTGGCCAAGGAGGCGCACGGCACCCCGACGCCGGATGCGTTCGGGCTCACTCCGGCGCAGGAAGAGCTGAAAACCCTGTTGCAGACCTACCCCGGCGCGGAACTGGACGGGTGGAAGGATGCCGCCGCAGCAGCAAAGGCGGACCTTTCGACCCCGGGCGGCAAGGCTGTGGCACAGGCGTTGGGCATCAGTGACGCGACCCTGGTGCCCCCGCCACCTGCTGCCCCGCCGGTCTCAGCCCTGAATTTCGATCCTTTCGCCGACCCCGCGCAGGCCGCCTCGCAGCAGGGTGTCGAGGCCTTCCTTGACAGCCTGCGACAGAAATCGTCGACCTTCCAGACCGTGCTCGACAACGCCACGGCCAACGGCGCGGAGCCGATCAGCTTCAAGTTCGGCGCCACTACCACGGGCTTCGGAGCGGAGTGGGACCCGACAAGCAAGTTCATCACTCTTGACCCGACCAAGCTGACCAGCCCGGCGGCGCTGCAGGACGCTGCGGTCTTCGAGCTGAACAACGCGGCCAA
Organism: uncultured Acetobacteraceae bacterium; assembly: GCA_964236755.1. Taxonomy (GTDB): domain Bacteria; phylum Pseudomonadota; class Alphaproteobacteria; order Acetobacterales; family Acetobacteraceae; genus CAHJXG01. Next base: position 1,003 of record CAXSHI010000236.1, read on the forward strand.
CACGAAGGCCTTCACCGCCCTGTCGGCCGAAGCGCACGGCGGCGCGTTCGAGGCGCTGGCCAAGGACATGTCCATCGGGAGTCAGGGCCCAACCGGGCGTGATCTGTTCACGCAGAACTACGAAGCCGTCGAATGGTATGGCACCCAGACGCAGCACCAGATCTTCAAGGAAGCCTCCGACGCCGGGCTTGCGATCCCTGCCGGCGCGGACGTCTACGCTCCGAACTATACGGCGCGCAACGGCGCGCCGGCACGCTGGGCCGACTTCGACAACTACCTTTCCAACATGAACGCGGCCCGACACAACCAGTCCTTCGGGACCTGGTACGATGCCGCCCAGGGCGGCGGCAATCCGTCTGCGCCTCAGCCTCCACTCCCGAAAGCCACACCCTCCTCGACACCGGCCGATTTCCTGCCGACCGACGCGGGCACGGGCAATCCGAAGGTGACGGCTGCGGCCACGTCGCTGGAGACGGAGGCCGGGAGCATCGCCGCCACCACGCGCGGCCAGATCTTCAAGGATATCGACAGCGCGGTCGCAACCAGGGGAAGCGGTGGCGCATCGCCCACCAACACCGCGGTTCGTCAGGCCGACGCCGCGGTCGAGGCGGCGTCCCGCAGCTTCGCCGCGGATGCCGTCGCCACGGCGAAATCGGTGGCTAAGACGCTCGGCAAGGCTGCGCCGGTGATCAACGTCGCCCTGCTGACCAAGGCGGTCTACGACGACGTGAAGAGCGGCGACACCGACGCGCACGAGACCCGTGCGGCACTCGGCGGGATCGGCGGCTCCGTCGCGGGCGCACAGATCGGAGCGATCGTCGGCACCGCCATCCTGCCCGGCGTGGGGACGCTGATCGGCGGGCTGCTCGGCGGCGTCGCGGGCGGCGTCGGCGGCGCGATCGGCGCCTCGGCCAGCGTGTTCGACGGCTATGTCAGCAGCGCCGTCAAGGTGGTGCAGAACGTGGCCGGCAGCGTCGGCGGCACCGTCAGCCGAGCCGGTGAGACCATCGGCCAGTTCCTCGACAACGCGACCCAGGGCCTCGGCAAGGTCGCTTCTGGCGCCGTGGGTTGGCTGTCCTCCTGGTTCGCCCCCGCACCAGCCATGGCCGCTTCGACGGCGCTGACGGTGCCTGCCGCCCTGGCCCTGCTCTCAAGCGCCCAGACACCTGCACCCATCTCTTAGGAAGCAAGGCTGGACTCCCCTCCGCTGGCCATTCCAATGGCCCAAACGGGCTATTGGAACCTTCGGCCAGCTACGCCCAAACCCGCCAGAGGCGAGCCGTCCCTGGACCGGCTTTGCTTAAGTAGTGGATTCCAAAGGCCTGCCTTTAGCGGAGTTTGAGGCAGAGCCTCAACCTTGCTTTCTTCAGACCTTGGTGAATCGTGCCTTGTAAGGCAGCGCCTCGAAGTCGCGGTGCGGCGTCTCGCGCAGGAAGTCGTCCACGGCGTCGCGCACGGTGGGCCAGACCTTGCCGTCCGGGTCGTAGTCGTCGGCGATCAGCACGCCGCCCGGCGACAGCAGCGGCCACCAGCGCTTGAGGTCCGCCATCACCGCCTCGTAGTCGTGTCCGGCGTCGATGTGAACGACCTGCGGCCGCAGCCCGCGGTACAGCACCACGAACGCCGCGTTGGCCGAGTCCTGCGGCAGCGGCAGCACGTGCCCCTGCGCGCCGGCGGCGACCACGTTGGCCAGGAAGGTGTAGTACATGCTCGGGTAGCCGTTCTGGCACAGCAGGCTGGGGAACCACTCGTCCTGCTGCCAGTGCTCCCAGCTCCCGAGCCAGGTGTCGACGGCGAGCACCACCCCGTCGATGCCCAGGTCGCGCAGGATCGACGCCATGTGGATGGTCGAGCCGCCCTTCCACACGCCGATCTCGATCACGAGCCCGGGGCGCACGCGGCGCAGCGTGTCGGCGAGGAACGGGTGCTCGGAGTTCCAGCCCTGCGCGTCCGGCTTGAACCGCTCCGCCACGAACCCGTCGTAGGGGCTCCGGCCACGCCACAGCGCCCGGACGACGGCGTCGAATTCAGGCATGCGGTGTCCAGTGCGTCAGGGGCTTGGTGCCGCGGAACGTCGCACCTGCGCCCGGCAGCCGCAAGCCCCGGAAGGCGCGCGGCACAGCAAGCAAGGCCAGGGCTCTGCCCTGGACCCGCCAGGGGCAGCGCCCCTGGACCGGCTCTATTTAAGAGAGGAGTTTTCGCGGAGTGCGGGCCTTGCCTGCCTCCGCGCTCCGCCCGCATTCTCGCGCGATGTCCGAGCCCGACGACGTCCCCGCCTATGCGCCGGAGCAGATCGCGGCGCTGTTCCTCGACGCGCTGCGCACCGGCGACGTGGCGCTGGCGGGGCAGATGCTCGACGCGGGGATCGACCGCGAGGCGCCGGACCCGCGCGGCTTCCCGCCGCTGGTGATCGCCGCCTACGCGGGGCAGGAAGCGGCGGTGGCGCTGCTGCTCGATCGTGGCGCGCGGGTCGACGCGCGCGACGCGCGGGGCAACACCGCGCTGCTCGGCGTGGCGTTCAAGGGGCACGTGGCGGTGGCCCGCCTGCTCCTGCGCGCGGGCGCCGCGGTGGACGCGGCCAACGAGTCCGGGCAGACCGCGCTGATGGTGGCCGCCGCGTTCGGGCGCACCGCGATCGTGGACCTGCTGCTTGGCGCCGGCGCCAGCACCACGCTGCGCGACAAACGGGGCGAGACGGCCGCCGTGCTGGCGCGCGGGCTGGGCGGCAACGCGGCGCTGGCGGACCGGCTGGGCTGAGGCCCGGAGGCAGGGCGCGGCAAGCAGGCGAGATTTTGCTAAAGGCGAGACTTCGGAGTCCAATCTTCAAGGGAGGCTGGTCCAAAGGCGGCTCGCCCCCGCCTTCAAGCATGGGGTGGGTCTGGGCAAAGCTCAGCCTTGCTTGCTGATGGATCGACGAACGATGGTGGGTCAGTTCAAAAGGCCAGGGCTCTGCCCTGGACCCGCCCGGGCCGAGCCGCCCTTGAACCCGGCCTGACTTAAGTATTGGACGCCAGAGGCGAGCCTTCAGCGAAGTCCAGTAGCAGCTTGCCCCTGGCGGGCCCCGCCTTCGGGCAGGGGCAGGGCCCAGTCTTGCTCACTGCTTCCAGGCATGGTGCTGGGAGTGCAGCGCGTCCGCCAGGACCGGAGGCGGCGCTGGGGGGCAGCGCGCGCGGTGCGGGGCCGGCGCCTGTACGGGTCGGCGGCGCGGCCACGCGCACCCGGTCGCGGCCCGCGTGCTTGGCTTCGTAGAGGGCGCTGTCGGCGGCGCGCAGCAGGTCCTGCTCCCCGAAGCCCTGCCCCGGCATCCCGGAGGCGACCCCGCCGCTGAGTGTGACGCAGCCCACATCGCCGTCGGGATGGGGAAGCTGCAGCGCGTGCACGGCAAGGCGGATTTTCTCCGCGGCGGCGGTGGCCTCGGCGGCGGCGACGCCCGGCAGCACCGCCACGAACTCCTCGCCGCCGTAGCGCGCCAGGAAGTCCTCGCCGCGCTCCAGCGCCTGCGCCGCCGCCATCGCCACGTGCCGCAGCACGCCGTCGCCGGCGGCGTGGCCGAAGCCGTCGTTGTACGCCTTGAAGCGATCCACGTCGAACATCACCACAGAGAGCCGGGTGCCGCCGCGCGCCGCGCGCCGCCACTCCTCGGCGAGCCGCAGGTCGAAGCTGCGGCGGTTGGCGATCCCGGTCAGCGCGTCGGTGAGCGCCAGCGCGGCCAGCCGGTCGCGCTCGGCGCGCAGCAGCAGCAGCCGCCGTCCCATCACGGCCGCCAGGAACAGCGCCTCCCAGGCGACGCCGAGCGCCGAGGCCGTGTTGTTCCACGGCGTCTGCGCGATCACGCGGTTGTCTCCCAGCACCTTCACCAGCAGCCCGAGCGACACGCCGCAGAACGCGGCCATGTAGGCGAACGCCCCGGGCCGGCGCGCGTGGCACGGCGCCACGCCGCAGGCCAGGATCGCGGCGAACAGCGACCCGGACAGCAGAGGGTCCAGCACCGGCATCAGGTCCGTCGCGTCCAGCAGGTTCGGGTAGAGCGTGTTGAGCGCCTGGAACGCCGCCTCGGCCCACCACGCGGCCCAGGCCACGCGCCACCCCCGCTGCAGGCCGGCGGGGTCGAGGAACGCGCGCGCGAAGCCCAGGTTCAGCGCGAGATAGAGCGCGTACAGCGCAGACACCGTGCCGTCGTAGGGCAGCGCCAGGGTCGGCCACAGCCAGCGCCAGGCCATCCGGCAATCCGCCGCCGTGTACAACGCGAAGCTCGCCGTGGCGGCGGCGTAGCGCAGGTAGATCCCCTCGCGCAGCGTGAGGCCCAGCACCAGGTGGAACAGGCCGAGCCCGCCCACCAGCCCGATCAGCGCCACGCGCGGCAGCAGGACGTCCTCGGCCGCCCAGCGCCCCTCGGTCGCCTCCCACGCCGCCGGGCGAAGGCCGAGGCGCGTGACCTGCTCCTCCGGCCCGACCATGCGCACGTACAGCGTGCCGCCGCGCATCGCGCCGTCCGGCAGCAGCGCCATCGTGCCCGGCAGCGGCGGCACCCGGCTCGCCGCCGGCACCCTCATGCCCAGGCGCGTCCGGCTTACCCGCCCGTCATCCTCGATCAGGATGGCCTCGGCGCGCTCCAGGTCCGGCGACACTTCCAGGAACCATGGACCCGCCCCTTCGGAGCGCGGCTGCAGGCGGAACCACAGTGTCACCGGCGCGAAGGCGGACACCGCGAGGTCGGGCGATAGCGAGGCGGTGGGGCGGAACAGCGACTGGCGCGCCAGGATGTCCGCCACGTCCCAGCGCCCGCCGGGGTCGCGCAGCACGTCGGAGCGCGCACGCGCGTCCGGCACGCCGAGGGCAGGATCGATCGGGAACGGCTCGGCACAGGCGGCGCACGGCCACAGCGCCGCCGCGAGCAGCGCCCATGGCAACGCTCGACGGACCGCGCCGCGCCGCACTCGCATCCAATGCTCCATTCCCAACCCGGCCGCATCCGTCACGTAGCCGGCAGGATGCGCGCCAACAAGCTGACGCGGCCTTAACGGCCGGCGTCGGGTCGGCAGGACGCAGGGCTGAGACCCCTGACCGGCTTTCCTTAAGTCGTGGATTCCAAAGGCGAGCCTTTGGCGGAGTTTGAGGCGGAGCCTCAACCTTGCTTGCCTGACCGGTCTGCACCAAGCCTCTGCGTCAGCCAGTCCGGCCGGGCGTATCGGATCCCACCGGAGGCAAGCGCTTGAAAGGCATTGCTTCAGGTGAGTCAGTCTTGAGAGGCCCGGGGTGTGGGCAAAGCCTGCCAAAGGTTTCGATGGCCTGTCCAGGTCCTGGACGGCGGAGGAGCAGCCTTGCTGCCCTGCCATGGATCGGCCTCAGGCTAATTCGCCTTCCTTGCTGCCTGCCGCGCCGGGCGAACTCCCGCCGCCGTGGTTCGTTCTGCGCCACACGGCCGCCTGGACCGGGGCGGATGGCCGCCCCGCCAGGCCCAGCACGAGGCACCATGACCCCAG
>CAXSHI010000237.1:0-6466 GCA_964236755.1 uncultured Acetobacteraceae bacterium
GCCGACACCCGCGCCGCGTCGGGGCGGCCCAGGATGCGCTGCGGCAGCCGGATGTTGTCGCGCAGGCTGAGGAACGGCAGCAGCGCCCCGGTCTGCGGCACGAACCCCAGGCTCTGCGACCGCAGCGCCGCGAGCGCGTCCCCCCGCCCCGCGCGCCACAAGGCCAAGGCGTCGGTGCCGGCCAGCGTCAGGACCTCCCCGGCATCGGGGCGCAGCGCCAGCGCCAGCAGCGCGAACAGCGTGCTCTTGCCGCAGCCGGACGGGCCGATGACGGCGACCCGCGCCCCTTCGGCCACCTCGAACCGCTCGATCAGCAGGGTGAACCGGCTTCCGCCTGCGGCGACGCTGCGGCTGACCTGCTCGGCCCGCAGCGGCGCCGCGGTCACGGCAACGCTTCGATGGGCACCGGGAACAGCGCCTCCCCGGCGGCGCGCGAACCCGACAGGTCCACCCACAGGTCGGCGTTCGACTGGAACTCCTGGTACAGCCGCAGCTTCGCCTCGATGCTGTTGAGCACGGTGCGCTGGGCGATGGCGCCCATGGCGATCCAGTCGGCCTCCTGGATATCCATGATCTCCGATTGGTAAGGCAGGTCGTCCAGGTACTCGCCCAGCAGCGCGCCGATGCGCTGGGCGGCCCCGATGCGCTGCGGGTCCCGCGCGGCGGCGGCGAAGGTCGCGCGGAGCTGGGTGAAGAAGGTGCGCGGCTCGGTCCGCCCCGCCAGCCCGGCCTGCAGGATGGCCTGCAGGCTGCGCGCCAGGTCCGACAGCTGGTTGCGCGTCAGCAGCACCCGCACGTCGAGGCTGGATACCGCGGGGTCGGCCAAGTCGCGGTCCGTGGTCCAACTCCGCACCACGTCCGGCGCCTGGGTGTTCTCCGCCCGGCCCACGTAGGTCAGGCGCATCGCCTCCCCCACCACGCGCGCCGCCGCCTCGATGGCCGGGGCCGGGGCGGGTCCTGCTGTCACCCGGCGTCCGGCCGCCTCCCCCACCTGGCTCAGCAGGGCGCGGGACAGGTCCTGCACCGTGCGGGCAAAGGCGTCCGGCGCGCCGTTCGGCACCGGGAAATACAGCGGCCCGGCGGCGCCGAACTGGGTGAGTTCCTGATACTGCGCCGCCGCCGGCTCGTGGTCATGCCGGGCGCGGCCCTCGGGCGTCAGCAGGTGGATCGCGAACACGGCGACGCCCCGGGCCTTGGCCAGCTCGCGGATCTCCGCGATGTCGAGGTGCGTCAGGCTGTGCGGATGCTGCGCCCGCCGGGCGCCGGCGTCGGTGATCAGCACGATGAAGCGCCCGGCCATCGGCGACCAGTCGATCTCGTCCAGCGCCGCCTTGATCCCGCCGATGGGGTCCTCGTCGAAGCCGTTGGAGCTGGCCGTCGCTTCCCGTGCGGTGGCGACGCCGGTGTTGATGGTGTCCGCGGGCTGGCCGAAGTCCGGCTTGCCGAACACCTTCGTGCTGTATTCGAGGCCGGGGCTGTCATCCAGGCTGTCGCGGTAGGCGACCAAGCCGAAGCGGAAGTTGTCGCGCAGCGGCGTGCCGCCGATGCCGGCGACGACGCCGCGGATCGCCTCCCGCGTGCGGTCGATGTAGGGCTGCATGCTGATGGTGGTGTCCAGCACGAAGACGACGCCGGCCTTGAACTGCGAGGGCTGCGCCGGCGGGGTGGGCGGGCGCCGCGGCTCGGCAGGGGCGGAGATCACCTCCAGCAAGCGGAGCGGCGGGCCGAACTCACGCTCGATCCGCTCGGCCGACAGGATCGGCATCAGGTAGAAGTTGCGGGAGAAGTCGATGGCCGCCGAGGGTTCGACCGCGATCACCGGGCCGGGGTCTCCGCCCGTTTCTGCGGAAGACCTGGGTGCTGTCGCGGCGGCGCGCAGGGCCTGGGCGCGCTGCCCGGCCTGGCTGTCCATCATCAGCAGGCGCTCGTCGCGCTCGGAACGCAGGAACAGCACGGGCTGCCGGCCGGCCGGGCTGGTAAAGGCGGCGACCATGGCGTGCTTCCACTCGATGGCCTTGGCCCCCTCCAGCCAGCCTTCCGAGCGTCCGTCGGCGGTGCGCCCGACCTCGATCCTCGCGGCGTCGCCGGGCGGCCGCGCATAGACGTAATAGACGGTGAAGCCCGGCACCGGATGCGCGCCCTGCCCGTCCGGCCGCGGCGACAGCGTGGCGCCGGGGCGGGCGATCACGCGCTGGAATAGCGACTGCTTGCCTTCGATCAGCAAGGGCGTCCGCGGGGCGCCCTGGGCAAAGGTCAGGGCCGGCAGCAGCGCCAGGAGCGCGATCAGCAAGCGGAGCGTCATGGCCAGAAATCCTTTAGGCTGAGCTTGGCGCCGAGGTCGCCGGCCTGCACCCGGGTTTGCAGGTTCTGCCGCAGCGCCTCCCGCGCCGCCGCCACGTCCGCGCCGCCGCGGGCGGCATCGCGGTAATAGCGCGCGGCCTGGCGCGGGTCGGGCTGCGGGATCGGGCCGCCCGGCCGGAACTGCACGGGGTCATAAAGCCGCGCCAGCGCCGCCGCCGCGGCCGGGTCGGAGCGATCGGCCGCGGCTTCCAGCAGCAGCAGGCCGTCGTCGTGGCGGTCGCCCTGCAGGCGGCGCTCGCCCTCGGCCGTGATGGCGGCCGGGTTCGGCGCCCGGGCCAGCACATCCGGCACCGACAGGCCGCCGAGGCCTAGTGCCGGGGCGGCGGACGGCGGCGCGGGACCTGCCGGCGCGACCGGGGCCGCGTCCGTCTGCACCGGCGCGCGGTTCATCCACCAACAGGCGCCGCCCGCCAGCAGCCCGAGGGTGCCGGCCACAAGGAGCACCGCCTTGGACACGCCCGGCGCGGCCGGCGCTGGGCTGGGCAGCGGAGGAGGCGTCGCTTCGTCCGAAGCAGGCCCCACGGACACTGTTTTCCGCATCACCGGCGGCGGCTCAGGCGCGGGCGGCGGCACGGGATCAGGAGGCTGGGCGGCCGCCGCGATCCTGGGCACGACCACCGGCTGCCTGCCTTCGGAGTGCAGCGGCACGATGTCCGGCCAGTACACGCCCACCTGCACCAGGTCGGCCGCAGGCACCGAGATCTCATAGACCCCAGCCTCCAGATGCCGGCACACGCCCCAGCCCACGTGCAGCAGCAGGTCAGGCCCGCTGGCCTCCGCCCGGTCCGGCTCAAGCAGCGCATCGCTGCTTTGCCATCCGTCCGGCCCCAGCTTGTCGTCGCCCCAGCCCGCGTCGCGCTGCACCCGGAAGCCCGGCGTGTCCGCCGCCGCGGCCGCGGCCGGCACCCGGATCAGCGCATGCCCGGCCGGATGCGCCGGATCGGGTTCAACCTGGACGCTCAAGCAGCCTCCAGCCGGCGCAGCAGGGCGCCGAGCGCGGCGTTGGCCTCGATGTCGAGGCCCGACGCCGAGGGGTCCTGCACGTTGTCCTCGAACAGCCGGGCCGCTGCGACGATCCAATCGACGTGGAACTGGTAGTCGTACGCGGCCGGGACATCCCCAAGCATCGGCTGGCCCTGGACCGGCGGGCGCGGGGCGAACACCGCCCGCTCGCTGCCGCCCGGGCGCGGGCGCCGGTCGAGCGGCAGTCGGTCGAAGTCCAGCATGTGGACGAAACCGTTGATGCCCGCCTCCACCAGCATGATCGGCTTCTGCGCGGCGCCGGGGCTGCGGTGCTGGAAGCTCGCGCGCACCCGCAGGTCCGCCGCGATGCGGTCGCGGAGCAGGAGGCGGCGGGCGGCGGTCATGACCTCGTTCACCAGCGTCGCCGCCTGCTCGCGCGGCAGATGGAACGCGGCCGGGGTCGAGGGATCGTCGGCGAGCGCCAGCAGTTGCCGGTTCCACTCGGCCAAGGCGAGGTCGGCGAACCGGTCGAAGCGGTCGCGCGCCTGCGCCGCCGGGGCTGCCGCGGGTTCGTCGTCCAGCAATCCGCCGAGCGCGCTCAGGTAGTCGGTGCGGGACGCGCCGGTGCCGATGGGCGCCGGCGCGTCGTCCGCCTTGGACTGCAGCTCCCAATACACCGAGCTGACCAGGTCCTGCGTCACCTGCATCTGCCGCAGCAGAGGGCCGAACATCTGCGCCTGCGCGCAGGCCAAAAGCGCCCGGGCCACGCCGCGGGCGTCCCGCTTCGCCCGGGCCAGCTCCGCCGCCAGGTCGCCGGTATGGAAATACGGGCGCAGCCGGTGCGCCATGTCGGCGGCCAGTTCCTCGACGCGGCCGGAAACCTGCTCCGCCTTGGTCGCGGGGTCGCAGACCGGGCGTAGCGCCTCAGCCAGGTAGCCGATGCCGCCGTCGCCGGGCGAGAGCGCCGCCTCCCACGCGCGGGCCGGGTCGGCGAAGTGCGCGCGGACCAGCGCGTTGCCGAGATAGGCCGTCCGGCGCACTGCCACCGCCGCCGCGGCGCGCGGCGACACGCTGTCCTCCACGCCCTCCGCATAGTCCATCACCGCCGCGAAGCCGATGGCGGTGCTGCGCAGCCAGAACGTGTTGCTGAACGGTCGCCCCGGCGCCCATTCGCGCGGCCAGGCGTGCGCCTTGCCGAAGAAGTCCAGGAGCGACGCCTGCAGCCGCGCCGTCCAGCGTTGGCCGCCCGCCACGTCCTCGCCCGCCTTGTCCTCGAACTCGCCGTCGAACTTGGTCAGCACGAGGAACAGGCTGTTGCGCTGCCGGGCGCGCGCCGCCGGTGTCGCGCCGATGGTCTGGCCGATCCAGTCGTCGATCATGTTGGGCAGCGTCTGCACGTCCTGGTTCGACGGGCCGACGCAGAGCAGCATCGCCGCGATCTCCTGCTCCGCGTTGTATCGCTGGAACAGGTAGGCGACCTTGCCGCGCAGGAACACCCGGCCGAGGCGCCCCGGCTGCGCGAGGAACCCTTCGGGGTCGGTGATCTCCTCCCGCGTCCGCGCGCCGGGAAAGTCCAGCAGGTCGGTGTGCTCGAAGAACTCCCAAGGGCGCTCGGCGAGCGGCACGGTGATCTCGGCGATCAGCGCCGCCACGACGGAGCGGTCGATCAGCGCCGATGCCCCGGTCCCGGATGCCATGCGCAACGCGCCGCTGCCCCCCTCCCCCAAGCCGAACACCATGTCCGCGTCCAGCACGCTGGTGTTCCGCGGCAGCAGCGCGTCGAGGCCGCAGAACGCCGTCTCGGGAAAGCCGAGCGCCGCGAGCGCCCCCGTCAGCTGCCGGGCCACGCGGGTAAAGGCTTCGGTGCCGTTCCACAGCGGCGCGTAGGCCTCCGCCCGCTGCTCCGGGGCCAGGCGCGGGATCACGTCGGCTGCGTGCGCCCAATAGGCGGGGCCGAGTTCCCGAAGGATCGGGTGGCCGCCGAAATGCAGGTCGAAGTATTCGCGCAGCTCCTCGATGTCATCGACCGCGAGGCCGCCCTGCGCCGCGCCGCCCGCCTGCTGCGCCAGGCGCGCGAACAGGGCGGCGATGTCGGCGGGCTTGGGCGGGACCAGGTCGCGGACCTCGAAGTCCTCAAGGTAGGCGTTGGCCAGGATCTTCACGATGTCCGTCTGCGACATCAGCCGCACCGGCACTGGCGCCTGCGCGGGCGCCGCCACGCCGCGCACCGTGAAGCGGGACACCAGCCCCGTGCTTTCCTTGCCGCCCTGCGGGTTGAGGTCCTGGAGGAAGTTCAGGCGCCGGTCGCCGTACGCCGCCTCCAAGGCCTGTCCGGGCCGGCTGGCAAGCGAGGACACCAGGTAGCTCTTGCCGGCCTGCGACGCGCCGAACACCGCGACGCACATCGGCCGTCCCGCCGCCGCGCGCAGCCGGGCCGCGCGCCGGCCGAACCGGCGGAAGTCGCGGGCGAGTGCGGCGGGGTCTTCCTTGAGCCGGGTGCGGTTCGCCTCCAGCCACAGGGCGCCGTCCCGCGCCGCCTCGGCGACATGGGCCGCGCGTTCGACGACGGTGCTTAAGCGGGGGGCGCTCACGGGATCACCAGCCGCCCGGTGTCGCGCCAGTAGCCGTCCCCGTCGTCGAGGGTCTGCAAGCGCAGCCGCACGTCGCCGTTGCGCTGCGTGGCGCCGGAGGCGTCCGTGACCTCATCGACGGTGAACATCTCGCGCCGCATCTCGGCCTCTGCCGCGTCGGGGTCGATCTCGCGCCGGGCGACGGTCACGGTGAGCGGCAGGTCCATGCGATGCGCGTCGTCGGGGTTGGCGAACTCCATGAGGTATAGCGGCGTCGCGGTCCAGCGCGCGATGGGCAGCTGGCGGAAGCCGAGCTGCGTCACCGTCTGGAAGGCGACCTTGAACGCCACGTCCTGCGCCGGCGGCCCGTCGAGGTCCAAGTTGCGCAGCACGACGTTCTCCTCGCGGATCTGGCCGTTGTTGTCCATCCGGCCGATGTAGCGGGCGGTGGAGCGCATCGAAAGCTTGCCCGTGCGCAGCATGAAGTTGCGCAGCCGCCCCTCCGCCTGCACGCACAGCGCCGCGCCGACCGCGGCCGTCGTCTTGGGGTCGTCGATCCGGTTGGCGGCGTC
>CAXSHI010000238.1:0-6436 GCA_964236755.1 uncultured Acetobacteraceae bacterium
CGCCAGGAGATGGACGCGCGGCTCGACGGCCTGCGCCGGCAAGCCCGCCAAGCGGCGCGACACGCAGGCGGCCAAGCGCCTCTTGCGCAAGCTGCTGAAGCGGCAGTGCCGGGCGCCTCGTGTAGTGGTCACCGACAAGCTGGCGAGTTACGGAGCGGCCATGCACGAGGCGATGCCCTCGGTCGAGCACAAGAGGCACAAGGGGCTGAACAACCGGGCGGAGACCTCGCACCAGACCACGCGACGGCGAGAGCGGCAGATGAAGCGCTTCAAGTCAGCCGGATAGGCACAACGCTTCCTTTCCGCCCACGAGGGGATCAGCAACCTCTTCCTGCTCTGCCGCCATCGAATGCCTACTGCCCAGTATCGAGCCGACCGCACCCAAGCCTTCCGAGTTTGGGCCGAGGTCGCCGGCGTTACCGCCGCGGCGTAACAACCGGTACGTCGTCCTTGCCGCGCGCTATCGCGACCTCAATCCAACAAGTCGACAGTGCTGCCGAGCGGGTCTCCAGCGTCACAGCATCAGATGCCGGCGGACTTCCCCGGCCGTCACCTGCCCCGGCGGAATGGCCGCGACCACACGCCCCTTCTCCATGACGTAGGATCGGTCGCTGAGGGACAGGATCGTGTCGAGGTTCTGCTCGACGAACAGGATGGTCGTGCCGAGATCACGGCAGAACGAACGCAGCGCCTCGCAGATCAACTGGACGATCGAGGGCTGGATGCCCTCCGACGGCTCGTCGAGCAGCATGAGCGACGGATTGCCGATCAGCGCCCGCCCGATCGCGAGTTGCTGCTGCTCGCCGCCCGACATGGTGCCCGCGATCTGGCGCCGTCGCTCCTTCAAGCGAGGGAAGGACTCGAATACGAGGTCGGGCAGCTTCGTCCCGTGCCGTCCACCGATCAGCCGCCCGATCGCCAGGTTCTCATCCACCGTCATGCGCGGGAAAACGTGGCGGCCCTGCGGGATGTAGCCCATGCCAAGCCGCGCGCGGCGCTCAGCCGGGAGCGCGGTGACATCCTGGCCGAGCAGCCGTACCGAGCCGGCCGCCGTCTTGAGCAGTCCGATCAGGCAGCGCATCGTCGTGGTCTTGCCGACCCCGTTCCGGCCGATCAGGCTCACGATCTCACCCTTGGCGACATGAAGGTCCACCCCCTGCAGGATCGGCGTCTCGCCGTAGCGCGCCCATAGGCCAGCGACCTCAAGGACCGGTTCAGCGCTCATGGGTGCGGCCCAGATAGATTTCGGCGACGTTCGGATCGGCGATGATCGTCTCGATCGGACCGCGTGCGAACACCCGCCCGAAGTGCAGCACCGTGACCATCTTGGCGATCTGGCGCACGAACGCCATGTCGTGCTCCACCACCAACATCGTCATCCCCTCGCCGTTGAGACGCAGGATGAGTTCGCCGGTCTGAAACGTTTCTTCCGGCGACATGCCGGCGGTCGGCTCGTCGAGCAGCAGCAACTTCGGCTTCAGCGCTAGCGCCATGCCGATCTCAAGCCATTGCTGCTGCCCGTGGGCTAGCTGTCCCGCGGGCTTGCCGGCGTCGGCGCCGAGGTTCAGCAGGGCGAGCAGCCGGTCCTCCTCGTCCCGCAGTTGATGCCGGGCGACGTGGTGCTGCAGTGCGATATGCACGTTCTGCCGCACCGGCAGCTCCTTGAACACCGACGGTGTCTGCATCTTGATGCTCATCCCGCGCTTGACGCGCTGGTAGGGCCGCTCGGACGTGACGTCGGCGCCGTCGAAGCGGATGCGGCCAGCGGTGGGCGGATAGGTCCCGACGATCAGGCGGAACAGCGTGCTCTTGCCGGCGCCGTTCGGACCGATCAAGCAATGGATATCGCCCTGCGCAATGTCGAGCGACACGTCGGACACGGCGGCGAGGCCCCCGAACGATTTGGACGCGCCATCGGCGGACAGGAGCGGAAGCACCGCTTATTCCCCGGCCGGCGTGGCGAGCACCGCAGCATGGCGCCGCCGGGCCGGCCAGCTCGCCAGCTTGACCAGGCCGACCACGAAGCCTTCCGGAATATACATCACCGTCAGCAGGAGCAGGAGTCCGGTCAGCACGAGTGCAGCCTGCTGGCTGTAAACGGTGAGCAACTGGTAGGCGAACAGGAAGACGAAGGTACCGACGAGCGTCGCCGTCAGCTCCTGGCGCCCGGAGAACGACACCCAGACGATCGGCATCGCGGCGAAGGGCAGGCCGATGCTGGACGGCGTAATGAACTGGCCCCAAGCGGTATAAAGCGCGCCGCTCAGCCCGGCCAGCGCGCTACCGATGCAGAAGGTCGCCAGCCGATACTTGCGTACGTCATAGCCGAGCAGCTCGGCGCGCTGCTCGTCCTCGCGGATCGCCACGACCACGTTGCCGAAGCGGGAGTTCACCAGCATGCGCAGGCCGAGATAGACGACGAGCAGTATGCCGATCAGCAGGAAGTAGAGTGCGACCCCGTCGAAGACGAGCGTGCGGTCGCCCCATGGCATATTGAGCGCCTTCATCCCCTTCATGCCGTTGAACCCGTTGAGGCGGGCGCGGCCGATCCTCCACTCCGGCCCCGCCGTCTGACCGAGGAAGAAGGCCAGGACGAGCGCCGCGGCCAAGGTGACGATCCCGAAGAAGACGCCGCCGACACGGCCCCAAATCATGAAATAGCCGAGCACGGCGGCCACGGCAGCGGCCAGCAGCACCGCGAGCCCGAGGGCTTCGAACGTCGAGAAGCCCCGCCCGCCGAGATTGATGGCGATGACGCCATAGGAGTAGCCGGAAATCCCGAAGAAGAAGGTCTGCCCGAACGACATCACGCCGCCATAGCCCCACATGAGGCACAAGCCGAGCGCCATGAAAATCCAAATCAGGAAGTAGGCGAAGTTGCCGACGTCGTAGGGATCGGCCACGAGCGGATAGGCGAGGGCCAGCGCGAGGACGACGCCAAAGCCGCCCCAGAAACGCGGCCCCGTCCCCAGCGTTTGTGGACCATTGAGAAGGTGGAGCATGCGGATCCTCTCGTTCAGCGCAAACGCCGGTTGACCCAGCCGGTGATCCCATCAGGCAGGACGCGGATGACCAGGATGACGGCGAGCAGCATCCCGATCTGACCGACGATCTGACCGTGCCAGGCGTTCAGGCCGGTGCGGATGATGGCGAGCAGGACGCCGGCGGGCGCGGTGCCAAGCAGCAGGTTGGCGCCGCCGATCACCACCGTGACGAAACTCTCGACCACGAAGGAGGACCCCATGGTCGGGATCAGGCTCATCGTGGGCGCGTAAAGCCCGCCGCACAGGCCGGCAAGCCCGGTGCCCAGGCCGAAGCTGAGCGCATACACCCAGTTGATCCGCACCCCGAGCGCCCGCGCCATGGACGCGTGCTGCATCGTGGCACGGGCCAGGACTCCGAACTGGGTGCGCATGAAGACGACGTAAACGAAGGCCAGCACCGCCAGCGATGCGCCGAACAGCTCCATCCGATACGTCGAGAAGGAATACTCGCCGACGGTGAAGCTGCCCACCGGCGTGCCGATCCCAGCCAGGCTGGAGCCGAGCAGCAGGACCGTCCCCTGCGTGACGACCAGGCTCAATCCCCAGGTGGCCAGCAAGGTGTCGGCCGGGCGCTGGTAGAAGCGCCGGACGATGACGACCTCGACCACCACGCCGATCAGCCCGGCGACCAGCGCGCCGCAAAGCTGGGACAACACCAACGGCAGCCCAAGCCGGCTCATGCCCACGGTGACATAAGCCCCGCACATGATGAACTCGCCGTGGGCCATGTTGATGACGCCCATCATGCCGAACACAATGGCAAGCCCGGCCGACGACAGGATCAAGAAGGCGAAGACGTCTGCAAACTGGTAAAGGTAGGAGAACAGGTCGCCCAGCATTGCCGATGTCCTCGCCTGGTCCGGGCCGTTACTTCTGCGGCAGGTTGTTCGGGCTGTATTGCTCCTGCGGATTGTCCTTGGTCAGGTCGCAGCCGACCTGGGCGAGCCAGTATGGCTGGATGACGCCGAAATCCTTGTCAATGTGCACGTCGTGCTTCGCGTCCACCGACAGCAGGTACATGTGATGGCTCATATGCTGGCTTTTCGGATCCATGCAGATTTGGCCCTCGGGGGCGTCCACGCAAAGGCTGCCGTCCGCCACCGCGCGGCGGAGATCTTCCAGCTTGGTTGACTTCGCTTTCTCGACCATCGTCTTGTACAGATACATGGTGACATAGGCGTTATAGCCCATGTCATTGATATAGGGCTCGTCCGGATACTTGGCGTGCCAGCGATGCTTGAAGTCTTCGGCAGCCGGCGTGTTCAGCTCCTCGAACCAGTTCGCCGCCGCATGCATGTTGCTGAGCGCCGGCGGCTTGAACCGCTTGTGTTCGAAGCCGAGCATGATCTTGATGGATGATCCCATGGGGAGGTTGAGCTTCGCCGCCGAGGCTTGCTCGAAGAAACTGTCCTGCGCGTCGCCGACGTTGATGGTCAGCAGCCAATCGGGCTTGGCTTTCTGGATGTTCTGGACGGTCTGGGCGAATTGGCTGACGCCGAGCGGAATGAACTCCTCGCCGACCACGGAACCGTTGACGTCCGGCTGCTTGAGGATGGCACGGTTCCATTCAGCGGAAAGCTGGCCGAAATTGTAGTCGGCCGCCACCACGTAGGCCTTCGGGCCGAACGTCTTGACCATGTATGGGATGAGGGTCGAGAACTGCTGTTCTGGAATGGCGCCGGTCGAGAACTCGTTGGCGTCGCACACGCCGCCTTCATACTGGTTGGTGTAGAAATACGGGGTGTTTCCCTTGTCCACGATCGGGCGGATCGCCTCGCGCGACGCCGAGGTGATGCCGCCGATCAGCACGTCAACATGGTCCCTTTCCAGCAGGCGGCGCGCGAATTCCTGGTAGCGGGCGTTGTCGCCCTGGGGGTCGAGATGGGTGATCGCGATCGGGCGGCCCATGATCCCGCCGGCCTTGTTGATCTCTTCCATCGCCAGCATCGAGCCGTGCAGCTTGGGCAAGCCGATCGCTGCGAAGTCGCCCGAAATGTCCTCAATGAGCCCGACCTTGATCGGGTCGGCGGCTTCCGCCGGGGTGCCCTGCATACCCAAAATCAGCGCCGCCGCGCCGCCCAGCAATACCGATTTCACACTCATCCGATCCTCCTTATGGCTCAGTGCCCGTTTGATAATGCTACTGCGCTGGCCGTCTGACGCGGCTTTCCTGCGCTCCCCACGCCCAACGAACGCGTCGGGTGGAACTTACGGGCAGACGCCCGCTCCGCTCCGGTGTCCGGAAACCCACGCCAGCCGACTCAGCGCAGCTCATTCTCAAACGGGCACTCACATGTCCAACATCCCGTCCGGGCTCACGCAGCTCCAGGCTCACGCGGCGAGGTACTTTTTCAGGATGGAAGCCCCCATCGTATATTTGGGATCGACCATGTTGCCGAGGCGGATACGGCCGGCTTGGCTGAGCAGCATGTAGGCGTCTAGCTCGTCGAAGCCGTATTCGGACGCCATCCAGCGGCACAGCTCGCGGTAGGCGATGCGCGCAGCGTCTTCCAACGGACGTGCGCTGCCGATCGTCATGATGATGTCGGACGTTTCCAGCCGCGGCCAGGCGAAGCTCCATCCCTTGATAACGTCCACCGTCAGGCGGACGGTCGCCCGCTGTTCGACCGCGACGCCGGTGAGCTCGCCGTCCCCCTGGGTTGCATGGCAGTCGCCGACGAACAGGGACGCGCCGGGAATGTTGACCGGCAAATAGATCACAGCGCCCGGCGCCACGTCCGGCAAGTCCATGTTCCCGCCATAGTAGTCCGGTACCAGCGAGGAGATCGCCTCGATCTGCGGCGACACCCCGATGGTCCCGATGAACGGCTCATAGGGCAACACGATCTTGTCGTTGAAATGCACCCCGGCGCCATCAATGCGCATCCTCTTCACCTTTTCGGGAAGCGGCGGGTTGAGCATGGCCGTGGCGGCCGTTCCGACCAGGCCGCCGAATTCTGGGATCAGGGCCGTCGTCCCGTATTCGCCGCGTGTTTCGACGGACTGGATGTGCACCGCAAGGCAGTCGCCCTGTTCGGCGCCGCGCACGCCGAACGGCCCGCTCTGCGGGTTGAGGAAGGGATGGTTGAGCTTCTCGCTCGGCTTGTCCTGCTCGGACGTGATCTTGCCGCTGAAGGCGTCCTCGGTGTCCACGATCAGCACGTCGCCGGGATCAATGGTCAGGACCGGTTTGGCGTAGGGGCTATAGACGAAATGGTGCTCGCCCTGCTCGGCGTCGGTGATCCGATGCTCGCGGCCTTTCTTACCGGCCGCCACGCCGCGCTTTGCCATGATGGACGTGTCGAGCCAGTCAGGAACGGTCATGTCGGAAATGCCTCAAAACGGAGAAGACGGTGCGCGTTCAATCCTGCGGGTGGCGGAGGTGCCAGTCG
>CAXSHI010000239.1:0-6418 GCA_964236755.1 uncultured Acetobacteraceae bacterium
ATGGTCTTGCCGGACCCGGACTCGCCCACGATGGCGGTGGTGCGCCCGCGCCGCAGGACGAAGCTCACCCGGTCCACCAGCCGCACCTCTTCCCCGCCGATCGTCACGGCGGTGACGAGGTCTTTCACTTCCAGCACGACGTCGTCGTCCATGGACCTAACGCCTCCTGGAGCGCGGATCGAGTGCGTCGCGCAGGCCATCGCCGAGGAAGCTGAAGGCGAGTGAAACCGCCACGATCACCAGGCCGGGCAGGACGGTCGCGTGCGGCGCCCGGCGGAGCACAATGCGGCCTTCCGACACCATCGCGCCCCAGTCCGACGCGGGCGGCTGCACGCCGAGGCCAAGGAAGCTGAGGCCGGAGCCTACGACGATCATAAGTCCGATCAGGGTAGTGGCATAGACCAGCAGCGGAGGCAGCACACCCGGCGTCACATAGCGCAGCAGCAGCGCCGTGCGGGTGGCGCCGGCAGCGCGTGCCGCTTCGATGAAGGGCATCGCGACCACGGACAGCGTCGCAGTTCGCGCCAGCCTTCCGACATAGGGGATCAGCACCACGGTGATCGAGATGACCTCGGTCCAAAGGCCGGGCCGCAAGACTCCGGCGATGGCGATGGCGAGCAGCACCATCGGAAAGGCGAACAGCACGTCCAGCGTGCGCATTATCAACTGGTCGGTCCATCCGCCGGCGGTTCCCGCCAGGAGTCCGAGTGCCAGCCCGGCCGCGCTGGCTAGCGCCACCGGCATGATGCCGACGACAAGGGAGACACGCCCGCCCCAGAGCAGCCGAGACAGCATGTCGCGCCCCTGCGCATCGGTGCCGAGCAGGTGGCCTGCCGTGAGCGGCGGAGCATAGCGCAGGAGGTTGTCCGCCGCGGCAGGATCATACGGGCTGAGCAGCGGCGCCAGCAGCGCCGCACCGGCAATGAGGAGGAGGACGACAGCGGCGACGAAGGCGGCCCGGTCCCGTGCGAACGCGGCAATGCGCCAGCCCCGCCCAGGGGCAGGCGGAGTCGCGGACCCGCCGGAGTCGGCGCCGGACAAGCCATCGTCGCTCATGCCGGCAAGGGCCGTGTCAGGCGGCATGTTCAAGTCTCCTTCAGCCGTGGATCGAGGGCGGCGTTCACCAGATCCACCAGGATGTTCACGATCACGAACAGCAGCGCAATTAGCAGGGTCGCCGCCTGCACGACCGGGGTGTCGCGTGCGGTGATCGAGTCATAAAGCAGGGACCCGAGACCCGGCCACGCGAACACCACCTCTGAGAACAGCGCGCCACCGAGCAGGTAGCCGAGCTGCAGGCCGGTGATGGTCATGATCGGTGGCAAGGCGTTCAGGATGACATGCCGGCGGAGCAGCGCCGCACGCCCCAGCCCCTTGGCGCGGGCGACACGTACGTGCGGGCGGCCCATCGCCTCCAGCACCGAAGAACGCACCAGGCGCGTGATGATGGCTGCCGGCCCGAGCGCCGTGGTGACCGTCGGCAGCATTAAGTGACGCGCCACGTCCAGCACTCCGCCGTCCCCGGCCATGTCGGTCATCCCGGACACCGGCAGCCAATGTAGGCGCAGGGCAAAGAACAGCACCAGCACCAGGCCAAGCCAGAACGGCGGCGTGCTGCCGAGCAGCAGGGTCGCCCCCGTCAGCACCCGGTCCAGTAGCGAACGCGTCCGCAGCGCCGCGACCAGCCCGGCGCCGTAGCCGATCACCATTGCCAGCGCGAGGCTGGCCGCGGTAAGCAGCAGGGTGTTGAGGAAGCGCGGAAGGATCAGCGCCGCCACCGGGCGAGTGGTGGCGATGGAGGTGCCGAAGTCACCCTCCGCCACCCGCGCCACCCAGCGCGCATATTGCACCGGCACCGGCTGATCCAGTCCCAACGTGACGCGCAGCGCAACCCGGTCGGCCTCTGTCGCCTGGGGTCCGAGCAGTGTCGTCGTCACGTCGCCAGGGGCCAGGTGCATCAGCAGGAAGATGACGACCGAGACCCCGATCAGGACCGGAACCAGCGCGGCTAGCCGGCGGGCGAGGAAGCTGCGCATGGGCGCGGTGCCGGGTCAGTCCACCGAGACCGTGGAAAGATCGAACCAGTCCTCCGGCGGGTTGACGAAGCCGTGCACCTTGGGCGACAGCATCACCGGCTGGAGGTCGTCCACGATCGGCACATAGGCCGCATCATCCATGATCAGCCTGTTCGCCTTCTGGTACAGGGCTTTTGCCGCATCCTGATCGCGTGTGGCCAGCGCCTGGCTGAGCAGCGTGTCCACGTCCTTGTTGCAGTAGTAGCCGGAGTTCTGGCCGTTCGGCGCCATCGTGTCACAACGGGAGACGATGCCGATCCAGGCCGGGGTGGACATGCCCCAGCCGATCTCGTTCATTCCCACGTCGGCGCCCATTCCGCCGGCCCAGCGGCCCATGTAGGTGACCCACTCGAATTTGCGGAGTTCGACGTCGATGCCGACCTTTTTCAGGTCGCGCTGGATCCAGGACTCCACCAGTTCGCCCGTGCCGACCTGCGGGATCTCGAACACCACCTTGAAGCCGTTCGGGTAACCCGCCTCGGCAAGCAGCTTCTTCGCGGCGTCGGGATCATAAGGGTAGCTGCGGAACGCCGAATCATAGGCGGAGGTGCCGGGCGAGAGCAGGCCGAACTCGGGCCGGCCTGCCTGCTTGTAGATTTCGCGTGCAATCCCCTGCCGGTCGATCGCCATGTTGACGGCACGGCGGACGCGCACGTCCTTGAACACGTCCTGCTTCATGTTGAGGTAAATGTAGTTGATGTAGGGAACGTTGGGACTGGTTGACAGCTTGAACCCATCATCCACTAGGCCCTGTATCTCGTCCCAGGGGGGAGTGCTGATCATCTGCACCTCGCCATTGGAGAGTGCGTTGACACGGGTCGCCGGGTCCTGCAGCGGGCGGTAGATCACCCGGTCGAGCTGCGCCTTGCGGCCCCAATAATCCGGATTGCGCTCCAGCACGGTCCGTACGCCCTGCTGGCGCTCGACGAACCGGAACGGCCCGGTGCCGACGGGATGCAGCGCGATTGTTTCGCTACCATACTTCTTCACCGCGGCGGGGCTGACCATCAACGGTTGTCCGTAGCTCTGCAGCCCCTGCCGCAGCCATTCGTAGTTGGCTTCCGTCAAGGTGATGCGGACCGTCATCGGGTCCAGCACCTCCATGCTCTTGATCCACTTGGTGTAGGCCACGACGAAGGAGGCAGCCTTCGGATAGTAGTTCGGCGAGGACTTGTCCCAGAATCGCTCGAAATTGAATTTGACCGCGGCGGCGTCGAACGGCGTGCCATCGTGGAACACCACGCCTGGACGCAGCTTGAAGGTGTATTGAAGCCCGTCCGGGGAAATCTCCCAAGAGGCCGCAAGGCCTGGAACTAACGGAGGCGAAGCAACGTCGCCCTTGGTCAGGTCCTCTTTCACCAGGCCCTCGAAAATCTGGTAGGTGATTTGGTAAGTGGTCCAGCCGCCGGTCGCGTGCGGGTCCAACGTGTCGGTCTCGGACGGCATGCCCCAGATCAAGGTGCCCGCAGCTTGAGCCCGATGGGCGGTCGCGGGCTGGACGGCGGCGAGGGCCACGCCGATTGCAGCTCGGATAAGCAAAGACGTTGCCGCACGATGTCCCATTCTCTTCATCCTAACTGAGCGATGCGCGTAAACCGATGCGGTGTTGATCAACGGATTGCTAGATCCAAGCACATCGCGTGCCAAAGCGTCTCCGCGGCCCGTGGATGCGGCGGTGCTTCCACCCCGCGTGCCGCCCCGTCCCACCCGTCATTGCGGACCACCCCGGCGGCGTGGCAAGCCGGGAACTGCCGAAGCATCACACGCTGCCCCGCAATGCCGTATCGCCGCAGGGAGTGTCAAAAACCTGGGGCGCTACGCTGCGAGTTGGATTGCTGGGTGGCCAAACCTTCCGTCCAGCATTGCCGCCCTGACCTGAAGCACACGATGGGCGCCGTGGGGTGACCAACGCATCTGCTGGCGCTTGTTCATGCGGGCACTCACCAGCTGGTTGACGGTGCCCTCGACCCGCGGCGTCGAGATTGGCTTGCCAGCTCGACGGCGCTGGCCGTAGTCGATCAGAGCGCCCTTGTTGGTCTCGATGTAGGCCTGCAGCTCCGTGCAACGCGCGACCAGGCGCCTGGCCTTCTCTTCAATGCCGGGTTCGGCCAGCACGATAGCGTCCTTGGCCCAGCTCGTGATCCGGCCCAGGGCCTCGCATTCCTTGTCGTGGCGCCGGTCCCAGAGCAGGTGCCGCAGTCGCTGCACGTCGATTTGCGCCTGGTCGGGCAGGGCGGACGGTGGCGGTTCCAGGGCACGTAGGCCGCCCAGACCTGCTCGACATGGTGAACGCGCATGGAGAGATGAAACCAGTTCAGGATCAGCTCCACCGAGCCGCCCGTGGCCGAGCGCACCAACGCCGGCAGCGCCGGGTCGCCATCGCTGATGGCAGTGACTGCGTCTCCCTCCCGCCAGCCCTGGTCCCGCAGCGCCGCACGCAGCAGCGCATGGGGCTGCTCGGCTGCGCTATGCACCACGGCGGAGCGCCGGGCGGGGTAGCCCTCATGCTCGATTTTGCCGCAGATCGCCTCGAAATTGCGAACTTGGTGACCGGAATGACCGGGCACGGCACGTATGTAGGCGCCATCAAGCATGACAACGGGCCGGCTCGCGTTCGCCGCCGCGCCCTTGTCCGGCTTGGGCGCGGGAGCCGTGACCTCCGCTGCCGCTTGCCGGTCGACCGCCTCGAGTTGCAGGGCGACGGCATGGGTGCGGGTGCGCAGGCTTTCCTGATTCGCCGGCGCGGCCAACCGCAGGGTGCCCAGGAGACCCGCCGCGTCCCGAAACGAGGTGCGCGCGCCTAACTCGGCCTGCACCCGTTCCAGCTCCGGCGTGCAGCGGGCCGTCAACAGCGCGCAGACCGGCGACGCCGTGACCGCCGCCAGAGGCATGGGCTGGCGGCAGCGGCAGACCCTGGACCGCGACGCCTCGACCTCAACCGTGCCAAATAGGGTATGCAGCCGACGCGTGCGCCGGTCCTTGAACAGCTGCAGCGCTCCGCAAGCGGCACAAGCCCAGTGATGGGCCACACACGCCGCAACCTGGCCACACCACGCTCGCCTGTAGCTTGGCCAAGAGCGCTTTGCTCTCGGCGAGCATGAGGCCGACCTCCGCTAGCGTGCTGACCACTGCCGGCCGGCTGATCGTCATCAGCTCCGTCGTTTTACCTCGCCAGCAGTTGTCCTTGCCTCCAGCCGCACCGTCCACTGCATCACGCCTGCCATCCTCGTTGTCGTGCGTTCGAAACCCGGAGAGGTCGCTTCGAACGATTTCAGTTGCTTGTGTAATCTCACATCCGCAATAAAATTGTCGAGTTTGGGATAAAAGTTGCCTTGTTCGCAATCCACCGAGGATGTGAGTGTGATGGGCGCACCAGCCTGCTCAGCCCAACAAACCTTGCACTCGGCATCCGACGAGCACTGGGCGGAGGCCGTCCGGCGGGAAGGCATCATCAGACCGCTTGCCGAGGGGCAGGTGGCGGGACGAGGTGCGGTGCGTGCTGCGTCCCGGCAGTTGGGCTTGAGCGTACCACGGACGTATCGCCTTCTCCGAGAGTTTCGGACCCGGCCTGTTACGGACGCCTTGCTGCCTCGCAGATCGGGACCTGGCTGATCTGCAGCCCCTGGCTGCGCGCGACCTCCTGGGCAGGATCGCTGCCATTCTAGCTACCGTGGCATCTTGGGAGGGGCACGGCGATCAGCAGTCAGGGCAGCAGGATCAGCCTGGGAACGGCGGCTTCTCATCGCTGGTGCATCGGCTCTCCGCCGACGAACAGGACGGTCTGCGGGCGTCTCCAGCCAAATGGGGACCAAGGCTGGCGCACGTGATCGAGGTTGCCATGCTGAGAGACCAGGTCGAGCGCCGTCGTGTTGCGGCCGCAGGTGACCTTGCCCGGCAGAAGGCCGTATGGATCCAGCAAGCCGCAAAGCGGTACGTGAGGGAGGCGCGCCGGAGGATCGCCACAAGTGCAGCCCGGAGAGCGGCGGCGGTCCCGCAACGTCGCGGGCCGTCCTAAGGCCCACGAGCTTCTCCGGCCCGATCTGACGGGCGAGCCGGACCACCCTGTATCGCGAACCTCCGCACTTTTGTCGCAAATAGGCAGTCGGATTATTCCGAGCTGGCACATTTTCCGAGGGCCAGCCCGCCGGTTGCCCAGGATTCTTGCGAACAAGCAGTTCGCGACACACGACAACATTTCTGTCTCACGCCGGCCCTCAACGCCCCACCCACGCGCGATAATGGCAGTTATCGCGCGTGGTAGAATTAGTTGAGTTGCCTTCTGCCGGCTCCGCGGCGATGTTCCGCAGCGATGACCCAAGCACGACTCGGCCTCGACCCCATGC
>CAXSHI010000240.1:0-6394 GCA_964236755.1 uncultured Acetobacteraceae bacterium
CCAAGGTCGCGAGCAAGGGAATGATCGTCTACTCGGCCACCAAAGGCGCGATCGCAAGCCTCACGATCGGGTTGTCGAACCTCCTCGCCCCCGACGGGATCCGGGTGAACTGCGTCGCACCCGGGCCGGTCTGGACCCCCATCCAACCGATCGCGAAATCGCCGGAAGAGATGGATTCGCTCGGACAAAAGACTCCACTAGGCCGTGCCGGGCAGCCGGCCGAGTTGGCGGGGGCTTACGTCCTGCTTGCGGCGCGGGAAGGCAGCTACATGTCCGGCGCATTGATACCAGTCACCGGTGGCATGCCGATGCTGTAATGGATATCCGCTTCAACGAGCTTCTCGCTCCGAAGCGGACTTTCCGATTTCGGCCAGAAACGAATGTCTTGTCGCATCCTGCTCTAGCTGTAGCGGAAGGCCGCGTCCTCCAGATCGATGCCCGGCAGTGCGTCCTTCTCCAGCCAATGATCCTGGGTATGCGCCCATTCCGGCTTGTTGCCGCACTTGGGCAGGAGGTGCAGCCCGCGTTGCAGGTAGCCGGGATTGAAGTCCTCCGGGTCGATCCAGGGCAGCAGCTCCATCCCCTCGTCCTCCGGGCGTAGCGCGACGCGGACGATGCGGGCCTGCCGGACATCCATGTGGTTGATGAGACGGCAAACAAAGTCGGCCACCAGGTCGGCCCGCAGCGTCCATGCCGCACGGAGGTAGCCGAACACCCATGCCAGGTTTGGCACGCCGGTGAACATCATGCCGCGATAGGTCACCGTGTCGGCGAAGTCCAGCGGCACGCCATCCACCGTAAAGGCGATGTCGCCGAGCACGCTCAGGTGGAAGCCAGTCGCCGTGACGATGATGTCTGCATCCAGGTGCTTGCCCGACGTCAGCCGGAGGCCGGTGGCGTCAAACCGCTCGATCCCGTCCGTCACCACGGAGGCTGACCCGGCGGCGATCGCCTTGAATAGGTCGCCGTCGGGGGTGTAGGCGATGCGCTGCCGCCATGGCCGGTAGGTCGGGGTGAAGTGCGTATCAATGTCGAAGTCCGGACCCAGATAGGCACGGGCCGCGTCTAGCAGTGTTTGTCGGGCAGCCGCCGGGTCCTCGAAGGTTTGGCGGGTGAAGGTGTCGCTGTCGCGCATGATGCGGCGGCGCGTGATCTCGTGGATCCAGGTCTCGTCCACGTCCAGGTCGCGCAACTCGTCCGCCAGGGCGATGGCGTTGCGCCCAGTGCGGAAGAAGGTGGGCGAGCGCTGCAGCATGGTGATGTGCCGGGTCGTGCCGGCCATGGCGGGGATCAGCGTGGCAGCCGTGGCGCCGGAGCCGATGACCACGACGGTCTTGTCCGCATAGTCCAGGTCCTCGGGCCAGGCCTGGGGATGGATGATGCGGCCCTTGAAGTCCGACATGCCGGGCCAGTCCGGCGTATAGGGCTCGTTGTGGCGGTAATAACCCTGGCACATATACAGGAAGCGGGCGGTGAAGCGGACCGGACGGCCGCCGGTCAGCACGTCAATCGTCCACAGCGCGTCCGCCGTGGACCAGCTCGCCGCCGTGATGTGATGGCCATAGCGGATATGGGCATCCAACCCGTTCTCGGTGACGACTTCGCCCAAGTAGCCCTGGATCTTGTCGGCCGTCGCGATGGGCGCACCGGTCCAGGGTTTGAAGCGGTAGCCGAACGTGTAAAGGTCGCTATCCGAGCGGACCCCGGGATAGCGGTGGGTGCGCCAGGTGCCGCCGAACCCGTCCTGCGCCTCCAGCACGACGAAGCTCTTGCCCGGGCATTGCTGCTGCAGATGGTAGGCGACGCCGATGCCGGAGATGCCGGCGCCCACGACCACCACGTCGAACGCCTCGACGACGATCTGGGCTTCGGGCCGGGCTTCGGGAGCCATGACGTTCATCGATGTGTCCTGCCCATGCTTTGTCCCGGAGCTTAGCAGGACAGGGGCGACGACTCCACGTGGCTCAATTGCCAGATGGCGGTTCGGTGGGTTGATGACAGGCAATCCGCCGCGGAACCGGACGTGGTCGCGGGATGCGCGGGCGCCGGGCCGACCAGGCGTGTGACAGGGCGCAGGCCGAGCAGTCCCTGATGCGGAGCCACCGGTAGTCGGATGGGTAGCCTCGGTTCGACAACCGCAGAGGTGATGGTACATCGGAAACGTCCGCTTCTCGCTTCCGCTGATTCCACAGCCGACAGTTCGCTCCCGGTCATTCGCGTGAAGACACAGATCGCTGCTCAGGTTTTACGTCGCGTCTACTATCAAGAGGCACGCGTATAGCGACTGGCAGGCTGCTTGAGGCCAAGGTTCTGCCGCAGGGTATGCCCCTCGTACTCCGCCCTGAACAGCCGGCGCTCCTGGAGGATCGGGATGACGGTGTCGACGAAGTCGTCAAGATCCGTCGGCAGCACTGAGGGCTGGATCAGGAAACCATCGACCGCCCAGCCGCGGAACCAAGCTTCCATATGGTCCGCCACCTGCTGCGGTGTGCCCACCACAGAGTTCTGGCCACGCGCGCTGCCGAACCGCTGATAGACCTGGCGGAAGGTCAGCCCCTCCCGTGCCATGGCCACCACGACGCGACCTTCCGATCGCCCGTTGCGCAAGCCGTCTTCCAGGATGGTGTCCGGCACAGACCGGTCCGGGTCGCACGCGGAAAGATCCACGCCCCCGAGTGCGGTGGACAGGATGGCGCGCCCGACATCCTCATGGATCAGCGATGCCAGGTAGGCCTGCTTTTCCAGGGCTTCCGCTTTCGTCCGACCCAAGATCGGGTTAAGCCCCGGCATCACCTTGATGTCCTCCGCCGAGCGTCCGTGGGTAGCGGCGCGGGCCTTGAGGTCACGCGAGAAGGCCTGGGCCGCTTCCAGCGAGTGGAGCGGCGAGAACACGATCTCCGCCGTCGCAGCCGCCATGTCGAGCCCCGTGCCGGATGCGCTCGCCTGTGCGAAAACAGGGTGGCCCTGCGGCGGACGTGCCATGTTCAGCGGGCCACGCACGGTGAAGTGGGCGCCCTTGTGGTCCAGCACGTGCAGCTTGTCCGGGTCGAAGTATTCGGCCGTCGCGCGATTGCGGGTGAACGCGTCGTCGTCCCAGCTGTCCAGCAACCCGCGCACCACCTCCACGAACTCCACCGCGCGCGCATAGCGTTCGGCGTGGCCGAAATGCGCATCCCGGCCATAGTTGAGGGCTTCGTCCTCGTTGGAGGAGGTGACGATGTTCCAGCCCGCGCGACCGTCGCTCATGTGGTCCAGCGCCGCCAGCCGGCGGGCCAGGGTGTAGGGCTCGTTGTAGCTGGTGGTCGCGGTCGCGACGAGGCCGAGGTGCCGGGTCACGGCGGCGATGCCGGCCAGCAGCGTCAGCGGATCGAAGAAGGCCATGTATTGGGGCCACCGGCGCAGTGCTCGCAGGTCGCCGCCGCGGACGGCCACGGCGTCGGCCAGGAACATCAGGTCGAACTTCCCGCGCTCGGCGGTCTGTGCGAGCTGCGCGTAGTGGCGGAAGTTGGTCCCGGCATCCAGTTGTGCGCCCGGATGCAGCCAGGACGCGACATGGTTGCCGGTGAGGTGGAAGAACGCTCCCAGCCGCATGGTGCCGCCGCGCACGCTCACGCGATCACCAGGCAGTCAGCCGGCGACCAGCGTGCCGTCACCACCTGCCCCGGCGCCAAGGCCGCCGCTTCCGCGCTGGATGCCACCGCGATCAGCCGCGTGCCGGCGAGGGTAGCGAGGGTGTAGTGCACCGTGGGGCCGGTGAAGACCGCGGCCTCGACCCGGGCCGCCAGCCCGTCGGCGCCGCCCGCCGGGTCCAGCTTTACCCGATCCGCCTTCACCACCGCCAGCACGGCAGCGCCCTGTATAGAGCCTTGACCGATCCCATCCAGCACCTCGCCATTCGTCGTCCGCACCGTCACAGCAGTCTCCCGCACCGTTTCGACCACGCCAGGCAGCAGGTTTGCCTGGCCGATGAAGCCCGCGACGAACGGGTCGGCCGGACGGGTATAGACCGCCGCTGGCGTGTCGAACTGCACCACCTTTCCGCCCCGCATGACCGCGACCCGGTCGGCGATGGCCAGCGCCTCGCTCTGGTCGTGCGTGACGAACAGCGCCGTTACGCCCGTGTCCTTCTGCACCCGGCGGATCTCGTCGCGCAGCGTTTCCCGCAGCCCCGCATCTAGGTTGCTCAGCGGCTCGTCTAGCAACAGCAGCCGGGGGCGGAAGGCAATGGCGCGGGCCAGGGCGACGCGCTGCTGCTGCCCGCCGCTTAGCTGCCGCGGCAAGCGATCGGCCAGGCCGTCCAACCGCACCAGGGCCAACGCTTCCTCCACCGCGGCGGTACGGCGGGAACGGGGCATCCCCCGCATGCGCAGGCCGAAGCCGACGTTCGCCGCAACCGTCATGTGTGGGAACAGGGCGTAGCTTTGGAACATGAAGCCGATGTCCCGCCGCTCCGGCGCCAGCCGGCTCACATCCGTCCCGGCCAGCCGCACGGTGCCGGCGTCCAGCTCCTCGAAGCCGGCGACGATCCGCAGGGTCGTGGTCTTGCCGCACCCGCTGGGCCCTAGCAGGCACACCATCTCGCCGGGCCGCACCTGCAGCGACACGCCGTCCACCACGGCTTGCCCGCGATACCGCTTGGCGATACCGTCAAGCTCCAGGGCGTCAGCCAAGCCGCACCCGCGACAGCAGATTGACCGCCACCGCGGCAACGGCGGCGATCAGCATGACCAGGGTGGCCACCGCCGCCACAAAGGGATCAATCCGGCTCTCCATGTAAGCGAACACCACCACGGGAAGGGTTGCCGTGCGCGCCGTGGTCAGGAACATCGACAGCGGCAGGTTCACGAAGGACAGGACGCAGGACAGCACAAACGCCGCCGCCAGGCTGGGGCGCAGCAGCGGGATCGTCACCAGCCAAGTGGCCCGCACCGGCCCGGCGCCCAGCGAACGCGCGGCTTCCCCGACGCTGGCATCCAGCCGGGCCAGGCCGGCCAACACCAGGCGCACCGCCACCGGCAGGACGAACACGGCATGGGTGCCGATCAGCACGCCGAGCCCGAGCGAAACGCCGGCGAGCTGGGCCATTTGCAGCACCGCCAGGCCCACCACGATCTCCGGCACCAGCAGAGGTCCCATCAGCATCGTCACCCCGGCATCGCGAATGGCCGGCCGCATGCGCCGCAGCGCCAGGGCCGCCGCGAACCCGGCCGCCGTGGCGCAGGCAGCGGCAGCCGAGGCCACGAGCAGGCTGACGCGGAAGGCGTCGATGAACTCCGGATGGTCGGTCAGCGCCGCATACCATCGCAGCGTCGCGTGCTCGAACGGGCTGGGGAAGCTGGTGGCGGAGTTGATGGAATCCAGCGTCACCACGCCCGCCGGGCCGAGCAGGAAGAGCAGCAGCACGCCCAGGTAGAGCCGTCCTGTTGTCCTCATGCGCGCACCGCCCGCGCAGCACCCACCGTCAGCGTCCCGATCACCGCCGTCATCAGCAGCAGCAGCACGGTAGCTGCTGCCGCGGCCAACTGCCCGTTGAAGGTCGCCAGCACGAATTGCGAGATCAGCGTGGTAAGGGTGAGATCGGCGGGACCACCGAGGTAGTGCGGCGCCACGAAACTGCTCATGGACAGCGAGAAGGCGATCACCGCCGCCGAAACCAGGCCGGGCAGAGCTAGCGGGAACACCACCAGGCGGAGCCGCGCCACCGGCCCGGCGCCCAGCGACCTTGCAGCCTCCAGCAAGGGCTGCGGCACGCTCCGCACCACGCTGGCCAAAGACAGCACAACGAAAGGCAGCACGAAGTGCACGACGCCAATCAGGATGCCGGTCTCGGACCCCAGCCATCGCACCCGCTCGATCACGCCCCAGCGCACCAGCGGGCCGAGGATGGGACCGCCGTTGGACAACAGGATCATCCAGCCCAGCACCACAACCAGCGGCCCGGCCAGCACCGGCAGCATCATCAGCAGCGACAGCGTGCCAGCGGTGCGCTCGGTTTCCCCACGCAGGGCAAGGGCGGCAGGGTAGCCCAGTAGAAGGGCGATGACCGTGCTTTCCGCGGCCAGCCTGAAGGTGTGCGCCACCACGCCGAGATAGTATGCCCGTCCCGCGAGGTAGGTGTAGTTGCCGAGGCTGTGGCCCTCGAAGCGGACAAGGGCGTTCGGTTCCAGGCTGAGCCAGACCGTGGCGCAGAGCGGCAGCACCAGGAACAGCAGCAGGAGCAGGGCGGACGGGAACAGCAGCAGGCCAGCGAAGGATCGCCTGAACCTCGTCACGACCGGCCCAGCCACTACCGCGCTTGCCAGGCCGGCACCACCTCCGTGGTCATACGCTCGGTCCAGGCGGGACGGTTGTCGAGGCAGAGGACCGGGTCGAAGAAGCGGACCAACTTCAGCTT
>CAXSHI010000241.1:0-6353 GCA_964236755.1 uncultured Acetobacteraceae bacterium
AACCGTGTGGGTCAGGGACTGTGCCGCCCGCACTTGCCTCCACGCACCAACGCCGGGGGCGAGTAGAAAGGTTGTCTGCCCGGGCCGGCGCGCGGCGCTGCCCGCCAGCCCCCCAATCGCCTCGTCCGTGAACCAGGCCGTGAGGCTTCCGTGCTGCCGCAGGGCCGCGTCGTAGGCTGCCGAGTTGGCGATCCTGTTCCTGTCGTGAGACACGGTGGCGGCGGTCTTGGTTCAGCTTGAAAGGCAAGACGGGCGTTCACGGTCACAAAGCGGGCAAGCTTCTTACGTCGGCTCGGCTCGCAGTGCCACCGGATACGTCCACGCAACACGCTGACGACACGGCCGCCAGATGGTCCGGGACTTGCATGTGCGCGTGCGCGTCAATGACATGGAGCAGCAGGAGCGGCATGGAAAGTTATTGGACGCGGCGCCGAACAATGGGCGGCATCGCTGCCGGGATCGCAGCTGCGGCACTCCGCCCGGCAAAGCCATATGCAGCGACGCGGGAGCTGGTCTGGTCCACCTGGGAGACCAACGGCAAGCCGGTCTATGTCGAGGCGTTCACGAAGCAGACCGGCACCGCCATCCGGCAATCCTACCTCAGCGACGAGGATGCGCAATTCGCCGGCCTCCGTTCCGGGGCGGCGACCGACTGGGACGTGGTCAACCCGTCCATGAACGGCGTCGGGCGCTACATCAAGGCGAAGGTCCTGCAGCCGCTCGACATGGCGCGCCTGCCGAACGCGGGCGCCATGTACCCGGCGTTCAGCGGCAACGGGCGCATCAAGGGCGACGACGGGCGCACCTACGTCTCGCCCTATCTATGGGGCCTGAACCCGATCGTGTACCGCGCGGACAAGTACGCCGATGAGCCGACCTACGCCACGCTGTTCGACACGCGGTTCAAGGGCCGGCTTGCGATGCGCGACTACCCGCTGGAAAGCATCGGGGTCGCCGGGCTGTTCGTGGGCGTGCCGCGCGACCGGCTGTTCGCCATGGACGACCGGGAGCTGGCAGAGGCGAAGCAGGCGCTGATCGCCCAGAAACCCCTGCTCCGCACCTATTGGCAGAGCATCGGCGACCTGACCAACCTGTTCGCCACCAACGAGGTCACATGCGCGTTCAGCTGGCGCACCCCGTTCGACGAGCTGCGCACCAAGCTGCCGATGGGCATGGCCAAGCCGAAGGCCGGGGTGTTCGGCTGGTGCGACTGCTTCGCCATCCCCGCCACGCTGCCGGCCGACAAGCTGGATGCGGCCTATGCGTTCGGCAACTACCTGCTGGGGCCGGAGTACGCCTATGACATCGGCATCGGCAGCAACTACGCCAGCACCACCTCCGTCGTGCGCGACCGGTTGGACCATGCGCAGCAGGCCGCGATGTTCATCGACGACCTGGAGGTGATGAA
The DNA here is from genome assembly GCA_964236755.1 of uncultured Acetobacteraceae bacterium. GTDB lineage: Bacteria > Pseudomonadota > Alphaproteobacteria > Acetobacterales > Acetobacteraceae > CAHJXG01. The sequence continues at coordinate 1,409 of CAXSHI010000241.1, forward strand.
CAGCTTCATGTGGCCGGTGGCGCCGCCCAACTACGCGCAGTGGCTTCGCCTGTGGAACGAGGTCAAGGCGGCCTGAGCGCGCGGCCTTGCTGCGCCTAGCCGGGCTGTCCAAGGCGTATGGCGGCACGCCCGCGGTGCGCGGCGTGGACCTCGACGTGGCGGAGCGCAGCTTCGTCACCCTGCTGGGTCCGTCGGGGTGCGGCAAGACCACGCTGCTGCGGATGGTGGGAGGCTTCGAGCGGCCGGATGGGGGCAGCATCCTCCTCGACGGCGTGGACGTGACCGCCCTCCCGCCCGAACGCCGCCCGGTCAACACGGTGTTCCAAAGCTATGCGCTGTTCCCGCACCTGGACGTGGCCGCGAATGTGGGTTTCAGCCTGTCCGTCCGCTCCCTGCCCGTGGAGGTCGTGCGCCAGCGGGTGCACCGGGCGCTGGCGGGCGTGCAGATGGAGGGCTTTGCCGCGCGGATGCCGCACGAGTTGTCGGGCGGGCAGCAGCAGCGGGTGGCCGTGGCGCGCGCCATCGTGGCGGAGCCGCGCCTGCTGCTGCTGGACGAGCCGCTGAGCGCGCTCGACCGCAAGATGCGGCTGCACCTGCAGACCGAGCTGAAGGACCTGCAGCGCCGGCTCGGCATCGGCTTCCTGTATGTCACGCACGACCAGGACGAGGCCTTCGCGCTGTCCGACGAGGTGGTGGTGATGCAGGCGGGCCGGATCGCGCAGCGCGGCGCGCCGGACGCGCTCTACCACCGGCCTGGCACGGCCTGGGTCGCGGACTTCATCGGCGGCGCCGCGTTGCTGCCGGGCCGCGTCACGGAGGCGTCGGGCGGCCGCGCCAGTCTCGACACCCGCATCGGCCGGATCGCGGCGCCGGCGCACCCGGGGCTGCGGCCCGGCGCGGCGGCCGTGCTGTGCGTGCGGCCCGAGCATGTCGGCCCCGCCGCGGCGAGCAGCTGCATCGTCGTGGAGGCGCAGGTCGCCGGGGCCACCTTCCACGCTGGCCGCACCCTGCTGCGCCTGCGTTGCGGGCCGGACGGCGGCACCACGCTGCAAAGCTGGTCGGCCACGCCGACGCCCATCGGGACCCGGCTCCGCGTGGCGCTCGACCCGGACCGGATTTGGGCCGCGCAGGCCTGATGGCGTCCCGGGCATGGCTGCTGGCCCCGGCGGTGGCGTTCGTGGCAGTGGCCTGCCTGCTGCCGCTCGCGCTGCTGGCGGTGTTCAGCGTGTTCCGCACCGACGACATGGACCTGGTCCCGGCCTTTTCCGGGCACAGCTGGGCGGAGCTGTTCACCACGCCGACCTATGCCGTGCTGGTGGGGCGCTCGGTCCTGGCCGGGCTGGTCACGGCGGTGCTGACCGCGGCGGCCGGCTACCCGGTGGCGCTCGCGCTCGCCCGGCTGCCGCGGGCCTGGGCCGGCCTGGCGCTCACCGTGCTGCTGACGCCGCTCTACACCGGGGAGTTGGTGCGGCTTTATGCCTGGCGGCTAGTGCTCGGCGCCGGGGGGCTGCTGAACTCGTTTCTGCTGTGGGCCGGCCTGGTGGACGCGCCGGTGCAGGCGCTGCTGTTCAGCCGGTTCTCGACCGGGGTGGCGCTGTTCTACAACAACCTGCCCTACATGGTGCTGGCGCTGTGGGTGTCCGCCGCCCAGGTGGACCGCCGGCTCGTGGAGGCCGCGCGGGACCTCGGCGCCCGCCCGGTCCAGGCGTTCCTGCGCGTCACCCTGCCCTTGACGGTGCCGGGCCTCGCGGCGGGGGCCTTTGTCACCTTTGCGCTGGCGGCCGGCGACCTGCTGACGCCGGCGATCCTGGGCGGCACCACGGGCGCCACGGCCATGGCCATGGTCAGCACGCTGTTCGGCACCGCGTTCGACTGGCCCATGGCCTCGGTGCTGTCGCTCGCCCTGTTGGGGGTGCTGGCGTTGGCGGCGGCGGCGCTGACCTGGGTGGTGAGCGGCAGCCGCGGCGGCCGGGCGGTCCTGGCGGGGCGCGGCTGATGCGGCGTCCCGGGACCTGGGTGCTCGGACTGGCCGCCGCGTTCCTGTACCTCCCGCTGGGCGTGCTGGCGGCGTTCTCGTTCAACGATTCGGCCCTGATGGCGTTTCCGCTGTCCGGCTTCACCTGGCGCTGGTACGGCCAGGTCCTGCACCATGCGTCGTTGCTGCAGGGGCTGCTGACGAGCATGCTGATCGCGCAGCCGGTGGCGGCGCTGTCGGGCGTGCTGGGGTTTTGCGCCGCGCTGGGGCTGACCAGCCGCCGGCTGTGGTGGCGGCTCGGGTTCGCGACGCTGCTGGCGCTGCCGTTCCTGGTGCCGAAGGGCATGCTGGCGGTGGCGCAGGTGATGCTGCTGAGCCGGCTGGGCGTGCCGCGCGGGCCGGGCATCCTGATCCTGGCGCAGGCGCTGGCGGCGCTGCCGTTCACCATGCTGATCGTCCTGACCGCCCTGCTGCGGCTGGACCCGCGGCTGGAGGAGGCGGCGCGGGACCTGGGCGCCACGCCGTGGCAGAGCTTCCGGCGCGTCGTGCTGCCGCTGCTGCGCCCGGCGCTGGGCATGGCCTACTCGGTCGGCGTGATCCTGTCCCTGTCGGACCTGTCGCTGTCGATGTTCCTGGCCGGGCGGACGCAGCCGCTTTCGGTGATCGTCGCCTCGGCCTTCCGGCGCGAGCTGTCGCCGGAGCTGAACGCCATGCAGGTCATCCTGTTGGGCCTGACCGCCGTGATCGTCGCCGGCGGCGGCCTGGCCCGCGGGGCGCTCAGCCACCAGGCCCGGCGCCGCGCGCCCGTCGACGGGACGCCGCTGGGCGCGGCCGGCCGGGTCACGCCCGCGCCCGGCGCTTCTGGTTGAGGCTGTCCACGAGCACGGCGCCGAAGATCACGGCGCCCTGGATGAACTGCACCCAGAACGGCTGCACGTTCCAGAGCGTCAGCCCGTTGTTGATGAGGCCGATGATCAGCACGCCGAGCAGCGTGCCCAGCATCGACCCCTTGCCGCCGAACAAGGACGCGCCGCCGATCACCACGGCGGCGATGGCGTTCAGCTCCAGCCCCACGCCCGCGATCGGCTGCGCGCTGTCGAGCCGTCCGGCCAGCACCACGCCGCCCAGGCCCGACAGCGCGCCTGCGACCACGTACACGACCGCCAGCGTGCGCGCGACCGGGATGCCCGCGAGCCGCGCCGCCTCGCGGTTGCCGCCGACCGCGTACACCTCCGCCCCGAACACGGTGCGCGCCAGCACGACGGAGGCCACCCCGAACACGCCGAGCGAGATGAGCGCCGCGACCGGCACCGGGCCGAAATTGCCGCCGCCGATGTCGTCGAAGGCGTCGGGGAAGCCGAACAGCGTGTTGCCGCCGGTCACGATGAAGGCCAGCCCGCGCGCCATCGCGAGCACGGCCAGCGTCACGATGAACGGCGTCATGTTCAAGGCTGTCACTGCGAAGGCGTTGAAGGCGCCGCACAGCGCGCCGAGGCCGATGCCCGCGAGGAAGGAGGGCGTCACGCCCCAGCCCGCCTGCAAGGCGAGGCCGCACGCGACGCCCGTGAGCGCCACGACCGACCCCGTCGAAAGGTCGATGCCCCCGGTGACGATCACGAAGGTCTCGCCGACCGCCACGATGCCGATGAGCGAGCTGGCCAGCAGGATGGAGAGCAGGTTCGCCACCGTCAGGAACTGCGGCGTGGTGAGCGCCAGCGCCAGCATGATGGCGGCGAAGGCGACCACGATGGTCAGCTCGTTCAGCGCGTGGCCCACCGCCGCGAGGCCGCGGCGCGGCGCCCCCTCCCCCGTGCCCGCGCTCATCCGAGCGCCGCAAGCTGCATGACCCGCTCCTGGCTGAACTCCGTGCGCTCGACCTCGCCTGCCAGCCGGCCCGCGCGCATCACCAGGATGCGGTCGCACAGGCCCAGCAGCTCCAGCATGTCGGAGGACGCGATCACGACGGCCGCCCCGCCCGCGGCCAACTCGCCGATCAGGCGGTACACCTCGACCTTGGCGCCCACGTCGATGCCGCGGGTCGGCTCGTCGAGCAGGAACACGCGCGGCCGGGCCTGGAGCGCGCGGGCGAGCACCACCTTCTGCTGGTTGCCGCCGGACAGGCCCGCCACGGGCCGGGCGATGCCGGGTGCCCTGATGCGCAGCGTCTCGACGGCCCGGCGCGCGGCGGCGTTCACCCGCCGGCCCGACATGAAGGCGCCGCCCCACGCGAGCCGCCCGAGGGTGGACAGCGCCACGTTGTCGCGCAAGGAGAACGCCAGGATCAGCCCCTCCGCCTTGCGGTCCTCCGGCACGAAGGCGATGCCCGCCGCCATCGCCCGGCGTGGGCCCCATCCTGCCCCGTCGCGTCCCGCGACGGCGTGCCCCGCCACCCGGACCCGGCCGGCGGCGCCGGGCAGCGCGCCGAACACCGCCTTCAGCACCTCCGTCCGTCCCGCGCCCATAAGGCCGCCCAGGCCCACGATCTCGCCCGCATGCACGGCGAAGCCCACGCCTTCGACCCGGCCCGGCACCGAGATCCCCTCGACCTCAAGCAAGGCCGGGCCGATCGGGATGTCCGCCTTGGGGAACATGGTGGCGATGGGCCGGTCCACCATGGCCTGCACCAGCGCGTCGCGGGTCCAGTCCGCCGACGCCCGGGTCTCGACCGCGCGCCCGTCGCGCAGCACGGCCACCCGGTCGCAGACGGCGAACACCTCCTCGATGTGGTGGCTGATGAACACGATGCCGACGCCCGCCGCCCTGAGGGCGGCGACGGTGCGGAACAGCACGCGCACCTCGCCCTCGGACAGCGGCGCCGTCGGCTCGTCCATCACGATCACCCGCGCCCGGCGCGACAGGGCGCGGGCGATCTCCACGAGCTGCTGCGCGCCGATGCCGAGGCTGCGCACCAGGCGCCAGGGCGGCAGGTCCAGCCCGACGCGCGCCAGCAGCGCCCGCGCGTCCCGGTCC
>CAXSHI010000242.1:0-6344 GCA_964236755.1 uncultured Acetobacteraceae bacterium
AGACATCCCTCGGAAGGCGGTTGACAAAGATCGCCTTCCCGATGTTGCAATTATTAAACTTGCGTCGTCATGTGACATTCGTTATATTTGTGCTCGTGATCTGCATGGGCAATCAATTTCGTGACGCACCAAGGAGACATGGCGCCAGTTGACGCGCTGCTGACCATCGCCGCCCTGCAGCAGGAGGTGGCGCAGCTTCGTGATGCCGTGCAGGCGCGGAACGAGTTCATCTCCATCGCCGGGCATGAGCTGCGCAACCCGTTGACGTCCCTGCTGATGACCGTGCAGTCGATGCGCCGCACGACGGAGCGGCAGGCGGGGATGCCGGACCAGATCGTCGCCGGCCTGCTCCGGCTGGACCGCGTGGTGCAGCATTATGTCAGACGCTGCGACTCCATGCTCGACGTCTCCCGCCTGTCGTCCGACACGTATCGCGTCGAGTGGGCGGAGACAGATGCGGCAGCCCTGCTGCGCGACGTGGTGGAGGACCTCACGCCCTCCGCGGAGCGGGCCGGGTCCTGGATCGAGCTTGCCGCGCCCGACACGCTGGAGGGCACATGGGACGAGCTGGCGGTGCAGCAGATCATCGAGAACCTGGTGTCGAACGCCATCAAGTACGGCGCAAAGAAACCGATCAGCGTGTCTCTCAGGGAAGAGCGGGGCATGGTGGCGCTCACCGTGCGCGACCAGGGCATCGGCATCAGCGCCGCCGACCAGGCGCGCATCTTCTCCCCGTTCGAGCGCGCGGTGTCGCGGCAGCAGCAGCCGGGCTTCGGGCTGGGCCTCTGGGTGGTCGGCCGCCTGGTCGCCGCGATGGGCGGCACCGTTCAAGTTTCGAGTGATCTCGGCCAAGGCTCGACTTTCAGCGTGCGGCTCCCTCGCTGCCAGGGTACAAGCATCGCGTAGCCAGTTCCGCCCAGCATGAGGATGCGTTGCACAACCTGATCCGCAGCGGCATCGAAGGGCTGGACACGATACTGGCTGGAGGGTTCCTTCCCGGAGGCATCACCATCGTCCAGGGCCCCGGCCCGGCACCGGCAAGACGATCCTCGGCAATCAGATGTGCTTCCACCACGCCCGTTCTGGCAAGCGCGCGCTTTATGTCACGCTGCTGGCTGAAAGCCATGCCCGCATGCTCATGCACATGAGCGGCCTCGCCTTCTTCAATCCTGCGGCGATCCCCGAACGGGTTTACTACCTCAGTGCCTTCGCCGTGCTGGAGACGGACGGGTTGCGCGGCCTGCTGACCCTGCTGCGGCGCGAGGTGCAGGCACACGGCGCCACCATGCTGGTGCTGGACGGCATCTTCGCCGCCGAGCACCAGGCCGGGTCCGAGCTGGAGTTCAAGAAGTTCATCCACGGGCTGCAGATCCAGGCGACGGTTGCCGACTGCGCCATGTTCCTGATGAGCAGCGCCGGGGAAGGCGAAGCGGAGGTTACGGCCGAGCACACCATGGTCGATTGCGTGATCGACATGCGGAGCCGCTTGTACGGCTGGCGCTCCGAGCGCGACCTTGAGGTGCTGAAGCGCCGCGGGGCCGACCACCTGCTCGGCCGCCACGCGCTCGACATCACCGGCGCCGGCGTCAGCGTCTATCCGCGGTTCGAGGCGTCCCAGGCCCGGCCGCGCCGCGCCGCGCCGCCCAGCGGCGTCGGCGTCCCATCCGGCCTGCCGCCGCTCGACGCCATGCTCGGCGGCGGCCTGCCGCAGCACTCGACGACCGTGCTGGAGGGGCCGCCCGGCATCGGCAAAACGACGCTCGGGCTACACTTCCTCAGCCCGTGCAGCGCGGCCGAGCCGGGCCTGCTGTTCACCACCACGGACAGCCCGGAGGCGCTGCTCGCCAAGGCCCGCGCCCTCGGCCTGCCGGCGGCGGGGCTGATCGACGCGGGCCAGGTCGAGGTGGCGTGGCGGTCCAGCACCGAGGGGCTGCTCGACGCGGCGCTGCACGACCTGCTGCAGGCGGTGCGCCGCACCGGCGCGCGGCGGCTGTGCATCGACAGCCTGACCGGGCTGCTACAGCTGGCGCCGGACCCGTCCCGGCTGCCGGCCGTGTTCGCCACCCTGGCGCATGAGCTGCGCACGCTGGGCGTGACCAGCCTGCTCACCTCGGAGATCGACGACTCCGGCCGGTTCGGGGTGCTGCCCACGTCCGGAGCGATGCACAGCCACCTGTCCGGCATCGCCGACAACGTCGTCGTGCTGCGCACGGCCCGGCGCCGCTCGTCGCTGAGCCGGCTGATGTCGGTGTTCAAGGCGCGCGACGCGCAGATCGACCCCAGGGTCCGCAGCTACCAGATCGGCCGTGGCGGCATCGCCATCGACGACCCGCCGAATGGCCCGGAGGCGCCGCCCGGCCCCACCTCCAGCCCGGCAGGCTCGGGACCCTGACCGCGTGCGGACGGTGCTGGTGGTCGATGACGAGTTCGGCGTGGCCGAGGTGCTCGACGCCATCCTGACGGATGCTGGGTTCTGCGTCACCACCGCGGCGAACGGACGGCAGGCGCTGGCCTGCATCGCCGAGCGGCGGCCCGACCTGGTGCTGCTGGATTACATGATGCCGGTCCTCGACGGCGCCGGAGTGCTGCACGCGCTGGCTGCGGACCGCAGCGCCGACAGCCTCCCGGTCGTGGTCATGAGCGCCTTGCCGGAGGAGGCCGTCGCCGCCGTGACGCGGCGCTACAAGGCGTTCCTGCGCAAGCCGTTCCGCATCCGTTCGATCTTGGCGGCGGTCGAGCAGGCGATGCCGGCCCATGGCGGCCCGCATAGCGCGGAGGGTGGCGCCGGGTAGCGCCGATCCCGCCGGACAGTCCGCCTTGCCGCGCGGCCCTGCCTGTGCCGAAATGCCCGGCATCGGCCCGGCGCTCTGTGCCCGGGTCAGGCGGGAGGCGGCTTGATGGACGGGGCAGCGACTGCAACCACGGGCAAGGGCCTCGCGGCCTCCCCCGGCGCGCTGGCCGGGTTGCGCGTGGTGGACCTGACCCGCGTGCTGGGCGGGCCGTATTGCACGATGATCCTGGCCGATCACGGCGCCGAGGTCATCAAGGTCGAGCCGCCGCAAGGCGACGAGGTGCGCGATTGGGGCCCGCCCTTCGTCGAGCAGGCGACGGGGGAGCGGGATGCCAGCTACTTCGTCGGCGTCAACCGCAACAAGCGCGGCATCGCGCTTGACCTCAGCAAGCCCGCCGGGCGCGCCGTGCTGCTGCGCCTGATCGAGACCGCCGATGTCCTGATCGAGAACTTCAAGCCCGGCGCCATGGAACGGTGGGGCCTCGGCTATGAAGCGGACCTCGCGCCGCGCTTCCCGGGGCTGATCCACTGCCGCGTGTCCGGCTTCGGCGCCGACGGGCCGCTAGGCGGCCTGCCGGGCTACGATGCGATCCTGCAGGCGATGACCGGACTGATGAGCGTGAACGGCGATCCCACGACGGGACCGCTGCGGCTCGGCACGCCGGTGGTCGATCTGGCGACCGGGCTGTTCTCCGCCGTCGGCATCCTGATGGCGCTGCACGAGCGGGCGGCGTCCGGCCGCGGGCAGTACCTGGACATGACGCTGCACGACTGCGGCATGGCGCTGCTGCATCCGCACGCCGCCAACTTCTTCCTGAACGGCGCCCGGCCCCGGCCGATGGGCAACCCGCACCCGAACCTCGCGCCCTACCAGCAGTTCGCCACAGCGACCGGGCAGATTTTCGTCGCCGCCGGGAACGACGGCCAGTTCCGCAAGCTATGCCGGCACATCGGCCGCCCGGAGCTTGCGGACGACCCGCGCTTCGCCGCCAACGCCGGGCGCCTGGCGAACCGGGAGGCGCTGGAGGGGCAGCTCGGCGCCGCGTTCGCCGGGCAGGACGGAGAGGCGCTGTGCCAGGCGCTGCTGCGGGCGGGCGTGCCGGCCGGGCCGGTGCTGGCGGTGGACCAGGCGGTGGGGGGCGAGCAGGCCTACGCCCGCGCCATGGTGGCGGAGCTGCCGCTTGAGGGTGGCGCCGCCTACCGCGGGCTTGGCACGCCGATCAAGCTCAGCCGCACGCCCGGCGGCGCCCGTACCCCGCCGCCGCGGTTCAACGAGCACGGCGCGGACGTGCTGGCGGCACTCGGCTACTCCGAGGCGGAGGTGCAGCAGCTTCGCGCCGACGGCATCCTGCTCGACGCCCGGCGGCGCTGACGCGCCCGGTCCGCTGCTACAGCACTGCCCACACGATGCCGCCGATGGCGGCCCACAACGGCACGCTCAGCGCCAAGCCGACGGCGATGCCTTTGGCGGGCGCCAGCGCATCGTCGAACGGCGCCATGTCCTCGCTGCCGCCGACGGCCGGAGGGGTCTCGGTCACGGGCGCCGACCGCAGCAGCGGAAGCAGATTCGGGCTGACCTGGTCGGAGCGGTCCGGGCGGCGGCGATCCTTGGGCGCGGCGGCGGGTGCGCGCACGGGGTCCGGCTTGATGGCTTGATGCGGTTCTTCCAATGTCATCGAAGCGGCCCCTGCGGACGGATGTGAGATCGAAGGCGTCGGACTCTTTATTGAGCCATCATACACCATTTTGGTTCCCAAATGGTTAATGCGACGACTGTGGCTCGTGGCGAGAATTATAGCTGCGCCGGGCACAGTCGATTGTTCCTGGTGCAAGCACACGCTACCCCCTGAGCAAAGCAGTGACGCTAGATCATCAGTATCACAAAGGCAAATCGCAGGAAGTCAAGATTGTTGCTTGCCGGATCGAAGCAAGCCGCAAGCGCCGGGCCGGGCCGCCGAACCCATTGGATGCCTTGGCCCAGGCTGAATTCCACCACGCCGGGCACTAGCCAGCACTGCCAAAGCACTGTAGCCCAACCCGGTCACGGCAGGTTGGAACGATGCGCGATATCGACGCTTATTGGCAGGACGGCCTCCCGAACATTGACGGCTGGGTCAACGAACGGTGGCTGCCTTACCTTAAGCTGATCAACGAGATGCAGGGCGAGCTTGGCATCGAGGGACACGCTGCGGAGATCGGCGTCTTCCATGGCAAGCTGCTGATTGCGCTGGCTCACCTCATGCGGCCTGGCAGCAATGTCGCCGCTCTTGACGTGTTCGATGATCAGGCGAGGAACATCGACGGCGCCGGCGTGGGCAGCCTCGAACACCTCAGGGCCAACATCCAGGCCTATGGGCCTGACCACGAGATCAACTACTCATTCACGAAAAAGGACAGCTCGGCGCTCAACTGCGCGGACAAGGTTGACCTTGTCCGGGACCATGGCCCGTTCCGCCTGTTCTCGGTCGATGGCTGCCACACCGCGGAGCACACGCTGAGCGATCTGCTGACGGCGCAGGACTGCCTGGCATCTGGCGGCGTGGTCCTGCTCGACGACATGTTCCAGCCGCACTGGCCCGGCGTGACCGAAGCGGTCGCGTTGTTCCATGGCCGCTATGTCCCCCGCATCAAGCCGTTCCTGTATATCGCCCACAAGATGTTCTTCGCGGGCCATGGCTGGCACTCGGATTTCCTCAGGGGATGCTCGGACCGCTTCGGCGCGCAGGACGGCGCGAAGATGACCCAGATGTTCGGCCACCCCGTGCTGTCTGTCTTCCCTTAGCTGACCCGGCTATTCCTGCTCGACCTGCCGCCCGGCGTCCTGGCGGAGCCGATGGAAGCTGCGGCGGCTGAACGGCAGCATGCCGAAATAGATCAGCCCGGCGCCCGCTAGCGCCGCCCAGGGGTCCGCCACCAGCACCGCCGTGAACAGGCCGATTCCCAGCAGCAGCGGCAGCACGAGGTCGCGCGGCACCTTGAAGTTCTTGAAGCTCCAGACCGGCAGCGTGCTGACCAGCAGCAGCGCCGTGCCGGCCAGCACGACAGCGCAGAACAGCGGATGGTGCGCCAGCGCCTCCAGCCACGGCAGGCGGAGCGCATGCGCTTCCAGTCCAAGGAACAGCGGGAACAACGCCAGTCCCGCCCCACACGGCGCCGGCACGCCGGTGAAGAAGTTGTAGGCGTAGGCGTGCGCAATGGGCGGCGGCGTGTCGAGCGTCGCGTTGAACCGCGCGAGCCGCAGCGCCATGCACACGGCGAACATCAGGCACGGCGTGAAGCCGAACCCGCCGGCGCTGTGCAGCGACCACAGGTACAGCACGAACGCCGGCGCCACGCCGAAGCAGCAGAAATCCGCCAGGCTGTCGAACTCCGCGCCGAAGCGGGAGGTCGCCTTGAGCAGCCGGGCTAGCCGCCCGTCCAGCCCGTCGATGCAGGCGGCCACCACGATGGCCGCGGCGGCGGGACCGAACCGCCCCTCCAGCCCGTAGCGCATGCTGGTCAGCCCGGCGCACAGGCCGAGCAGCGTCAGGATGTTCGGGATCATCCGGTTGAA
>CAXSHI010000243.1:0-6292 GCA_964236755.1 uncultured Acetobacteraceae bacterium
CAGCGGGTCACGATGGCGAGGATGGCGAACAGCAGCACGTGGGGCAGCTTGTAGAGTTGTCCCTGCGCCCGGCGCGGATCAGGAACGTCTGCCAGCACGTCCAGCAACGGCGAAAACGCAGCCACGGCAACCTCCGATCCGGTTGCCGTCGCAAAGGTCAGACATTGGCCGCCTCGGGTGTCCCTCTTGCAATCAGCCGCCGCACTTTGCCGCACAGGTGTGGCAGAGCGGACTCAACACGACCGACCCAGCAGCGTTGAACAGCCCTGCCAACGGCTCGGAGAACGACATCCGGGCTTGCGTGACCAAGCGCACGATCTCAGGCGGCACTATGAGCACGGCAGGACGCATCGCACGCGACGTCACGCTCGGCCTGATGAAGACCTGCTGCAAGCTCAAGGTCTCGTTCTTCCGCTATCTCGGCGACCGACTGCACGTTCCTGGCGCCATCAGCATCCCGCCGCTCCCCGACCTCGTCCGTCAGACCGCAACCGCGGTTTGATCGCCCGGGAGTCTGCCCCGGTTACATCTCCGCCGCCACCAAATTCCAGCCGTCCAGTATCGAGATGTCCGGAGCCAAGCCTTTCAGGTCTGGGCTGAAGTCACCGGCGTCGCCGCTTCGGCGTAGCCACGAGCGCGCCGTCCTTCGCGCCCTATCGCGGCTTCAACCTAATAAGTTGACGGTGCCACTAGCCAAACAAAGTGTTTGCATTTAGAATTCCTTTCAACATAACATCACTCCCATTAGTTAATAGAAAATGTGTCGCTCCGCTTTTAACATCTAGCGAAGTCACAGATATTCCTTTATCTAGAATGATCTTATCGACACCCTGTCTAAAACCTTCAATGTTTACGACTCCACCCTGGCCCGCAGCGAAGCCGAAGATATTTGCTTTGCCCCAGCCGATTTCGTGTACGGTCGTTTGTCCGCTTCCGAACATGATCTTCGACCCTTGATCATTCAAAGCGAGATCGGCTGAGCCGACACCGCCCAGGAATGACCGGACCTGAGCCGCAGAAACAGCGATGCTCCCAGACCCTGCAACGATATCCAATTGCCCCCCTGCGAGCGTCGCTGCCCCCGAACCGCCAATGAAGCGCATCGTACTCGGGCCCTGGTCAACGGCGATCGCGCCGGACCCGCCATGCAAGGTAAACTGCCCGCCAGCCCAGTCATATCCATGCAAGACAAGGCTGCCGGACCCCGCCCAGACCTCGCTGCCGCTGCCATGCACCGTCAGCGTGGACGCGCCGGATCCGAGATGGATCGAATCCGTGCCGCTGGTGTGCACGGTGGCCGTCCCAGTCCCGGCTACGATGGCGACCGGACCGCTGACCCCGTCGGTGATCACGGTGAATTCGCCTTGGGGAGTCGTGTAGATGTCAGCCGCTCCACCCGCCACCGACATAGATGCTGGGACCGAACCCTTGGTAGAAACGTTCGAAAACGTGACCCGAACGGCCGCGTTTGTCTCGTGGATCTGGGTCGTGTCGCCCAAGTCGAATGACACGTCGGCTCCCTTACCAACGGTGAAGCGGTTGAACCCTTGGTAAGCGCGCACGATGTCCTTTCCGTACAAAGCAACCTGGCTGTTCCCCTTGCCAAGGGAAAGCGTGGTGTCGCCGTGGACAGTCATAGCTTGGTTGCTGCCCGAGGTGGTGATGACGTCGCGCCCAAAGCTGTCAACTTGGTCAGATCCCGTGAGGTCCAGCTGGTTTGCGGAACCCGCAAGCGTGGTGATCGTGTTGGCGCCACCCCCTAGCTCATGAAAAACAATGCCTCCAAACCCGCCAACGATCGTTTCACGCGATCCACCGTTGATGGAAAGCCGCCCTGCGGCACCGAGCAGCCTGATGTTGCTCAGTTCCGCCGTGACAGTGCTGTCCCGGTCGCCGCCATGATACGTGATGTTGCCGCCGTCGCCGCTGATGAGGTAACGGCCGCCCGCACCATAAACGTCCGCGCCCCCTACATCGCCCCGACCGAAAACAGAGAGCTTGCCGGTTCCCGCATAGACCTGGGCCTTGCCACTTAGGATGATCGTGCTGTTCCCTGTCCCGGCGTAGATGACGTCCGACCCGGCGCTAGAAACGTTCGCGTCGCCTTGGTCGAGCCGGATCACAGCACCGACAGAGCCAGCAGCCGTCGTGATGTGCATGCTCCCCTCATACACCTGCATCTGCAGCGCCCCACCTCGGATTGATCCAGCAACCCTTTTCCCGCCATTTACGGTGTCAAAGGTGGCAACCCCTCCGTTGGCCGCCAAGCTGTAGAACGAGTTTGTTCCGGTAAGCGTAAGCTTCCCCGCGGCTCCCAAGGACATCGCGGCGCTGCCTGATCCGGTGTTGATGGATGCGGTGCCGTTCACGTTCCACGAGCAGTTTCCCTTGCCCCCGGTGATCGTGGCGTTGCCGTTTATCTGCGCAGACTGGTTGCCGTCGCCTGCGATGATGAGGTCGGTCCCCTCGCTGTCGATGGTATTCTGCCCCATCCCGAGCATCCGGAGGCTGTTTGAAACCCCGGCGGCGGTCGTGTACTGGTTGCCCCCTGTGCTGGCGTTCTCGGTCAGGTCAAGGCCGCCACGTCCGCCAATGACGATGACATGGCCGATGTTGACCCCCACCGTGAGCCGGCCGTTGCCGCCCTGCACCGCCTGTGTTTTCCCATCCTCAAGCAGGATGCTGTGAGCCGCCGTGTCTGTGAAGATCATGGTGCTGCCGGGCAGGATGCCGACCAGGGTTGCATCAGCCAGCTTTGCGCCCTTGTTGTCGAAGTTGCCCGTGGCGTTCGCCGGCCCTTTGATGAACGCGTCGGCAGCGAGGCCATCCAGGACGTTGCCGGACAGCTGGGCCGTGACCGAGGTTTGGTTGAGCAGGCCAACAGCTTGCGGGTTGGAGTTCAGGAACAAGTTGCTTTGGATGGTCAAGGACGACTGAGCATAGGGGATGCCCTCGCCACCGAAATGGACCATGTTGCTGTTCTCGGCATTGGGTCCCTTGACGATGGTGTTCCCTGTCAGCACGGTCTGCCCGCCATTCGGGATATCGATGTCGTAGCTGCCTGTTCCCGTTCCGACACCGCTCACGAACAGGTTGTTGGTCAAGGTGTTCACCACGGCTCGGCTCTTGAACTCATGGCCGACAAGGGCGTTCTGGAATACGCTGTTGCTGACTGTCGCGGAATCGGTGGCCCCGATGTATATGTTGTGGATGTTGCCGACGCTGTTGCCGTCCGCTCCGCCGTTGCTGTCGAACAAGCAGTGGTCGATGTTGATGCTGTTTACTGGCTGGCCTGATACGGCGCTTGTCAATATCCCATTCTGATTATTGCGAAACTCGTCATTGAATAATACAAGTTTTCCGCCTTCTTGGCGTATGCCAGCGCCATTGTGGCCGTATTGGTCAGGAATGTGCGCACCCGAGAAGCTGAAACCTTCAATCCGGAGGTCTGTTTCAACTGTCAGAATGCCTTTCCAATTTGGCGGTGGCACGGTTGCAACCATGTTCACCCGTCCGCCCACGGCAAGAATGGTGAGTTTCGTGTTGACCACGGCAAAGTCGTTTTTGTAAGTACCCGCGTCGACGAGAATGACGTCTCCGTTCAGGGAGGAATTGATAGCCGCCGCAATCGTCTTGAATTGCTTGTCGGCGCCGACGCTCAGCACGCGAGATCCTGCGGCGTAAACCGGGTCGCTGACGGCGACTAGCCCGACAACTCCCTTTGCGCCCGCCTGGGGCACAACGGCCGGAGCCGTGGATGTGCTGCCCTTTCCGGCAACCATCCCTACTGGCGAAGCGCTCGCAATGGAGTGCTGTGGAGCGTTGAGGTTGCCTGCCTGCAGGGCGGGAGAAGCATCTGGTTTCCCGTTCAGGGAGGAATTGATAGCCGCCGCAATCGTCTTGACCTGCTTGTCGGCGCCGACGCTCAGCACGCGAGATCCCAGGGCGTAGGCCGGGTCGCTGACGGCGACTAGCCCGACAACTCCCTTTGCGCCCGCCTGGGGCACAACGGCCGGAGCCGTGGATGTGCTGCCCTTTCCGGCAACCATCCCTACTGGCGAAGCGCTCGCAACGGAATGCTGTGAAGTGCTGATGTTACCTGTCCGCACGGCGGGAGGAGCATTTGGTTTCATTTGAACAAATATACCTATAAAATTGGAATTTTTCCTGTTTGAGATTTTATTTTAGACAGTTTGGGCCACAATGGTTAACGTTTGCTAAATTGTGCCCGTGGTAGCTTCCCGGGTGCGGTGGTTGCGCTGCGAGTTGGCAAGCCACCAATGAGTGATCCGAGCGGGATGTTAGGGCCTGTTAGCGCCCAAACTCTTCGCTTGCCGGTGCATTATCCTGCTTTTTGCAAGGTAGGCTGGATGCTGACGGATGCGCATTGAGCGGTGCTGGAACCCTTGATCGAGGCGGTGCGTCCGGCGGCAAAGGTGCCGCCTCAGTATCCGCGGCAGCATGTTGCACGGAGGTGGCTTGTGGCGTTGCAAGGTGGGCTGACGTAAAAAGCTTGCTTCTGACCTGACCCCAGGGGCTCAGCACTCGGCACGACTGGTCCGAGGTGACGGACGGGTTGGGGCAGCATTACGAACTGGCGCTGAACACCTACAAGCCGTTCGCCTGTGGCATCGTGTCGCACCCCGCGATCGACGCCGCCATCAAGCTCCGCAATGCGAACGGGCTGCAGCCGGACGCGATCCAAGCCATCGACCTGCGGGTGCATCCGCTGGTGCTGAACCTGATGGGCAAGACGGACCCGCGCGCCGGGCTGGAAGGCAAGTTCAGCATCTACCACGCGGTCGCGGTGGCGATCGTGACCGGCCGCGCCGGAGAGCAGGCCTTCACCGACCGTGCGGTGGCGGACCCGGCGGTGGTTGCCATGCGCAGGCGGGTGACGGCGACGACCGATCCGGCGATCAAGGCGGACCAAGTGGACATGACGGTTGTGTTGACCGACGGGCGCAAGCTGCACAGCTTCATCGAGCACGCCGGGGGCAGCCAGGACCGGCCGATGACGGACGCCCAGCTGGAGGACAAGTTCATCGGCCTGTCCGAGGAGATCCTGCCGCGGGACCAGACGCGCCGGCTGATGGACCTGTGCTGGAAGGTCTGGGACTTGCAGGACGTGGGGGAGATCGGCCGGGCCGGCGCGGCGGCCTAGGGCAGGAGGGCAAAGCCGCAGCGCCCAGGCTGTCAGAGTCGGCCGGGAGAGCCGCAGTGGCCATGGGGCAGGCCTGCGACGACGGCGCTGGCCCTTTCTGCAGGCGCCTCGATGGACGACCTGCGACCGCTCGTCCGTGTCGCCCATTCCCTCGTCCGGGCCAGCGTCAGGAAAGCGAGTCTGGTCTGCGTGCTTTCCCAGATGGGGTGGACGGCTCCCAACGGCATCAATGTGCCAAGGTGCGGGTCGTGAGAACCGGCAGAAAGGGAGCCGCCCGCAATGAGCGTTACCATGATCGGCTTCGATACGGCCAAGTCCGTTTTCCAGGTCCATGCAGTGGATGGTTCCGGGCTCGTCGTGACCCGACGCAAGCTGCGACGGAACGAGCTGACCGCATTTTTCGAGAAGCAAGCAGCATGCACGGTGGTCATGGAGGCGTGCGGCGCGGCGCACCATTGGGCTCGCGTGCTGACCGGTTTTGGGCACGACGTGAAGCTGATCGCGCCTGACCTGACCCCCATCTTTCATCCAGTGGCGACCAGAGACCGGCATGTGTTGTCGCCCTCATTGGCGACGGTTGCAACCAGCCGCGACGCGGCCAGCCTGAGCCCGGCCGCGTATGCGGCCGGGGTCGCGTAGCCGAGCGAGGAATGCGGCCGCTCGGCGTTGTAACCGTCGGCCCAAGCGGCAACCGCTTCGCGGGCATGAGCCAGGCTCGTGAACAGCGTCTCGTTCAGGAGCTCGTCCCGCATCCGGCCGTTGAAGCTCTCGACATAGCCGTTCTGGGTCGGCTTGCCCGGGGCAATATAGTGCCAGTCGATTCCGGCCTCGCCCGCCCACGACAGCACCGCGTTGGACGTCAGCTCGGTGCCGTTGTCGCTGACGATCACGGCCGGCCTGCCCCGCCGGACGACAAGGGCGGCAAGCTCGCGCGCCACCCGCCTGCCCGAGATCGACGTGTCCACGACCGCTGCCAGGCACTCGCGCGTGACGTCGTCCATGACGTTCAGCACCCGGAACCGCCTGCCGCCCGCGAGTTGGTCGTGCACGAAGTCGAGCGACCAGCGCTGGTTCGGCAGGGCGAGCACCGGCAGCGGCGCGCGGACGCCGACCGCGCGCCGCCTCGAC
>CAXSHI010000244.1:0-6202 GCA_964236755.1 uncultured Acetobacteraceae bacterium
TGTAAACATCAGGGGTATGACTTCTGACGGCGCAGAAAGGTCGGGATATCGAGGCCTTCGTCCGCCGGCTCCTGCCGCGACGGGGCGGACGCGCCATGCACGGGGAAGGACGGCTCCGCGCGCTGCGGCTCCGGATCGGACACCGCCACCCGGCGGCTCCGCCCCATGCCGCCGGTCATGATGTCGAACAGGCTCCGCGCCGTGCTGGGCGGCGCGGGGGGCGGCACCGGCTCGGTGCGGGATGGCTCCGTGGGCGCGGCATGGGGCCGCGGCGGCGCAGCGGGCCGAAGCGTCGGCGCCGGGGCCGCATAGCGCGACCCGCTGTGCTGCGCGTCCCCACCCTGCGGAGCATGGTACGGCGAGGCGTCGGCGGCCGGCTCCGGTGCGCGGGGCGTGAGCAGCTGCGTCGCCACCAGCGGCCCCGCGGGCTGGCCCGCCATGCTGAACGAGGGCGGCATGGTGGAGGGAGGCGGACCGGACGGCGCCGCGGCCGGGCCGCCCGAGACCGCATGGGCCATGCCGCCGCCCACCGCGAACAGGCGCGGCTTCTGCGTCTCCGCCTGGGCGATGTCGATGCCGGTCGCGACCACCGAGACGCGCACGCGCCCGCTCAGGGTCTCGTCTATAGCTGAGCCGAAGATGATGTTCGCGTCCTCCGCCACCTCCTCCCGGATGCGGTTTGCCGCCTGATCGACCTCGAACAGCGTCATGTCGTCGCCGCCGGTGATGTTGATCAGAAGGCCACGCGCCCCCCCCATGCTGGTGTCCTCCAAGAGCGGGTTGCTGATCGCAGCCTCGGCGGCGCGGATCGCGCGGTTCTCGCCCTCCGCCTCGCCGGTGCCCATCATCGCCTTGCCCATCTCCGCCATCACCGTGCGGATGTCGGCAAAGTCGAGGTTCACCAGGCCCGGCGCCACCATCAGGTCGGTCACGCCGCGGACGCCCATGTAAAGGACGTGGTCGGCCATCTTGAACGCTTCCTTCCAGCCGGTCCGCTCGTTAGCTAGGCGGAACAGGTTCTGGTTCGGAATCACGATCAGCGTATCAACGAACTGCTGCAGCTCGGTGATGCCTGCCTCGGCCGCCTTGCCGCGCCGGGCGCCCTCGAAGGTGAAGGGCTTGGTCACTACGCCGACCGTCAACACGCCGCGCTCGCGGGCCATGCGGGCGATGACCGGGGCGGCGCCGGTGCCGGTGCCGCCGCCCATGCCGGCGGTGATGAACACCATGTGGGCGCCGTCCAGGTGCCGCATCAGCTCGTCCGCCGCCTCCTCTGCGGCGGCGCGGCCGATCTCGGGCTTGGCGCCGGCGCCGAGGCCTTGCGTCAAGTGCGGTCCCAACTGCACCCGGCGGTCGGCCCGGCTGTGCTGAAGCTGCTGCGCGTCCGTGTTGGCGACCACGAAGTCCACGCCCTGCAGATTGAGCGCGATCATGTTGTCAACGGCGTTGGTACCGCCGCCGCCCACGCCGATCACGGTGATGCGCGGCGTGAAGTCGGTGTGGCTCTGCTGCGGGACGGTGAGGTTCAGGGTCATCGAGGCTCTCCCAAGCTGGCTTCTGGCGATAAGTCAGGATTAACGTTAGTTGCGGATTAACACAGATATCATTCGTGTCTGAAGTGTTACAGTCTGTTTCGGATAAAATTGACGGCACGGCCGATCCAGCCAGCCGGCTGGTCGTCGGACGTGTCGAGGTCGGCCAGCGGCCCCACGCCGCTCGCCCAGTTCAGCAGGCCCGCCGCCGTGGCGAAGCCCGGGCCGGACACGTCGTCCGCCAGGCCCCGCAACGGCAAAGGGCGGCCCAGGCGCACTTGGCGGTTGAGCACCCGGCCCGCCATCTCGCGTGCGCCCGCCAGCTGGCTGGCGCCGCCGGTCAGCACGACGCGCGTTCCGGCCTCCCGCGCCATGCCGGCCTGGTCGAGACGTTCGCGGACCAGCTCGAACGTTTCCTCCAGGCGCGGACGGATCACGTCCACCAGCTGGCTGCGCAGGATCTTGGCAAAGTGGTGCTCCTCCTCGCCCACTAGCGGTACCGACAGGATCTCCCGCTCGTCGTCCGGGCTGCTGTCCGCGTTGCCATAGACGGTCTTCAGCCGCTCGGCGTCGGCCACCGAGGTGGAGAGCACCCGCGCGAGGTCGTTGGTCACGTGGCTGCCGCCCACCGCGAGCTGCGCCGTGTGCAGCAGATTGCCCTCACTCCACACGCCGATGCCCGTGGTGCCGCCGCCCATGTCGATCACGGTGGCGCCCAACTGCCGCTCGTCCTCCACGAGCGACGACAGCCCGGCCGCCAAGGGCGCGCTGACCAGCTCCGAGATATACAGCTCGCAGCGCAGCACCGTCGTCTCCAGGTTGCGCAGCGCCGTCGCGGCAGCGTCCACGACATGCAGCCGGGCCGACAGCACATCGCAGTGCAGGCCGCGCGGGTCGGCGACCCCGAGCGTCCCGTCGGCTGCGAAGCCGAGCGGCAGGGCATGGATGGTTTCGCGCCCCTCGAAGGCCGCGCGGGCGCGGCCCTCCTGCACCACGCGCCGCACGTCCACCTCGGTGACGGCGCGCCCGCCCACCGGCCACTGCACGCCGAACACCCGGCTTTCCGGCGCGCCGCAGGTGAGGTTCACGATCACCGAGCGCAGCCGGTGGTCCGCCCCGATCTCCGCATCGCCCACCGCGCCGCGCACCGCCTGCTCCGCCCCGTCCAGGTCGGTGATCCCGCCCGCACGCACGCCGCGGGACTGCCGCATCCCGAAGCCGAGCACGCGGAGCTTGCCGTCGCCGTCCACCCGGCCGATCAGGCACGTCACCTTGGTGCTGCCCACGTCCAGCACCCCGAACGGCCCGGCGCGCAACGGGCGGCGCGGCGGCGGGTCCGGAGGCATCGGCGGCGGCAGGTGCGGACCCAACGACCGGCCGCCGTCCGGCTTGCCAGCGACCAGCCTGGCGACGCGAGGCTCGGCGCGGATCATGTCGTTCATCCCCGCGCCTCCTCAGGTCGGCCGATGCGGGTTGGGCGGCACCGGCAGCGGCGGCTCCGGCAGCGGGCGCACCACCAGCCGGTCGGGCAGCCGCAGGTCGAAGGCCTGCACCGGGCGATCCAGCAGCGACTGCGCGGTGTGTAGCTCCATCAGCCGGGTCATGGCCGGCGCCTCGGCGCCCTCCGGCAGCAGCACGTCGGCGCCGTTGTTGAGCCGGAGGTTCCACCGGCGCTCGCCCACGCGCACGGCAGCGACCACATGGGCGCGCAGCGCGGGCTGCGCGGCGAGCTGGTCCAGCAGGGCCGCCGCGTATTCCGGGGCGCCGGTCCCGACGACCAGGGGCAGCGTGGCAAAGGCGGCGGCGTCCTTCACCGGGTCCTGGTCGGCCACGACCTGGCCCGCCCGGTCGATCAGCACGAACTTGCCGCCGGTCTGCCAGACGGCGAAGGGACGGCGCTCGGTGATCTGCACGACGAGCGTGCCGGGCAGCCGGCGCTCCACGGTGGCGTGCTGCACCCAGGTCAGCCGCTCGATCCGCGCGCGGGCGGCATCCAGCGAAACGCCAAGCAGCTTGTCGCCCTTGGAAACGCCCAGCGCCTCGCGCAGCTTGGATTCGGGCGTCAGCGACCGGCCCTCGACCACGATGCTCCGCACGGGGAAGCTGGCGCCGGCGGCGATCCGCTCGCGGAGCGACGCGACGGAGTGGGCGGGCTGCATCGTCCGCACTAGGGCGGCGCCGCCGGCCAGCAACGCCACGCCGGCAAGCCCGTAGGCGAGCGGACGCACCAGCCGGCGCTGCCGGCGCAGCAGCAGCCGCAGGCGCGACGGGCGATCGTCGAGCGGACGCGGCGGCTTGGCCGGCGTGCGCGGCGACCGCAGGCCGGGCTGGCTGCTGACCGGCGCGCGGTCGGGCGGCGCTATGCGCGGCATGCGGCGTGCTCCACCATCCAGGCGCAGAGCTGGGGGAAGTCGATGCCGAGATGCGCCGCCTGCTCCGGCAGCAGGCTGGTCGGCGTCAGACCCGGCTGCGTGTTCACCTCCAGCAGCACCAAGCGGCCCGGCTCGCCTGCCGTATCGTCGTAGCGCAGGTCGGCCCGGGTGGCGCCGCGGCAGCCCAGCGCCTGGTGCGCCGCCAGCGCCACGTCAAGCGCGCGGGCATAGGTGTCCGGATGCACAGCCGCCGGGACCATATGGCGGGAGCCGCCTTCGGCGTACTTGCTTTCGTAGTCGTAGAAGCCCGCCGCCGCGGTGATCTCCGTCACCCCGAGCGCGCGTCCGCCCATGACGCCGACCGTCAGCTCGCGGCCGGGCACGTACTCCTCGACCATCGCCGTGCGGCCGAACCGCCAGGTGCGCGCCAGCTCCGCCCGGCGGTTGTCGCCGCCGCGCAGAATCTCGACGCCCACGGACGATCCCTCGTTCACCGGCTTCACCACGTAGGGCAGCGGGATCGGGTCCGCGGCCTCCAGCTCGTCCATCTCGACGACCCGCCCCTGCGCCACCGGCAATCCGGCGGCAGCGAACACCGCCTTGGCCGCCTGCTTGTCCATCGCCAGCGCCGAGGCGCGGACGCCGGAATGGGTGTAGGGGATGCCGAGCCAGTCCAGCATGCCCTGGATCACCCCATCCTCGCCGAACCGCCCGTGCAGCGCGTTGAACACGGCATCTGGCTTGGGCCCGGACTTGGGATCGAGCGCCGCGACCATCGCGCCGAGGTCCGGCCCGACCAGGATCGGCGTCACGTCGAACCCGGCGGCTCCCAGCGCCGCGATCACCTGTCGGCCGGAGGACAGGCTGACCTCGCGCTCGGCGGAGATGCCGCCATACAGGACTGCGACGCGCTTCATGGATGCTTCCAAGGGGCCGGGCCGGACGGGATGCCCATGCGCTTGATCTCCCACTCCAGCGTGACGCCGGACGCCGCGTGCACGCGCCGCCGCAGTTCCTCGCCCAAGCCCTCCAGGTCGGCCGCCGTGGCGCCGCCGGTGTTCAGCAGGAAGTTGCAATGCTTGTCGCTGCACGCGGCGCCTCCGCGCACCAGGCCGCGCCCGCCGGCGGCGTCGATCAGTTCCCACGCCCGCATCCCCGGCGGGTTGCGGAAGGTGGAGCCGCCAGTGCGGGCGCGGACCGGCTGCGTCGCCTCCCGGCTGCGGCGGATCTCGGCCATGCGCGCCGCGATGGCGGCACGGTCGCCGGGGCGGGCACGGAGGCGGGCGCGGACAACGACGGCGCCGGGCGGCAGGCTGGCGTGCCGGTAGGCGAGGGCGAGCGCCGCGGCCTCCAAGCGGACCGGTTCGCCCGAGCGGGTGACGACCTCCGCCCAATCGAGGCAGCCCGCGACGTCGCCGCCATAGGCGCCGGCGTTCATGGCGACGGCGCCGCCGATGGCGCCCGGGATGCCCGACAGGAACTCAAGCCCCGCCAGCCCCGCCGCCGCCGCGTGCTCGGCCACCGCGGCGTCAAGGCAGGCGGCGCCGGCGACCACGCCGTCCGGCTCGGTGCGGATGTCGCCGAAGCCGCGGCCGAGGCGCAGCACCACGCCGTGGACGCCGCCGTCGCGCACGATCACGTTGCTCGCCGCCCCCAGCACCTCGACCGGCACGTCATGCGGCAGCGCCGCGAGGAAGCCCGCGAGGTCTTCAGGACTGGACGGACGCACCAGCGCCTCGGCCGGGCCGCCAACGCGGAACCAGGTGAACGGTGCCAGCGGCGCGTTCGCCTGCACCCGGCCATGGACCCTTGGCAGGCGGTCGGCCAGCGCCGGGCGGGACACGGCGGGGATCATCCGGCCCGCCGCGTGCTGGCGGCCTGCAGCGCCGCGAGTTCGCTGGGCAGGGCCGCCGCCCATTGCGTGACGGTCCCGGCGCCCAAGCAGATCACGAAGTCGCCGGGCTTGGCGATGGCGTGCACCATCTCGCCCAAGTGCTCCGGCCCCGGCAGCGGCACCACGCTGCGGTGGCCGCGGGCGCGCAGCCCGTCCACCAGCGCGTCGCGGGAGATGCCGGAGATCGGCGCCTCGCCTGCCGCATACACATCGGCGACGATCACGGTGCCGGCGTCGTTCATGCAGGTGCAGAACTCGGGGAACAGCGATTGCAGGCGGGAATAGCGGTGCGGCTGCACGATGGCGAGCACGTCGCGGGCGCCGGCCTGGCGCGCAGCCTTGAGCACGGCGGCGATCTCGACCGGGTGGTGGCCGTAGTCGTCGATCACGGTGATGCCGCCCGA